>DASWVL010000276.1:0-3477 GCA_036406255.1 Zeimonas sp.
TCCCGTCACCGGCGCGGTCATCGTGACCACGCCGCAGGACATCGCGCTGATCGACGCGAAGAAGGGCCTGAAGATGTTCGAGAAGGTCGGCATCCCGATCCTCGGCATCGTCGAGAACATGGCGATGCACCAGTGCTCGAATTGCGGTCACGTCGAGCACATCTTCGGCGCCGGGGGCGGCGAGCGCATGTCGAAGGAGTACGACGTCGAGTATCTCGGCGGGCTGCCGCTCGACATCCGCATCCGCGAGCAGGCCGATTCGGGCAAGCCGACGGTCGTGGCCGATCCGAACGGAACGGTCGCGCAGACCTACCGGCAGATCGCCCGGCGCATCGCGGTGAAGATCGCCGAGAAGGCGCACGACCTGACGGGCAAGGTGCCGCCGATCGTCTTCCAGGACACCTGAGGAGCGCTCCGAGCTGGCCGTCGACCTGCTCGGCCACGCAAGATGACGACCGAGCCTCGTCCGGGGCGATGAGCGCCGCGGTGCCTTCGTCGCTGCGCGGTCGGCGACTGCCATGGTGGTCGGTGGTCGCACTGCTCGGGATCGCGCTGGTCGTCACGACGCTCTACGCGCTCGGCAGCGGCCGCTTCGAGTTGCCGCTCGCCGAGGTGATGCGCCTGCTCGTCGGCAGCGGCGCACGCGGCGACGATGCGGGCGCTGCGATGGCCGAGACGGTCCTCTGGCAGATCCGCGGCCCGCGAATCCTCGCGTCGATCACGGTGGGCGCCGCGCTCGCGGCCTCCGGTGTCGCGCTGCAGTCCGTGTTCCGCAATCCGCTGGCCGCGCCCGACCTGCTCGGCGTCTCGGCGGGCGCTGCACTCGGCGCCGTCGCCGGCATCTTCCTCGGCTGGACGGTGTTCGCGATCCAGGGCGCTGCCTTCGTCGGTGGGCTCGTCGCGGTCGCGATCGTGTATTCGGTCGGCACGCTTCTGCCGCTGCACGATCGCACGTTGAGCCTCGTGCTCGCCGGCATCGCGATCGGCAGTGTGCTCGGCGCACTGATCGCGCTCGTGAAGACACTCGCCGATCCGTATACGCAGCTGCCGGCGATCACCTTCTGGCTGCTCGGCAGCTTCGCTTCGATCACCCCCGGTGATCTCGCGCTGCTCGCGTCGTTCGGCGCCGTGGGGCTCGCACCGCTCGTCGTGATGCGCTGGCGCGCCGACGCGCTCGCGTTGTCCGACGACGAGATCCACGCGCTGGGCGTTCGCGTTCCGCTGCTTCGCCTCGCGCTGGTCACCGGCGCGACGCTGGCGACGAGCGCGACGGTGGCCGCGGCCGGCGTCATCGGCTGGATCGGCCTCGTCGTTCCCCACGCCGCGCGCCTGCTCGTCGGTGCGTCGTTCGCGCGCGTGATGCCGGTGTCGATGCTGCTCGGCGGGTTGCTGATGCTCGCGATCGACACGGTAGGGCGCAGCATGGCGGCCTCCGAGGTACCGCCCGGCGTGCTCACCGCACTGATCGGCGCGCCGGTGCTGTTCGCGCTGATGCTCGCGCGATCGCGCGATGCCTGAGCTGCTGCGTACCGCGTCGCTCGGCTTCGGCTACGGCGGGCGCGCGCTCACCGAGCGGATCGATCTCGTGCTCGGGCGCGGCGAGATCGTTGTCGTGCTCGGGCCGAACGGTTCGGGCAAGAGCACGCTGTTCCGCACCCTGCTCGGCGTCGTGCCGCCCGTTTGCGGCACTGTGCACTGGGTCGGCCGTCCGCTCGCGCAGCACTCGCCGCGCGAGCTCGCCGAATGCGTCGCCTGGGTGCCGCAGCATCCCGGCGCCGCCTTCGAGTTCACGGTCGAACAGTACGTGATGCTGGGCCGGCTCGGTCGCCTCGCCGCGGCCGCGGCGCCCGGCCGGGTCGATCGTGCGGCGGTCGCGCGCGCGATCGAGCGGCTCGGCCTGGAGTCGTTCCGTTCGCGGCCGCTGTCGCGAATGTCGGGCGGGGAGCGGCAACTGGCCGCCGTCGCACGCGCGCTCGCGCAGGAGGCGTCGACACTGGTGCTCGACGAGCCGACGACGAGCCTCGACTTCGGCAACCAGGGGCGAGTGCTCGACGTGCTGCAATCTCTCGCGGAAGACGGGCTCGGCATCGTCTACTCGACGCACGACCCGAACCACGCGCGCCGCGCGGGAACCCGCGCGCTCGTCTATCTGCCGGGGGGGCGGATGCTGTTCGGCCCGGTCGATGCACTCGTCGAGCCGGGCACGCTGTCCCGCGTCTACGGCGTACCGGTCGAGGGCGCGCGCACCGCCGACGGCCGCCTGGTACTGTCGATCGCCGCTGCCTCGCGCAGCACGATCCCTGTTTCGAGCCGTTGAAGTCCGCCTGCGTCGCCGGCCCGGCCCGAGCCGCCGGCCCGGCCAGCCAAAAAACTGCGAAACACGGCATTTCCGGCTGCGCTACCTGCCGCGGGGGTGAAAACGCCGTGTTCTGCGGCAAAAGGCGCGATGGCTCGGACCGTCAGAACCCGGCCGCGCATGCGGCCTCCTCCTGCGGCTTCTTCTTCTGCGTCGGCGTGACGCCGTTCTTCACCGAGACGATCTCGGCGAGGATCGCGACGGCGATCTCGGGGGGCGTGCGACTGCCGATGTGCAGGCCGATCGGCCCGTGCAAGCGTCCGATCTCCTCGGGCGAGAGGTCGAACATCGCGAGCCGCTCGCGACGCCGTGCCGTGTTGCTGCGCGAGCCGAGCGCGCCGATGTAGAACGCCGGGGTCTTCAACGCCTCGAGCAGCGCCAGGTCGTCGAGCTTCGGATCGTGCGTGAGCGCAACGATCGCGGTGTTCGCGTCGGGCTTGAACGAGACGACGACGTCGTCCGGCATGCCGGGAAGCCACGCGACCTGCGGCATCTCGAGCGTGCTGTAGTACTCCTCGCGCGGGTCGCAGATGAAGACCTGGAAGTCGAGCGCCTTCGCCATCTCCGCGAGCACGCGCGAGAGCTGGCCCGCGCCGATGATCAGCATGCGGTAGCGCGGACCGAACACGGCGCGGGCCGTGGCGCCGTCGAAGGCGAACGAATCGCCGAGTTCGGCGTCCTCGAGCCTGGCGTTGCCGGTCTCGAGATCGAGCGTGCGGGCGATCAACTCGTGACGCGCAGTGCGTTCGAGCACCTCGTCGATCCAGCCGGCGTCGGCGAGCGGTTCCTGCAGCAGGCGCAGCGTGCCGCCGCAGGGCAGGCCGAAGCGCGCGGCCTCGTCCTTGCTCACGCCGTAGATGATCATCGACGGCTTGCCGACTCGCTCGCCGGTGCGCACGCGCTCGATCAGGTCATCCTCGACACAACCGCCCGACACCGATCCGACGACCAGCCCGTCGTCGCGCAGCGCGAGCAGCGCTCCCACCGGACGGGGCGCCGAGCCCCAGGTCTCGACGACGGTGATCAGCCAGACCTCCCGGCCTTCGGCAAACCAGTCGCGTGCGTGTTCGAGCACTTCACGATCGATGCTGTCCATCGGGTTCCTCCTCGAGCGATGTGCC
>DASWVL010000277.1:0-2510 GCA_036406255.1 Zeimonas sp.
TGATCGCGTCGTGACCGAATTCCTCTCCGCGAACATCGCGCCGGCCATGTTCGGCGCACTCGTCGTCTTCCTGCTGTTCGGCTACCCGGTCGCCTTCGCGCTCGCCGCCTGCGGCCTGGCGTTCGGCCTGGTCGGCATCGAACTGGGGCTGCTGCCGCCGCTGCTGTTCCAGGCGCTGCCGCTGCGAATCTTCGGAATCATGTCGAACGAGACGCTGCTCGCCGTCCCGTTCTTCACGTTCATGGGGCTGATCCTGGAGCGCAGCGGAATGGCCGAGGATCTGCTCGACACGATCGGACAGCTCTTCGGCCCGATCCGCGGCGGCCTCGCCTATGCGGTCATCCTCGTCGGCGCGATGCTCGCCGCGACCACCGGCGTGGTTGCCGCCTCGGTGATCTCGATGGGACTGATCTCGCTGCCGATCATGCTGCGCTACGGCTACGACCGGCGGCTCGCCACCGGCGCGATCGCCGCCTCGGGCACGCTTGCGCAGATCATCCCGCCGTCGCTGGTGCTGATCGTCATGGCCGACCAGCTCGGTCGCAGCGTCGGCGACATGTACAAGGGCGCGTTCATCCCCGGCTTCGTGCTCACCGGCCTGTACATCGGCTACGTCGCGCTCGTCGCCACGCTCAAGCCCTCGGCCGCGCCGGCGCTTCCCGCGAGCGCGCGCACGATCCGCGAGGACGACGGCAGCAGCGGCATGCGCTCGCTCGCCGTGCTGTTCGTCCTTTCGCTGGCGCTGGGGATCGCCTTCGCACACTGGTTCGACCCGATCCGCGGTTTCTTCGGCGGCGACGCGTCGCGAGCGGCGCCCACCGACGAGACGATCGTCGTCTCGCTGTGCGTCGGCGTGCTCTTCGCGTTCGTCGTCTCGGTGATCAACCGGCTGCTCGGGCTGAGGCTGCTCTCGCGCATGGCCGAGCGCGTCACCTTCGTGCTGATCCCGCCGCTCGCGCTGATCTTCCTCGTGCTCGGGACGATCTTCCTCGGCGTGGCCACGCCCACCGAAGGCGGCGCAATGGGCGCGGTGGGTGCGCTGGTGATGGCGATCGCGCGCCGTCGGCTCACGTGGTCGCTCACGCGCCAGGCGCTGAACACGACGACCAAGCTCTCCAGCTTCGTGATGTTCATCCTGATCGGATCGACGACCTTCAACCTCGTGTTCCAGGGCCTGGACGGCGGTCGCTGGATCGAGCACCTGCTCACGAGCCTGCCCGGCGGCGAGGTCGGCTTCCTGATCGTCGTCAACCTGCTGATCTTCGTCCTCGCCTTCTTCCTCGACTTCTTCGAGCTGGCGTTCATCATGATTCCGCTGCTCGGACCGGTCGCGGACAAGCTGGGCATCGACCTGATCTGGTTCGGCGTGCTGCTGGCGGTGAACATGCAGACGTCGTTCATGCACCCGCCGTTCGGCTTCGCGCTGTTCTACCTGCGCAGTGTCGCGCCGGCTACCGAGTACGTGGATCGCCTTACCGGGCGACGAATCGCACCGGTGACGATCGGCGACATCTATCGCGGCGCGATCCCGTTCGTCGTGATCCAGCTGATCATGGTCGCGCTCGTCATCACCTTCCCGCAGCTCGTCACCGGGGGTCTCGACCGCGCGAAGAAGATCGACCTCGACTCGATCCGCATCGAGGCACCGGGTGGCGGCTACGGCGGATACGGCTCGGATCGCGGCTACGGCGGGTACTCGAGCGAGCCGCCGGCCGCACCGGGCACCGAGCCCGCGCCGGAGTCGGAATCGACGCCGGTGCCGACGCCGTCGCCGGCCGAGCAGCCGGGCGGCGGGCGGTACTGAAGCGCGTTTCGCCACGGCGTACGCAACGCAGGCGCGTGCAAAGGCGCACGCCGTCGGCCGCGGGCGCACCGATGCGCAGCCCCCGCTTCGCGGCGGTCGCTGCGATGCTCGCAGCGCCGGCTGGCGCCGCGTAACTCACTGCGCGCGCCCGGCACCGGGCGCGCGCAGCCCAACCGGCCCGCGATCGCCTGCCGCGAACGCGCCGGCGCTCGTGCCCCTACAGCTTCAGCGACTCCATGTAGCTGTTGAAGCCCGCCTCGTTGAACCTGAACCACGCGACGCTCTGGTTGCGGAACTGCTCGTAGTCGGTCCAGACCTTCTTCCAGTTCGGGTTCTTCGCCGAAAGGTCGGAATACAGCTGCAGCGACGACTTGTACGCTGCATCGAGGATCGACTTGTCGAAGCGGTGCAGCTTCACGCCGTTGGCGACCAGTTCCTTCAGCGCGACCGGGTTGACCGCGTCATAGTGCGCCTGCACGCTGACGTGCGACGCGAACGCGGCCGACTCGACGATCGCCTGCAGGTCGGGCGACAGCGCCTCCCAGGCCTTTACGTTGACGTACAGCGTGATCTGCGGGCCGCCTTCCCAGAAGCCGGGGTAGTAGTAGTTCTTCGCGACCTTGAAGAAGCCGAGCTTGAGGTCGTCGTAGGGGTTGACGAACTCGACCGCGTCGAGCGTGCCTTTCTCGAGCGCCTGGTAGATCTC
>DASWVL010000278.1:0-31808 GCA_036406255.1 Zeimonas sp.
GCTCGTCTTCGCGCTGCTCGTCGCGCTCGCCGTGTTCCTGTTCTTCCGCCTGCCCACCGCGTTCCTGCCGCAGGAGGACCAGGGCGTGCTGTTCACGCAGCTGCAGGCGCCGGTCGGCGCGACGCAGCAGCGCACGCTCGAGTCGATGCAGCACGTCGAGAATTACTTCCTCGACCAGGAGAAGGAAGCCGTCTCGTCGGTGTTCAGCGTGCTCGGATTCAGCTTCGGCGGCACCGGCCAGAACACCGGGATCGCCTTCGTCAAGCTGAAGGACTGGGGCGAGCGCACTGCCGAGTCGCTCGGCGCCGGGGCCGTCGCGCAGCGCGCGATGGGCGTGTTCTCGCAGCTGCGCGACGCGCTCGTGTTCGCGTTCACGCCTCCCGCCGTGCCCGAGCTGGGCCGATCGGGTGGCTTCGTCTTCTACCTGAAGGACAACGCGGGACGAGGCCACGCGGCGCTGATCGATGCGCGCAACCAGCTGCTCGGCGCCGCTGCGCAGAACCCGCAGCTCGCCAACGTGCGCCCGAACGGGCAGGAAGACACGCCGCAGCTGCAGCTCGACATCGACACGCGCAAGGCCGGTGCGCTGGGGTTGGCGACGAGCGACATCAACACGACGCTGTCGATCGCCTGGGGCGGGCGCTACATCGACGATTTCCTCGATCGGGGTCGCGTCAAGCGCGTCTACCTGCAGGCCGACGCGCCGTTCCGCATGGTGCCCGAGGACTTCCGGCTGTGGAGCGTTCGCAACGCCGACGGCGAGATGGTGCCGTTCTCGGCATTCGCCAGCTGGCGCTGGGAATACGGCTCGCCGCGGCTCGAGCGCTACAACGGCGTGTCGGCGGTGGAGATCAACGGCGAGGCCGCGCCGGGAGTGAGTTCGGGCGAGGCGATGCAGGAGATCGAGGCGATCGTCGAGCAGTTGCCGCAGGGCTTCGGCATCGAGTGGAGCGGGTTGTCCTATCAGGAACGGCAGGCCGGTGCGCAGACACCGCTGCTGTATACGCTGTCGCTGCTGATCGTGTTCCTGTGCCTGGCCGCGATGTACGAGAGCTGGACGATTCCCACCGCGGTGCTGCTCGTCGCGCCGCTCGGCGTGCTGGGTACGACGGCGTTCGCGTCGCTGCGCGGGCTCGAGCGCGATGTCTACTTCCAGGTGGCGATGCTCACCACGGTCGGCCTGACGAGCAAGAACGCGATCCTGATCGTCGCCTTCGCGCAGGAGAACCTCGACCGCGGCATGGCGCTGATCGACGCGACGATGCAGGCGGTGCGCGACCGGCTTCGGCCGATCGTGATGACCTCGCTCGCCTTCGGCCTCGGCGTGCTTCCGCTCGCGCTCGCCGGCGGCGCGGGCTCGGGCGCACAGAATGCGATCGGCACCGGCGTGCTCGGCGGCATGCTCTTCGGAACCTTCCTCGGGATCTTCTTCGTGCCGCTGTTCTTCGTCGTCGTGCGCACGCTGTTCCGACGACGCGCAGCGCCGGGCGAGGCGGGCGCGCCGTCGGCGCAAGCACCGGGCGGCGCCGATCCGCCGGGCGGCGTCGACCTACGGTACGACGAAGAGCTGCGGTACGAGGAAAAGGCGCCGCGCCTGCCGCCAACGGCCGGGCCGCCCGATACGAGGTGACAATGAGGGGGCGCTCACTGCGCGCATGGACCGCGTCCGCCTTGACTGGCTTTGTACTGGCCGGTTGCATGACGCTCGATCCCGAACTGCCGGTCGCCGATGCATCGATCCCGGCCGAGTGGCCGCTGCCGCCGACGACGGCAGGTGCCGCGCCGGGCGATCTTCCGCAGGGCGTGGCGACCGGCGCACGGGGCGCGATCGACGTCGGTTGGCGGGACTTCTTCATCGACGAGACGATCGAGCGGCTGATCGCGCAGGCGCTCGCGAACAACCGCGACCTGCGGGTGGCCACATCGAACGTCGAGCGGGCCCGCGCGCTGTACCGTGTGCAGCGCGCCGAACAGCTGCCGGCGGTCGGTGTCGACGCGACGGCGACGCGCGCGAGCGGCAGCGGTCCGCAGTTCCGCGACCAGTATTCGGTGAGCCTGGGACTGGCGGCCTTCGAGATCGACCTTTTCGGCCGCGTGCGCAGTCTCGCGCGCTCGGCGCTGCAGCAGTACTTCGCCACCGAGAGCGCGCAGCGCAGCGTGCAGCTGAGCCTGATCGCCGAAGTGGCGAATGCATACCTCACGTGGATCGCAGACCGCGAGTCGACGCGTGTCGCGCAGGCAGCGCTCGAGAATCGCGAGCAGGCGCTCGATCTCACGCGCAAGCGCTACGAGTACGGCGCGGTCTCCGCGCTCGACGTCAGCCAGGCCGAGACCTCGGTCGAGCAGGCGCGTACCGACGCATCGCGCTTCGCGGGGCTGGCCGCGCAGGACCTGAACGCGTTGCGGCTGCTGGTCGGTGGCCCGATCGACGTTGCGTCGATGCCCGATCGCTTCCAGATCGACGCCAGCGGCCTGCGCGCGTTGCCCGCCGGCGTTCCGTCGGAGGTGCTGCTGCGCCGGCCCGACGTGCTGCAGGCCGAGTACCAGTTGCGCGCGGCGAACGCGAACATCGGCGCGGCGCGCGCCGCGTTCTTCCCGTCGATCCGCCTCACCGGCGCCATCGGCACCGCGAGCACCGAGCTGTCGGGCCTGTTCGGCTCGGGTTCGCGTTTCTGGACCTTCGGCCCGCAGCTCGCATTGCCGATCTTCCAGGGCGGCGCACTGCGTGCGAACCTGCGCGCGACGCAGGCCGAGCGCGAGATTGCGCTCGCGCAGTACGAGCGCGCGATCCAGGCGGGCTTCCGCGAGGTGGCCGACGCGCTCGCGCTCACGCGCACGCTCGCCGAACAGAAGTCCGCGCAGCGCGCGCTCGTCGCCGCGGCCCGGCGCGCCGAGCAACTCTCGCGTTCGCGCTACGAGGCCGGGCGCGACAGCTACCTGGTGCTGCTCGACGCACAGCGCACGCTGTACACGGCGCAGCAGTCGCTGATCGCCACGCAGCTCGCCGAGCAGGCGAACCGGGTGACGCTGTATCGGGTGCTCGGGGGCGGCTGGTACGAGACGACGCAATAGAGAGGGAATCGGCTTCCTGGGGCTGTTCGTACGGACCCCGACGTGCGCCAGCTGACCGCACTGCTGGTGAGTGCCCGCTTTCGTTCTTCGGGTGGAGCAGACGCATGAACGATCGCAGCGTCCTGCGGGTCGCGTTCGCGCGCGCCGCCCGGTGGGCTGGTCGTGCGATGGAGCCGGGTACGCGGAATGCGGCGCGCCCGGTGAGCGGCGCGTCGCGCCGCGGTCGACCGCATCGCAGGGAGGAAGCTCATGCCCGACCCGAACGCCGCGCCGCGGGCGCAGGAAATCGAGGACATCTACCGAGACCTGACCCGCGGCCTCGGACACGAGCGCGTCAACGACGACAATGTGTTCGAACTGATCCGCCGCGCCGAGGAAGACGGACGCAAGGTGCTCGCGCAGGAGTTGCGCGAGTGGCAGTCGCCGTGCAACCCCGATGCGCCGAGCACGATCGCACCCACGCCGGGCTTCAACCGCGAGAACAAGAAGCACTGATGAGGCCGGGCGGGCGCCGCCACCTACAGGACGGCACCGCCGCTGCGCAACAAGGAGACTGCACGATGCGAACAACCTGGGTCGTCGTTGCCGACGAGGGCATGGCGCGCGTCTTCGAAATTCCCGGCCGCGACGAGGATCTGGTCGAGGTCGAGACGCTCACCTTCGCTTCGGCTCGCGCCGATGCGGCCGACCTGCGTCGCGACGCCTACGGGCGCCGCGCGGGAGGGGGGACGCTGTCCGGCTCGTACCCGACGACGTCGGCCGGCGAGGACGAACTGCACCGCGAGGCGGAGCTCTTCGCGCGCCGGCTGTCGCAGTGGCTGGCCGACGCGCGGCGTGCGAACCGCTTCGAGGCGCTGAAGATCGCCGCGGCACCGCGCTTCCTCGGCCTGCTGCGTAAGGCCCTGGATCCGCAGGTTGCCGAGCTGGTGATCGAGGAACAGGACAAGGATTTGATCAAGCTCGATCGCCGGACGCTGACGCAGCGCCTCGGCTCGCTGCGTCCGCCGCTGCCTCCTGGTTGAACCTGAGCGGCGCGGCCGGTCGCGCGGCGACTGTTGCGCGCGGCCGCGGCGGGGCAAGCCTACGGCTGCGCGACCGCCTCGATCTGGATCACCAGGTGCACGCGATCGGGCACCCCGCGGTCGATGCCCCAGTTCATCCCCCAGCGGCTGCGTTCGATCGTCGCCTCGAAGTCGCCGCCGCAGACGCGCCCCTTCACGATCGGGGAGTCGTAGCAGTTGAAGTGGGTGGCGTTCAGGGTTACCGGCAACGTCCTGCCGAGCAGCGTCAGCTCGCCGCCCACCGAAACGACGCGATCTGCGTCGAAGCGGAAGTCGCTGCCGTGGAAGCGCGCGTTCGGGTGACGCTCGACGTGGAAGAAGTCGGCGTTGCGCAGGTGCGCGTCGAATGCGTCGATCCCCGAGCTGACCGAAGCCGTGTCGATCATGATGTCGGCTTCTCCGCGCTTCGCGTCGAGATCGACGACGACGAAGCCGTCGACGCGGTCGAAGCGCGCGCGCACGGTCGACGTGCCGAAGTGACGCACCTCGAAGTTCACGAAGGTGTGGTTCGGCTCGACCACGTGGCGCACGGGCGCGGCATCGGCGGTCGCGCACGACAGCGCGGCGAGCGCGCCGAGAAGGGCGGCGGCACGGTTCGTTGCAGACGCGGGATGGAACACGAAGGACCTCGTCGGGGGAAGCGAAGGGGGAAGGCGGCGGTCAGCGGCGTGCACGCAGGCGCTCGGCCGTGTGCGCGTTTGCCGGGAAGAACGATTCGATCGCGAGCTCCGACAGCGTCACGTCGAGCGGCGTGCCGAAGACCGTGGTCGTGCTGAAGAAGTCGAGCACGCTGTCGGCGACGCACAGCCGCAGCGGAACGACCGCGCCGCCCGGCGGCAATGGCGACGCGCGGAGGTCGCGTGCATGCGCCGCGGCCGGCGCTGCGCTGCCGCTTTCCCCGGGATAGCCCCGCAATTCGTCGAGCAACTGCATCAGCCCGGGGTCGCCGCTCGCATTGATGTCGTTCTGCAGCCGCGAGAGCAGGTGCGCGCGCCACTCGCGGAGATTGACGATGCGCGGCGCCAGTCCGCGCGGGTGCAGACTCAGGCGCAGCACGTTCGCCGGCGGCGCGAGCAGAGCGGCATCGACGCCGTCGAGCAGCGGCGCGACGGCCGCGTTCGCATGAACCATCGACCAGCGCCGGTCGACGGCGAGTGCCGGATACGGCTCGTGGCCGGCAAGTACGAGGTGAATCGCCTCCCGCGCGGCTTTCAGCACCGGATCGTCGAGCGCGCGCTCGGCATAGAGGGGCGCGTAGCCGGCGGCGGCGAACAGCCGATTGCGCTCGCGCAGCGGCACCTGCAGCCGCTCGGCGAGCTGCAGCAGCATCTCGCGGCTCGGCCTGGCGCGGCCGGTCTCGACGAAGCTCAGGTGCTTCGTCGAGATCTCGGCATCGCAGGCCAGTTCGAGCTGGCTCAGGCGGCGACGCTGCCGCCACTCGCGCAGCAGCGCGCCGACCGGCGAGATCGCTTCTGCCGACGCCGACGCCGGCGCCGACGCCGGCGCTAATGCTGACGTTGATGTTGACGTGGGCGCGGAAGGAACGGCGAGGTTCATGGAAGCGACGATACCGCGAAGTGCGCGACGGTCCCATTACCCGCGAGGTAATCGACTCCGTGCACGCATCGCGGGACATTGCGTCGCACGGAGCGCAACGACGCTTCGATCCGATGAAACCCGAACGCTCGAAGGAGGTTCCTCATGTCCATGCTTCGCTCGCTTCTCCGTTCCCCGTCGCTGCTGCGCCATGCGCTGCTCGGGGACGCGCTGGTCAGCGGTGCGACCGGCCTGCTGCTCGTCGGCGCCGCCGCGGCGCTCGCCGGCCCGCTCGGCCTGCCCGAGTCGCTGCTGCGCATCGCCGGCGCGAGTTTGTTGCCGTTCGCCGCGATCGTCTCGTGGGTCGGCACGCGTGCGGCCCCTTCGCGCGCGGCCGTCTGGGCGATCGTCGCCTACAACGCGATGTGGGTTCTCGAGAGCTTCGCGCTGCTCGTGCTCGGCTGGTACGCACCGTCCGCACTCGGTATCGCTTTCGTCGTCGCACAGGCGCTCGCCGTCGCCGCGTTCGCCGAACTGCAGGTGTTCGGACTGCGTGCCGCGCGGCCGGCCGCTGCGTGAGCATCGCGCGTGGCGCGGGCGCATGCACTGCGCCCGCGCCACGTTACCCGTTCGCCGCGCGACGACGCAGCCGCCGGGGCGAGAGCGTCGCTTCGCTCACGCCGGCGGCGACCAGGTCGTCGGGCATCGGCTCGCCACGAGCCAGCGCACCGGCCACGCGTGCGAGCGCAGGCGCAGTCTGGATGCCGTAGCCGCCCTGTCCGACGAGCCAGAAGAAACCGTCGACCGCGTCGTCGAAGCCGACGACCGGCGTGCGATCGGGAGCGAAGGTGCGCAGGCCTGCCCACTTGCGCTCGACGCGCGTGACCGGAAAGCGCACGGCCTCCTCGATCCGCGCCGCGGCGATCGCGACGTCGAGTTCCTCGGGTTGCGCATCGCAGGGAGCGCACGCGGTCTCGTCGGCCGGCGAGCCGAGCAGCTTTCCGGCGTCGGGCTTGAAATAGAAGGTCTCGTCGATGTCGACGACGACCGGTGCGTCGCGCAGGTCGAATTCCGGCGGCGCCGGGAAGAGGATCGCCGTGCGCCGTTTCGCCTCGAGACCAGCCGGGAGAACGCCGGCGAGCGAGGCGATCTCGTCGCCCCAGGCGCCCGACGCGTTCACCAGCACGCGGGCTTCGAAGCTCGCGCCGCGCCGCGTGTGCACGCGCCATCGTCCGTTCGCGCGTTCGATGCGCTCGACCTCGGCGTCGCAGGCGAGCCGTGCTCCACCGTGCTGCGCTGCGCGCAGGAAACCGCGATGCAGCAGGTCGACGTCTAGATCGGCCCCTCCCGGTTCGCATGCCGAGCCTGCCGCATAGCCGTCGCGCAGCATCGGTGCGCGGCGCAGCGTGCCGGCGGCATCGAGCCGCTCGATCTCCGGCACCAGCGTGCGCGCGTGCTCGTACCAGGCGTCGAGTCGCTCCAGCTGCTCGGCGCGCGCGACGTACAGCCACTTGCGGGGCGACCACAGCGCAGCACGCGCGAAACCCTCGGGCGGTTGCGTGAAGAACGCGCGGCTGGCGCGCGTGAGCGCACGGATCGTGTCGTTGCCGTAGGTTTCGGAGAACACCGCCGCAGAGCGGCCGGTGGAGTGGTATCCGGGCTGCGGCTCGCGCTCGAGCACGAGTACGCTCGCCGTCGTGCCCGGCGCCGTGGCGAGCGCATATGCCGCGCCGGCGCCGGCAATTCCGCCGCCGACGACGAGGAAGTCGACCGCATCCATCGCGACCCGACGCCGAAGGTGCTCAGCCCGGCGCCGGCATGCCGGCGACCGGCGCCTTCGGCCCCGGCTCGCCGAGAAGACGCGCGAGCGCGGCGATCAGCAGCAGGGTGACCGCCACGCGGCCGACCAGCACGACCCACAGGTTCGCGCCGAGCGCGATCAGCAGCACGGTGTCCTCGATCAGCGCGTGCGACAGCGACAGCCAGGCGAGCGCCAGGAAACAGGTGCGCGCTTCGAAGCGCTGCTTTTCCGATTCCTCGATGATCAGCGCACCGCCGTAGGTGAGGCCGAGCAGCACGCCGACCGTCGTCACCGGCGCGGCGCGCGCGTCGAGTCCGGAGAATCGCAGCAGCGGCGTGAGCGCCGCCGTGATGCGCTGCGTGACGCCGGCGCGCTCGAGCACGTCGAGCAGCACGAGCAGCGCGACGAGGATCGTGAAGGTCATCGCCAGCGACAGCGCAGTGGACTGCGCCCAACCGGCGAGACCTTCGCCCGCTGCGCCCGACGACGAAGCCTGCAGCCACGCGAGGGACACCGGCTCGCTCATCACGCCGGTGAGCCGACTGAGCCAGGCCACCGCGCCTCCGTATACGAGCGCCACCGAGACGCGCAGCGCGCCGGTGGCCCAGAAGCTCGCGCCCGCACGGCGCACGATCGACTGCTCCACGGGCAGTGCGTGTGCGAACAGCAGCATCGCGCACAGCGCGCTCAACTGTCCGGAGGTGAGGTCGAGCTGTGACGCGAGCCCGATCATCGCGGCGATCGCTCCATAGATGCCGACGAAGGCGCCCGTGATCCAGACGAGCCCGGCTTCGGGCGGCAGTGCGAGCCACGCCATTGCGGGTGCGATCGCGCGGCCGATCGCGTCGACCCAGCCCCAGTGCTGTGCGATCTGCACGGCGATCATGACGGGCAGCATCACCTTCATCAGCGAAACGAAGAGGCGGCGGCTGCGCGCGAATAGCCGCAGGACGTATGAGATCAAGGGGAGCCCGTGGAATGCGGTGCAGACTGCGAGGATAGCTCGGCGCGCCCGATCGGGCCGCCAGGGTTCGCGCGCGCGCAACGCCGGCTGCGCTGTGCGGATTCCCCACCTGTCACGGCCGGCCGAGGAGGTTTCCGTGAAAGCGTTCCCGTCGTTCCCGGTCCTGTCGGCACTCGCGCTGGCGCTCGGCGTCTCCGGAGCCCACGCGCAGGCGTCGCGCGCGCAGACGTCGCCGGTGTCGCCGCCGGCCGCTTCGTCCACGCCGATGGCGCCGGCGAGCCCGCCTTCGTCCGCCGCATCCCCGTCGTCCCCGCCGCCGGCCGTGACCCCTTCGGATCCGGCAGCCGCCGCCACGCCTTCGGGCGGGTCCGGGCCGTCGAGCGCCGACGCGTCGGAGGCCGACGAGTCGGGCGCGCGCTACGGCGGCGGGTACGCCTGGGGGCCGGGCAGGATGCGCGGTTACGGCCCGGGGATGATGGGGGGGTACGGTGGCGGGCGCGGAGGGCCGGGCTACGGGCCGGGGGGCGGGCCGGGCGCCGGATACGGTCCCGGCTGGGGCATGGGGCCGCCGATGATGGGCGGTGACGGCCCCGGCTGGGGGATGGCGCCCGGCTGGGGCATGGGTCCCGGAATGATGGGCGGTCGCGGTCCCGGCGGGGGCATGGGGCCGGGGATGATGGGCGGCTACGGGCCTGGCTGGGGCATGGGGCCGGGGATGATGGGCGGCTACGGGCCTGGCTGGGGAATGGCACCCGGCATGATGGGCGGCCGGCACGGCTGGGGCATGGGGATCATGGGCCCTGGACCCGCGCTGGCTTCGCTCGATCTCGACGACTCGCAGCGCAAGCAGCTGCGCGAGCTGCAGCAGCAGCAGCGGCGCAAGCACTGGGAGCTGATGGGCCAGATGCATGAGGAAATGGAGAAGCTGCAGGACGCCTGGGGGGCCGAGTCGGGCACGCGGGATCGTGCGGCGATCCTCGCGGCGAGCAAGCGCCTCGGCGAGCTGCGTCAGCAGATGCTCGAGTCGCAACTCGATACGGCCGATCAGCTCGACCGGATCCTCACGCCCGAGCAGCACGAGCAGCTGCGCTCGCGATGGAACGGGGGACCGGGCCGCGGACGGCGCTGAGCGGCGAACGCCGGCGGCGCGGCTGCAGGACAGGGCGCGCCGCCGCCGCGACAGGGGCGCCGGGTACGAGGCGCGCGGCAGGGCGCGCTTACAATAAGCGTTGCTTACTATCTCGCGTCCTCCAGTGCGCCCTTCGCACGACAACCTCAGCTTCCTGCTCGCCGATGTCTCGCGGCTGTTGCGCCGCGCGATCGCGCAGCGTCTCGAAGGCAGCGAGCTGACCTTCGTGCAGGCGCGCGTGCTCGTGCACCTGGCGCGAGCTCCCGGGTTGCGGCAGGTCGAGCTTGCCTCGCGGCTCGAGGTGCAGCCGATCACGCTGGCGCGCGTCATCGACCAGCTCGAGCAGCGCGGCTTCGTCGAGCGTCGAGTCGACCCCGACGACCGGCGCGCCTGGCGCGTCTTCGTCACTTCGCGCGCACGCGATGCGCTCGCGTCGATCCGCCGCATCGGTGCGACGGCACGGGACGAAGCGCTCGCCGGGATCGCGCCGGCACGCGTCGAGGCACTGCTGCACGCGCTCGTGCAGATGCGGCAGAACCTGGCCGACGGTGCCGGCCGCACGGCGGGCACGAAGAACGCCCCATGAACGACGAGATTTCCGCAGGCGTGCAGGCGCGCATCGGGCACGAATCGCGCGAAGCGGCGCCGCGGGACGGCCGCCGCGGCCGTGACGCAGTGCCGCCGGCATCGCGCGAAGTGCCGGCGCGCGCCTCGACCGGCGCGGGCGAAGCGCAGCGCGTGCCGGCCGTGCCGGAACACCGGCGCCGCACGCTTCGCTGGATGCTGCTCGTCTTCGTTCCGCTCGTCGCCGTGCTGGCCGGCACCCTGTTCTGGCTGCTCGGCGGCCGCTTCGTCGAGACCGACAACGCGTTCGTCAAGGCCGACAAGGTGCCGGTGAGCGCCGAGGTGCCGGGCGCCGTCGTCGAGGTGCTGGTTCGGGAGAACCAGAGCGTCGGGAAAGGCCAGCCGCTGTTCCGGCTCGATCCGGTGCCGTTTCGCGTCGCGGTCGCGAAGGCCGAGGCGAAACTCGGGCAGGCGCGCACCGACCTCGCGGCGATGAAGGCGAGCTACCGCGAGAAGCAGGCGCAGATTTCACTCGCGCGCACGCGTTTCGAGTTCGCGCGCAAGGAACAGCAGCGGGAGGCGGACCTCGCCGCGCGCCATTTCATCTCGGCGTCGAAACTCGACGACGCACGGCGCGCAACGGAGATCGCCGACCAGGAGATGCGCGCCCAGCAGCAGGACCTGCAGCGTATCGCGGCCGCGCTGGGCGGCGGCATCGATGCGCCGATCGAGTCGCACCCGAGCTATCGCGCGGCGCTCGCCGAACTCGAGCAGGCGAAGCTCGATCTCGCCCGCGCCGAGGTGCGGGCGTCCATCGACGGCACCGTCAGCAACCTGCCCAAGCCGGGGCAGTTCGTCGGTGCCGGCGCCACCGCCGCGTCGCTCGTCGCCGATGCGCGTCCGTGGATCGAGGCGAACTTCCCGGAGAAGGACCTCACGTACGTGCATGCGGGACAGCCGGTCGAGATCCGCATCGACACCTGGCCCGACCGGGTCTGGACGGGCGTGGTCGAGAGCCTGAGCCCGGCCACCGGCGCCGAGTTCTCGATACTTCCGCCGCAGAACGCGAGCGGCAACTGGGTCAAGGTCGCGCAACGCGTGCCTTTGCGCGTGAGGATCGACGCGCAATCCGACGCACCGCGCCTGCGTGCGGGGTTGAGCGCGACGGTTCGCGTCGACACCGGGCACAGACGCTCGCTGCTCGGGTTCTCGTTCTCCTGGCAATGAGCGTCGCGGCGAACGCGCTCGCGCCGACGCCGCCGGCCGCGCACCGGGGCTTCGTCACCGTGTCGGTGATGCTGGCGACGATCATGCAGGCGCTCGACACGACGATCGCCAACGTCGCGCTGCCGCACATGCAGGGCACGATGGGTGCGACCTACGAGCAGATCTCGTGGGTGCTCACCTCGTACATCGTCGCCGCGGCGATCTGCATGCCGCTCACCGGCTTCCTCGCCGCGCGCTTCGGCCGCAAGCGGCTGTTCCTGTGGTCGGTGGTCGGCTTCACGATCACGTCGATGCTGTGCGGCGCCGCGCAGAACCTCGACCAGATCGTGCTGTTCCGGCTGATGCAGGGCGTGTTCGGCGCAAGCCTCGTTCCGCTGTCGCAGGCGGTGCTGCTCGACAGCTATCCGCGCGAGCAGCACGGATCGGCGATGGCCCTGTGGGGCCTGGGCGTGATGGTGGGACCGATCCTGGGGCCCACGCTCGGCGGCTGGCTGACCGAGTACTACGACTGGCGCTGGGTGTTCTACATCAACCTGCCGTTCGGCATCCTTGCGTGGCTCGGCATCGCCGCCTACGTGCACGAGACGTCGCTGCAGCGCGGGCGCCGCTTCGACTGGTTCGGCTTCGCGATGCTCGGCCTGGCGATCGGCGCCCTGCAGATGATGCTCGACCGCGGCGGCACGCTCGACTGGTTCGCGAGCACCGAGATCGTCGCCGAGGCGATCCTCGCCGCTTCGGCGCTGTACCTGTTCGTCGCCCACACCTTCACGCACGAGCATCCGTTCCTCGAACCACAGCTGTTCCGCGACCGCAACTTCGTCGTCGGACTGCTCTTCATCTTCGTCGTCGGGATGATCCTGCTGACGACGATGACGCTGCTGCCGCCGTTCCTGCAGAACCTGATGGGCTACCCGGTGGTCGACGTCGGGCTTCTGCTCGCGCCGCGTGGCGTCGGAACGATGGTCGCGATGCTCGTCGTCGGGCGGCTCGCCGGACGCGTCGACGTGCGCTGGCAGCTGCTCGCCGGCCTTGCGCTCACCGCGATCTCGCAGTGGGAGATGACGCTCTTCAACCTCGACATCGGCGGCTGGGACATCGTTCGCACCGGCATCGTCCAGGGACTCGGCCTCGGCTTCCTGTTCGTCCCGCTGTCGACGGTCACGTTCTCCACGCTCGCACCGCGGCTGCGCAACGAAGGCACGGCGCTGTACAGCCTGATCCGCAACATCGGCATGAGCATCGGCGTATCGGTCGTCATCACGATGCTCGCGCGCTGGACGCAGTCGAGCCACGCGGCGCTCGTGCAGTACATCAACCCGTTCAGCGTCCCGCTGCGCGCCGCCGTCGACGCCGGCGCGCTCGATCCCGGTTCGGCGCAGGGACTCGCGCTGATCGAGGCCGAGGTCACGCGGCAGGCCGCGACGCTCGCGTACCTGCAGGATTTCCGGCTGATGATGTGGGTGACGCTCGCGGCGATGCCGCTGATCGTGCTCCTTCGGCCCCGGAAGACGACACCGGGCGACGGGGCCGTCGCGATCGCCGAGTAGCGGCGTCGTTGACTTGCCGCCGGGCTGGGTGCACGGCCAGCAACGTCGGCAGCGCCGCTTCGATCGCCGACGTCCGTGCATCGAAGCTCGACGCCCCTTCCGGTTGCTTTCGGGGTCGCGCCGTCCTCAGCGCGACCCGGCGTCGAGCAGCGCCCGCAGTGCCTGCAACGTGTCCGCTTCGTCGACCGGCTTGTCCGGGCGCCGGCGCAACATTCGCGGAAAGCGCACTGCGATGCCCGACCTGTGGCGCGCCGATCGCTGGATGCCCTCGAAGCCGAGCTCGAAGACCATCGTCGGCGCGACGACGCGCACCGGGCCGAAGCGCTCGATCGTCGTGCGCCGCACCGTCGCATCCACCTCGCGGATCTCCTCGTCGGTGAGGCCCGAATACGCCTTCGCGAACGGAACCAGCGTGCGCGCCGGATCGCCCGACGGGCCGCTCCAGACCGCGAAGGTGTAGTCGGTGTACAGGCTCGCGCGCCGGCCGTGCCCCGGCTGCGCGTAGACGAGCACGCAGTCGACCGACAGCGGATCGATCTTCCATTTCCACCAGTCGCCGACGGCAACGGACTTCGTCCGGCCGACGCCGTACACCGACTGCGCGCGCTTGAGCATCATTCCTTCGACGCTGCGGCTGCGCGAGTCTTTGCGCAGCCGCGCGAGCGTGTCCCAGTCCGGCGCATCGATGCGTCGCGACAGCAGCAGCGTCGGGCCTGCAATCGGCGCGACGATCGACTCGAGCCGCGCGCGCCGTTGCTCGAGCGGCGTCTCGCGGATGTCTTCGCCTTCGTGCTCGAGCAGGTCGAATGCAAGCAATGCGACGGGCGCCTCGCGCAGCAGCTTCGGCCCGAGCTTCAGTCGTCCGATCCGCCGCTGCATGGTCGCGAAGGGCAGCGGACGCGCGGCGTCCGCGTCCCACGCGAGCAACTCGCCGTCGAGCACCGTTCCGTCGGGTAACGCGTGCGCCGCGTCGATCACTTCGGGGAATCGTTCGGTGACCAGCTCCTCGCCGCGCGACCACATCCAGGCCTGTCCGCCGCGACGAACGAGTTGCGCGCGAATGCCGTCCCATTTCCACTCGACGATCCAGTCGGCGACGTCGCCGAGCGCCTCGGGCGGCTGTTGCAGCGGATGCGACAGGAAGAACGGATACGGGTGACCGAGCGATGCGCCGCCGTCCGCGTCGTCCGGCGAAACGAGCGCGCGGAACGCCGAGGCGTCGGGTTCGTGCGTGCCGTCGGCGTAGCCGACGAAGCGGTGTGCGAGGCGCTTCTCGTCGACGTCGAAGGCGCGCGCGAGCGCGCGCAGCACGAGCTGGCGCGAGACACCGACGCGGAACTCGCCGGTCAGCAGCTTGTTCAACACGAAGCGCTCGTGCGCATCGAGCGACTGCCACATCCCGACGATCGCACTCTCGGTGTCCGCGGGCGGCGTGCCGCGCAGCGGCAGCACGTGCTTCGTCATCCATTCGGCGAGTCCGCGCTCGACCCGGTGCTCGGGCTCGGGCAGCAGCAGCGCGACCGTCTCCGCGAGATCGCCGACCGCGTCGTAGCTCTCGGCGAACAGCCACTCGGGCAGCGCGCTCGTACGCAGCACCGCGTCGACGAGCGCGCGCGCCGGGATGAGCCGGCGCGGCCGCCCGCCCGCGAGGAAGTAGGCAGCCCACGCTGCGTCTTCGGCCGGCGCGTCCGTGAAGTAGTGCGCCATCGCGTCGACCTTGCGCGTCGTCGACATCGTCGCGTCGAGTTGCGCGTAGAGGTCGGCGAAGCGCTTCATTCGACGCCGCCCGGAGCGTTGCCGCCGGTTGGCAGGCGATCGTTTCCCTGTGAATCGTCGTCGTTCGGCGTCCGATCGGCGACTCGCCCTGCCTGCGCCGAGGCTTCCCCTTCGTCCTCGTCGCCGTACTCGGTCGCGAAGCGGGTCGCGTCGAGTCCGCGCTCGCGCAGCCAGCGAACGAGCACGTCTGCGTAGCCGTGCGTTGAGATGACCCGCGAAGCACCGGTCGCCTCGATCGCGCCGTTCAGCCCCGGCCAGTCGGCGTGGTCCGACAGCACGAAGCCGCGATCGACCGCGCGGCGCCGTCGCGCGCCGCGCACCTGCATCCAGCCCGACGCGAAGGCGTCGCTCGCCGCGCCGAAGCGGCGCAACCACGGCGAGCGCGCCGCGGAGGGCGGCGCCAGTACGAGTGCGCGCCGCAGCGACGCATTGTCGACGTCGCCGGCCGCAATGGTTTCGGGCAGCGCGACGCCGCCCGCCCGATACGCGCGGTTCATCGACTCGACCGCACCGTGGCAGACGACGACGCCGGGCAACGAAGCGCCCGCCGCGTCGGCGATACCCGCAAGGATGCGCTGTGCCTTGCCGAGCGCGTAGCAGAAGAGCACGCTCGCGCGACCGCCTGCGGCGTTCTCCGACCACCAGCGCAGCATCTCGTCGATCACCTCGCGCTGCGGCTTCCAGCGATAGATCGGCAGCGCGAAGGTCGACTCCGTCACGAAGACGTCGCAGCGTACCGGCTCGAAGGCGCTGCAGCTTCGATCGGCTTCGAGCCGGTAGTCACCCGACACGACCCACGTTTCGCCGCCGTACTCGAGCCGGATCTGCGCAGCGCCGAGCATGTGACCCGCCGGGTGGAACGAGACGCGCACGCCGCTCACGTCGATGCGCTCGCCCCAGTCGAGCGTCTCGAGAGCAATGTCGCCGAGCCTCGCGCGCAGCACGTGCTCGCCTTCGCGTGCGGCGAGATAGCGGTCGCTGCCGGCGCGCGCGTGATCGCCGTGCGCGTGCGTGATCAGCGCTCGCTCCACGGGCCGCCTGGGGTCGACGAAGAAGCTGCCCGCCTCGCACCACAGCCCCTGCTCGCGCGCGACGATCAGCTCCATTGCACCTCGGCGTCGGCGTTTTGCCGCGGAAAGCGGCGTTTTCTCTCGGGCGGCACGTCTCGCAGCCGGAAACGCCGTGTCTTGCGGCGTTAGCGCTCGCCGCGCGCGGGTGCGCATGGCGGGCGGGACGCACTCGGGCCTTTCCGCCTTGTTGCCGTCATCCCTTGCCGAGCATCAGGTCCGGCAGCAGCAGCACCGTTTCGGGCAACGCCCAGATCAGCGCGATGCACACGACGTAGGCGAGCATGAAGTACATCACGCCGAGGAAGATCGTCGGGATCGGCACGTCGGGCGCCAGGCCGTTGACGATGAAGACGTTCACGCCGACCGGTGGCGTCACGGCGCCCATCGTCGTGACGATCGTCAGCAGGATCGTGAACCACGCGGGGTCGTAGCCGAGCGCGGTCGCGAGCGGGAAGAAGATCGGCACGGTCACGACGAGGAAGCCGAGCGCGTCCATCAGCGCACCGCCGACCAGGTAGATGATCACGACGACGATCAGGATCACGGTCGGCGGCACTGGCAGCGCCGCGGCCCAGTCGGCGAGCTCGAAGGGCAGGCGCGAGACGGTGAGGAAGCGCCCGAACAGCACGGCGCCGGTGATCAGCAGCACGACCATCGCCGAGATGCGAAGCGTCTCGGCGCTCGCCTGGACGATCGACGCGAGCGAGAGCTTGCGGCGAACCAGCCCGATCGCAAGCGCACCGAAAGCACCTGCCGCCCCCGCTTCCGTCGGCGTGAACCAGCCGACGTACAGTCCGCCGATGACGAGCGCGAACAGCAGCAGCGTTTCGACGACACCGGACAGCGACGCGATCTTCTCGCGCAGCGGCGTCGCCGGCCCCGGCGGGCCGAGCATCGGCTTGCGCATGCAGAGCGCGAGCACGGTTCCGAGGAAGAACACCGTGAGCAGCAGCCCGGGCACGATGCCGGCGAGGAACAGGCGCAGCAGCGACTGCTCGGTCTGCACCGCGATGACGATCATCACGACGCTCGGCGGAATGACGACGCCCAGCGTGCCGCCGACGGCGACGGCGCCCGTGCTCAATGCGCGGTCGTAGCCGTAGCGCCGCATCTGCGGCAGCGCGATCGTTCCCATCGTCGCCGCGGTGGCCGAGTTCGAGCCGCAGATCGCCGAGAAGCCGGCGCACGCGGCGATCGTCGTCCCCGCCAGCCCACCGGGCAGGCGTCCGAACCACTTGTATGCGGCGTCGTACAACCGTTCGGTGATCCCCGCGCGAAAGGCGAACTGTCCCATCAGCACGAACAGCGGCACGACGCTCAGCCCGTAGGACGAGAACTGGTCCCAGACGTTCGACGCGAGCAGGTGCGTCGTCGCGGGCATCGACAACAGCCACGCGTTGCCGAGCACGCCGGCGAGCAGCATCGCGAAGGCGATCGGCATGCCGAAGGCCATCAGGCCGAACATCAGGAACAGGCCGAGGACGGCGACCAGGGTGGGGTCCATGTTTCAGGAGGAGAAGGGGGAAGGGAGAAGGGGGAAGGGGAAAATCAACGCGACGCCGGTGGGAGCGGGTTGGTACCCGTTCTCCCTTCTCCCTTCTCCCTTCCCGTCGCGCGCGCGAGCGCGCGGACGAAATCCGCGAGCAACGCGAGTGCAAGCCCCCCGCATCCGAGCGCGACGACGTACACCCACGGATAGACGATCGCCTTCAGCGTCTCGGACAGCGAGCCGCTTTGATGCAGCACCATGCCGTAGCGGCCGACGTACCAGGCGACCGCGACGAAGAGCAGCAGCGATGCGAGGCTCGTGAGTGCCTCCACGATTGCCCTCGTGCGCGGGCCCATTCGCTGCACGACGAGGTCGATCGCGACGTGGCCCCGGTGCAGCTGCGAGTAGCCGAGCGCCAGCGCCATCGCGGTGGCCGACAACCAGCCGATCACTTCGTAGGAGCCGGCCACCGGACGGCCGACCCCGCGCAGCACCATGTCGGCAACGGTGAACAGCATCATCGCAATCAGCGCGACGCCGGCCACGCCGGCGAGCGCACGGTTCACCCAGGCGTCGAGAGCCGCGAGCGCCCTCATCGCAGCTGCGCCGAAGAACGTCGAACGCGCCGCATCATTGCCGCGCGAACTGGTCGCGCAGTTCGCGCAGCCGCTTCAGGTACTGCTCGGCAGGCAGGCCCTTCGCCTTCATCTCGTCGACCCATTTCGCGACCATCGGCTCGAGCCTGGCATCCCAGCGCGCGCGTTCGTCGTCGGCGACCGGAACGATCTGAAGCTGGTGATTCTTCTTCGACCAGTCGAGCGCACGCGCGACGTTCTCCTTGTCGTGGTACTGCCCGGTCCAGATCGCCATCTCGGGGCCGAGTTCGTCGATGACCTTCTTCACGTCGGCGGGCAGCTTCTCCCAGCGCTTGCGGTCCATCACCGCGGCGAAGGTGACGACGACCGTCGGATAGTCGGTGACGTACTTCAGCGTCTCGGCGAGCTTGAAGTCTTGCAGCACTTCGCGCGACGTCATCGTGCCGTCGATCACGCCGGTCTGCACCGACTGGGGCACCTCGGGCATCGGCATGCCCACCGGTGCCGCGCCGAGCGCCTGCAGCACGGGCACGCCGGTGCCGGCCGCTCGCAGCTTCATTCCCGCCAGCTGCTCGGCGTTGCCGGCCGGCTTGCGTGACTGGATGTAGCCGGGCTCGGTCGTGAACATCGCGATGACCTTGTAGTTCTCGTACTCCTTCGGCTGGAACTCCTTCGTCAGTTCCCACAGCGTGCGGCTGGCCACCGTGGCGTCCGGGAAGCCGACCGGCAGCGAGACGCCCGAGGTGAGCGGGAAACGACCCGGGTCGTACGACGGCGCGCCCAGTCCGATGTCGGCCACGCCCTGCGAGACGCCGTCGTACATCTCGCGTGCGCCGAGCAGCGTGCCGCCGGGGAAGGTCTTCACCGCGACCTTTCCGTTCGTGCGTTTAGTCAGCTCGTCGGCCCAGTGCTGCATCTGCCTGCCGGGGAAGGTGCCGGCAGGCGCGAAGAACGCATAGGTGAGCGTGATGTCGGCCGCGTGCGCGGCGAGCGGCGCGGCCATCGCGATTGCACCCGCGACGAGCGGAACGGCGAGGAAGGGAGCGACGAGCTTCGAGAAGGCCGGATGCTTCATGAGTCACCTCACGTGGATCGGGGGGTGGGATCGGGGATGTGGATGTCGAACGCATCGAGCGACACGTCGCGCACCTTCGCTCGGTCGTACGCGGCGCTCCGCGGGAACGGACGCGTCGCGTCGAAACCGACCTTGCTCCCGAAGTAATCGGGAAAAGAGGGATTGAGTCCGTGTCCGAACACCTTGTCGATCCGCAATATCCCGTGCTCGGGGTCCAGCCGCGTGGCCATCGCCCATTCGATGTCGGAGGGGTTGCGGATGTCGACGTCGTCGTCGACGACGGTGACCATCTTCAGCGGCGGGAACGCGGCGAAGGCCGCCATCAGCGCCTGCTTCGCCCAGCCGGCGCGCTTCTGCGCGATCTGCACGATCGCGTGGTAGAAGCCGCAGCCGCCGTGCGAGAAATAGACGTCCTTCACGCCCGGCACCTGCTTCTGCAGCAGTGCGAGCACGTTCGCCTCGCCGAGCAGGCCGACCGAGTTGAACACTTCGACGCCCGACAGGATGGTCTGGAACACCGGCTGGCGGCGTCGATGGATGCGGCGAACGTGCACGAGAGGGCGCGGCGCGACCGTCGCGTAGTAGCCGGTGACCTCGGCGAAGGGCCCCTCGTCGTGCACTTCGCCCGGAATCATCTCGCACTCGAGGGCGAACATCGCGTGCGCGACCATTTCCACCGGCGAAGTCGTTCCGGCAACGAGCTGCAGCGGCTGGCCGTGGAACTCGCTGGCGATGCCCAGTTCGTCGGTGTCGATCGGCGCGGCCTCGGCCGGCGTGGCCGCGCAGAAGTGCAGCCCCGGCCCGACGCCGACGTTCAGCGTGAAGGGCAGCGACTCGCCGCGCGCGGCGGCCTTCTCGAGATAGGTCTCGAGATGGCGGCCGGCGTCGATGTTGATCGCGAGCCGGTCGGCGCCGACGACCATGAAGCGCTGGATCGACGCGTTGCGCACGCCCGTCTCGGGGTCGCGCGCGAGGACCACGCCGGCGTCGAAGTACGGGCCGCCGTCCTTCTCGGCGTGGATCGGGATCGGCAGCCTGGAGAGGTCGACCTTCGGTTCGGTGACCTGCAGCACCGGGCCGGTGTCGACGACGACCGGCGCGACGGGGCGCTGCTGCCAGTCGCGGATGCATTGCGAAACGTATTGCGGCAGCGTCCTCTCGGCGCGCCCGAAGAGATCGCCGAGCAGTTCGCGCGACCAGTACAGGCCGGTGAACACCGGATGGCGGCTGCCCTTCACGCGCTCGAAGAGCACCGCGCGGGGGCCGCCTTCGAAACGTGCGGCGATGCCGGCGAGTTCGTACGCCGGATCGACTTCCGAGCGCACGCGCACCAGGCGGCCGTGCCGATCGAGCCACTTGACGATCGCGCCGAGATCGGCGACGACCGGCACGCCCGACGCGTTGCCGGCCATGCTCTCCTCCTTCCCGGTTTCGTTGTTGTCGCGAGCATCGTAGAGGATGCCCCTGCGCGAGGGAAGTGCGTGCGACGACGGCGCGGCGCAACTGGGTACGATGCGGCAGTCCCCTCGACCCGCCGGAAGCTTTCATGGCACTGCAGCAGCTGCTCGGGATCGAACTGCCGATCGTCCAGGCGCCGATGGCCGGCGTGCAGGGCAGTGCGCTGGCGGCGGCGGTTTCCGGAACCGGAGCCCTCGGGTCGCTTCCGTGCGCGATGCTTTCACCCGACGAGGTGCGCGACGAGGTCGCGGCAATTCGTGCGCGCACCGACCGGCCGTTCAACGTGAATTTCTTCTGTCACGAAATGCCGGTGCCGGACCCGGAGCGGGGGCGGGCCTGGCGCGATGCGCTGCACGGCTACTACCGCGAACTCGGCATCGACGAATCGGCGATTCCTTCCGGCCCCGCGCGGCGGCCCTTCGGCGACGAGGCGGCCGCGCTGCTCGAGGAGCTGCGCCCGCCCGTCGTGAGCTTCCATTTCGGCCTGCCCGCGCCGAAGCTCGTCGAGCGCATGAAGGCGATCGGCGCGCGCGTGCTGTCGAGCGCGACGACGGTCGACGAAGCGCTGTGGCTCGAGGCGCACGGCGCCGACGCGATCATCGCGCAGGGGCTCGATGCGGGCGGGCATCGAGGGATGTTCCTCGCCCGTGATCTCTCCTCGCAACTCGGCACCTTCGCGCTCGTCGCGCAGGTCGCGCGCGCCGTGAAGGTTCCGGTCATCGCCGCCGGCGGGATCGCCGACGCGTCGGGCGTCGCGGCGGCGCTCGCGCTGGGCGCACAGGGCGTGCAGGTCGGAACGAGCTACCTGCTGTGCCCCGAGGCGAAGACGAGCGCCGTGCATCGGGCGGCGCTCGCTGCGAGCAAGGCGGGCAAGGCGGGGACGACCGCAGTGACGAACGTTTTCACCGGCAGGCCGGCGCGCGCGATCGTCAACCGGTTCGTGCGCGAACTCGGACCGATCGCCGCCCAGGCGCCCGAGTTCCCGCTCGCGGCCGTCGACGTCGCGCCGTTGCGTGCGAAGGCGGAGGCGATGGGCAGCGGCGATTTCTCGCCCCTGTGGTCGGGGCAGAACGCGAGCGGTTGCAGCGAGGTTCCGGCGGCCGAGCTGACCCGCGCGCTCGCGGCGCGGCGGTAGGCGGTCCCGGCAATGTCGCGGACACTCGCACCGGAGTCGACGATGGAACAGACGACGAGGTCCGAGCTTCGAGCGAAGGGCGAAGCCTTCCGTGCGCTGCACGAGCGCGACGGCACCTTCGTCATCCCCAATCCGTGGGACGCCGGTACTGCGCGCCTTCTCGCTTCGCTCGGGTTCCCGGCGTTGGCGACGACGAGTGCGGGGTGCGCGTTCGCGCTCGGTGTTCCCGACAACCGGATCGAACGCAGCCAGGCGATCGCGCACGTGGAGGCGCTGGCGGCGGCGACGCCGCTTCCGTTGAGCGCCGACCTCGAGAATGGGTTCGGCGACGATCCGGACACCGTGGCGCAAACGATCCGGCTCGCCGCTGCGGCCGGCGCGGTGGGCGCGTCGATCGAGGACACGAACACGCGCAACGAGCGTCCGCAATACGCGTTCGGGCACGCGGTGGAACGCGTGCGCGCGGCGGCCGAAGCGGCCCGCTCGCTCGACTTCCCGTTCACGCTGACCGCGCGCGCCGAGAATTTCCTCGTCGGCAACCCCGACCTGCGCGACACGATCCGGCGCCTGCAGGCGTACCGCGACGCGGGTGCCGACGTCCTTTATGCGCCGGGCCTGGCGAGTCGCCACGACATCGCCGAGGTCGTGCGTGCGGTAGACCGGCCGGTGAACGTGCTGATGGGTTCCCCCGCGCTGCGATTGAGCGTCGCCGATCTGGCGGCGCTCGGCGTGCGGCGCATCAGCGTCGGCAGCGCGCTGGCGCGTGCGGCGCTCGGCGCGTTCCTGCGCGCCGCTCGCGAGATGCGCGAGCGCGGCACCTTCTCCTTCGGCGTCGACGCGATCGCCTATCCCGAGATCAACGCGATGTTCGTGGCGCCGGAACGGCAGCCCTGAGGCGGCGGCTTCTGCGCAGGAAGGGCCCCAGCGCGAGCGGCGCGAAATACATCGGGATCTGCGCGATCCCGGTGTACAGCGAGAACGCCTCGCCGGCGCTGCCTGCGGTGATCACGAGCATCAGGCCGACGTTGCGGTTGCCGCTCATCAACGCGCAGGTATAGGCCGTCGCGACGCCCATGCGGCGAAACAGCAGCCATCCGGCCAGGTGCATCACCAGCGCGGCCGCGCAGGCGACGAACAGCAGCAACGCGATGAAGCCCGGATCGTCGAGCAGGCGCGCGGTCACCCCGTCCATCACGGCGATCGCGAAGATCACGAGCAGCACGACGTTCAGCCCGCCGAGCAGTTCGTCGTGGCGCTCGAGCCGCTCGGCGCCGAACATGCGGCGCAACAGCGCCGCGAGCACGAAGGGCAGCGCGACGAGCAGCGACACGCGCGCGAAGAACGCGACGAGGTCGACCTGCAGTCCGCTTCCGGGCAGGAGCGCGCCGACGATCGGCGTGAGCGTCAGCGGCAGCAGCATCGTCGTCGTGACCGTGCCGATCACTGCGCCGACGCCGTCGAGACCGAGGATCAGCGCGAACACGGCCGCCGAACCGATCGGCGGCGCCGCGCTCTGCAGCACGAGCACCCGACGCAATTCGGGATCGAGCCCGGCCACGCCGGTTGCGGCCCAGACGAGCAGCGGCGAGGCCACCAGCAGCCAGGCGGCGAACAGCACCGGCAGCGCGGGGCGGCGCGCCGCCTCGGCCATCTGCGTCCAGTCGAGCCGCAGCAGCGCCGCGGTGAGCGTGCCGATGACGGCGAAGGTGAGCAGCGGGCGCAGCAGCTCGGCCAGCATGGGCAGCGCGATGCCGACGAAGACGCCGGCGGGCAGCGCCCAGCGCGCCTGCCGGCCGAGCAGCGCAAGCACGCCCTGCTCCTTCAGTCCCGCCCCTTGCCCTTCCCGTTGCCCTGCCGCTTGTCCTTGCCGTAGCCGCGGGCGGCGTGGCCGTGGCCGCGCCCCTCGCCGCGCGGGCCGCGTTCGACGATCCGTTCGCGCTCGATCACGCGCTCGCGCACGTAGCGCCGCTCGGTGCGATGCTCGCTGCGGTAGCGCGGCACGTAGACGTCCTCGTACCAACGGTCCTGCACGAAGTACACGGGCTGGCCGCAGGCCTCATATCTGCGGCAGTGCTTCGACCAGTTCTTCGCGTGGCCGGGCGGGACGCGCAGGTAGATCGGCTGGCGCACGACGGCGACCGGCGCCGGCTGCACGATGATCGGCTCCGGATAGACGAGCACCGGGCGCGGCGCGGTGCCGATGTCGATACGGCCGTAGAAGCCGGGCTGCCCGACCTCGACCGAGACGCCGATATCGGTCGCGAAGGCGGAGGTTGCGAAGCCCGTCCCGAGCGACAGTGCCGCCGCGAGTGCGAGCGTCACGCGAAAACGTAGACCTTTCATACGGGGTTCCTCGATCGGTTGTTCGTTCCTCGAACGCACTGTGAACGTTTCCCGGCCGACCTGCGCCGTCGTGCGACGGACGGACGGCGGCGCTTCCCGGACGGGCGCGGCGCCAGGCAGTGCGCAGCGCGGCGCGGCCTCGCGAGTCGGGGCAGCGCACCCTGGGCACCGTCCTTGCCCCTCTCGCCTTCCACCCGCGGGAGCCCGAACATGCAACGCTGCGAGAAATGCGGAAACGAGTACGACAAGACCTTCGACGTGGTGATGGCCGGCACGACGCACACTTTCGACAGCTTCGAGTGCGCGATCGCGGTGCTCGCACCGACCTGCAGCCATTGCGACTGCCGGATCATAGGCCATGGCCTGGAGGCCGACGGGCAGATGTTCTGCTGCGACCACTGCGCGGAGCAGTCGGGCGTGACCAATCTGCGTGATCGCGCCTGAGCGGCGGCGCGCGGCCCTGGCGCCGTCGTCGGCTCGCCCTGCGCGCTCGCTGCCGAGGCCCCGCAGCGGGCGCGTATCATCGCACGCGTTCGCGCCGGGCCGGGGAGCCCGGCTGCCTCCCCGCATCCGTCCAGGAGTTTCCGATGCCCGTCCTGCGTTCCGCCACCGCACTCGCGGGGCGAAACAATGCGGCCGCACGCGCGCTGTTTCGCGCCACCGGCGTCGCCGAGAGCGATCTCGGCAAGCCGGTCGTCGCCATCGCCAATTCGTATACGCAGTTCGTTCCGGGGCACGTACACCTGAAGGATCTCGGCGACCTCGTCGCCGAGCAGGTTTCGGCGGCCGGCGCGGTCGCCCGCGAGTTCCACACCATCGCGGTCGACGACGGCATCGCGATGGGGCACCTCGGGATGCTGTACTCGTTGCCGTCGCGCGAACTGATCGCCGACAGCATCGAGTACATGGTGAATGCGCACTGCGCCGACGCGCTCGTGTGCATCTCGAACTGCGACAAGATCACGCCCGGGATGCTGATGGCGGCCCTGCGGCTGAACATTCCCACGCTCTTCGTCTCGGGCGGCCCGATGGAGGCCGGCAAGGTGCGCTGGGATGGCACGACGACGAAGATCGACGCCGCGTCGGCGTTCGTTGCCGGAGACCCGCGCGCGAGCGACGCGATGGTGCAGGCCTACGAACGCAGCGCGTGCCCGACCTGCGGCTCGTGTGCCGGCATGTTCACGGCGAACTCGATGAACTGCCTGGTCGAGGCACTCGGCCTGGCGCTACCGGGCAACGGCACGGTGCTCGCGACGCATGTCGACCGGCGTGCGCTCTTCGAGCGGGCGGGCAGGCGCATCGTCGAGCTTGCGCGCCGCTGGTATGACGACGACGACGCCCGTGTGCTGCCGCGTTCGATCGCGCGCCTGGAGGCTTTCGAGAACGCTATGCGGCTCGACGTCGCGATGGGCGGTTCGACGAACACCGTGCTGCATCTGCTCGCCGCCGCGCACGAGGCCGGCGCCGGCTTCGGCATGGCGGACGTCGATCGCATCTCGCGCTCCACGCCGAACCTCGCCAAGCTCTCTCCGTCCGACCCGAACTGGCACGTCGAGGACGTGCATCGAGCCGGAGGAGTCTGGCGCATCCTCGGCGAGCTGGACCGCATCGGCCTGCTCCATCGCGAGGTGCCGACCGTGCACGAGACGACGCTCGGCGATGCGATCGAACGATGGGACGTGCGCCGCACGCCGGCGGCGGACGTCGTCGAGTTCTTTCGTGCCGCGCCCGGCGGCGAACGCTCGACGAGCGCCTTCTCGCAGTCCCGTCGCTGGGACTCGCTCGACCTCGACGTGGAGCGCGGCTGCGTGCGCGATGCCGCGCATGCGCACAGCGCCGACGGCGGACTCGCCGTGCTGTACGGCAACCTCGCCGAGCAGGGCTGCATCGTGAAGACGGCCGGTGTCGATCCGAAGCTGTTGCGCTTTCGCGGACGCGCCGTCGTCTTCGAGAGCGAGGACGCGGCGCGCGAGGGCATTCTCGGCGACCGCGTACGGCCCGGCGACGTCGTGCTGATCCGCTACGAAGGCCCGAAGGGCGGCCCCGGTATGCAGGAGATGCTCAAGCCGACGGCGTTCCTGAAGGCGCGCGGACTCGATACGCAGTGCGCGCTCGTCACCGACGGGCGTTTCTCCGGCGCGAGCTCGGGCCTGTCGATCGGACACGTATCGCCCGAGGCCGCCGAGGGGGGAACGATCGCGCTCGTGCACGAAGGCGACGCGATCGAGATCGACATCCCGGCGCGCTCGATCCGGCTCGACGTCGACGAAAGCGAACTGCGGCGTCGACGCGAATCGCGTCTTTCGGGCGGTATGCAGGCATGGCAGCCCGACGAGCGGGTGCGCCCGGTGTCGGGCGCGTTGCGCGCGTACGCGGCGCTCACGACGAACGCCGCGCGCGGCGCGGTGCGCGACTCGACGAAGCCGTAGCGGACCGGAAGAACGCGGTGCGCCGCGCAGCCGCGCAGGCCTTCGGCGTTCAGGCGCCGGGTCGGGGATTCGCAGCGCCGCCGGTGCCCACCGTACCGGGCAGTGCGCCGCCTTCGTCCTCCCATCGTTCGATGCGGTCGCGTCGCTCGTCCTGGAGACGGCGCGTCTGCTGCTCGCGATACCACGACTCGGCGAGCCGGGCGCCGGCGACGACGCCGGCGAACAGCGCGAGCGCCATCAGCGGGGTGCTGCCGGCGCGCTGCCGTTCGCGCTCGCCACCTTCGTGGCTTTCGTGTCTTCGCTTCATGGCCTGCGCGCGCGCGTGTGCGCCGTGAACCCCGGTTCGACGACCGGCGAGGCAGGCCCCGCCGGCGGCTGCCCCGACATCATCGCGACGATGCGCGGGATGACGTTCGCGGCGAGCGGCAGCAGGACCGTGTAGTCGATCGCCTTGGCGAGGCGCGAATTCGAACGTCGGCCACGACGCAGCAGCAGCGCGCCGACGACGCCGACCGCGACGGCCGCCACGCCGATCTGCGCCAGCCGGGGCGTGGCGCCGTTGCTGAGCATCTGCACCGCGCTGCGCACGTCCTGGTCGGCCGTCGTCACGGCGCGGTCCGCCCGGGCCAGTCGTTCCTCGTAGTCGAGTTCCTTCATGCGCACACGCTCCGTCTAGCTCGCACTCGTCGTTCCGGCGGGGCCCGTCGCTCCCGCGGCGCTCGTCGTGTCGCGGGTGGCATCGTCCGTGGGCAGCGACGAGGCGCCGGGCGGGTGGCGTACGTGCAGGTGCTTCAGCGTTGCCGGGAACAGCAGGCGCTGTGCGAGCTTCTTCACCGCCATCACGCAGATCCACGCGCCGATCAGGTTCGCGGCGATGACGATGAGGATGGCGAGCCACGGAGCGAGCCCCAGCTCCATCAAACCCCAGGTGATTCCCCAGATGGCGACGAGCCATGCCGAGATCCCGAGAATCGCGCCGAGCACGCCGACGAGCAGCATCTGCGCCTGGGCGATGCCGGCGCGCCGCCCTTCGAGCGCGACCAGTTCGAGTCGCGTGGTGAGCGAAGCTCGCAGCGACTCGAACAGGTCGTACACCGCCTCGCGCAGCGAGACGGTGCCCGGTTGGCTCGGATACCGGGCGGCCATGACTCAGTGCCTCATGCGGCCGAGCAGCAGGCCGGCGACGGCCGCAATGCCGATCGCCGCGATCGGGTTCTCGCGGACGTAGTTGCGTGTGGTCTCGAGCGCCGCTTCCCCGGAGCCCCTCAACTGATCGGCTCGCTGCGAGACCGCGTCGACGGCCTGCGAAGCCTTCTCGCTCAGTGCGTCCATCGTCGGCTGCACCTTGTCGGAAAGTCGGTCGACCGTCTGGTGTGCCTTGTCGGCCATGCGGTCGGCCGCGTGCTCGGCCTTCCGCGCCATGTCGTCCGAGGTCGGGAACGAACCCGCGTTCGGCGACGACGTCGTCCCGCCCGTGGTGTGTGTACCGGTCTGCATGCTGTGCTCCTTCGAATTGAACGTGAACGGGGTGGCCATTGGGTGGCATGCGCGGAGCAAGTCGGATGCCTGAAGCAATCGTATCGCGTGTGGCCTTCGGCGAAAACGTGCCACGATGCGAGCCGACGAAGGAACGTGCAATGCCGACACGGAAAGCAGCGAAACGAAGGATCCCGGGCAGCTCTCGCGCATCCGGTGCGCTCGCCGCGGCGTGGCCGTGGGGGCCGGCGTGGCTTCGCTGGCTGGAGATCGGCTGGGCGGCACCGCAGGTGATCGCGCACCGCACGCAGCGCATGCTGCGCAGCGGCCCGTTTCCCGGTGACGTCGATCGCGGCGAGTTCCGTCGCATGGTCGACGAGAAAGGCGAGGCGTGGCTCGAATCGGCGCTGCAGATGTCCGCCGAGTTCTGGAAGGTGTGGTTCGCGATCGCCGCCTCGGCGATGCAGCCGTGGTGGCCGGCTCCCGCGACGGCCGCAACGCGTGCGTGGCCTTCCCCCATCGCGTGGCGCGCCGACGGCTGGCACTCGGCCTACCGTGGGGCCGCTCGCCGCTGGATGCGCTCCGCCCCGCACATCGCCTACGTCGGCCTGGGCCCCGTGCACAGGCGCGCAACGGCCAACGCGCGCCGCCTCGCGCGTTCCGTCGGGCGCAACTGAAAGCGGTTCAGCGATCCAGCGCGAGCAGCTCCGTGCGCATTCCCAGGTTGGTGAGCAACTCGCCGAGCATCGCCGACGTGACGGTCTCCTCGCCGATCGCCCGGATTCCGCGGCTCTCCATGCACATGTGACGGCAGCGAACGACGACGCCCACCGCGAGCGGCGAGAGATGCGACATCAGCGCGTCGGCGATCTGTCGGGTCATGCGCTCCTGCACCTGCAGCCGCTTTGCGAAGCAGTCGACGAGTCGCGTGAGCTTGGACAGCCCGACGATCCGGCCGTCGGGCACGTAGCCGACCGTTGCCGTGCCGAAGAACGGCGCGAGGTGATGCTCGCAATGACTGTAGACCGGAATCCGGCGCACGACGATCAGCTCGTTGTACCGTTCGGCGCCGTCCTCGAAGACCTTCAGGATGTCGGCCGGGTCCTGCAGGTAGCCGGAGGTCCAGTGCTCCCACGCGCGTGCGACGCGTGCCGGCGTCTCGCGCAGGCCCGGTCGGTCGGGATCTTCGTGCAGGTTGCGCAGCAGCCGGCGCCAGTCGTTGTCGGTGAACGGTCGCTCTTCGTTTGCGTCGCCCATGTCGCCAGCCTCTCCCGATCGCGAAAAGCGAAGAGTCTAATCCGCCCGCGTTGCCGCAAACAGCGCCCGCTGTCCTAGAATCCCCGCTTCCCCGCCCCGGCACCGCGCATGTCCGATCGCCTGTCGAGCCTCCTCGCGCGTTTCAGCCCCCGCGCCCGCGTCGACCGCAGCGGGGCGCTCGAATCGACGATCCGCTTCGGCGGCGAGGGCGATGCGGGCCGACTGCACCTGTTGCGTTCCGGCACGGCGCGTTCGCTGCATCCGGGCTGGTCTCCGTTGCGCCTGGCGCGTTCGTCGCTGCTGTTCTATCCGCGCCCTTTCGCGCACGAGCTGGTTCCCGACGACCCGGTGCGGCCCGATCTCTTGAGCGCGTCGATCCATTTCGACGGCGGCTCGGTGGGCCCGCTTGCCACTGCGCTGCCACCCGTTCTCGTCCTGCCGCTCGCTGCGCTCGGCGACGCACGGCCGACGATCGCGCAGCTCTTCGACGAGGCCGACCGGACGCTGTGCGGCCGGCAGGTCGCGCTCGATCGGCTGTGCGAACTGCTGCTCGTCCAGGTGCTGCGCCACGTGATCGATCATGCGCTCGTCGGCACCGGGATGCTCGCCGGACTCGCCGATGCGCGCCTGTCGAAGGCGCTCGTCGCGCTGCACGACGAACCCGAGCGCGACTGGCACCTCGAGGACCTCGCCGCCGTCGCCGGCATGTCGCGCGCGCGTTTCGCCGCCCGCTTCAAGACGGTACTCGGCGTCGCGCCCGGCGAGTACCTCACGCGCTGGCGCATCGCGCTGGCGCAACACCTGCTGCAGCAGGGACGCGCGGTGAAGCAGGTGGCCGGCGAGGTTGGCTATGCGAGCCCGGCCGCGCTCGGCCGCATGTTCGTCACGCGAACCGGCGCGACGCCGAAGGCATGGGCGAACATGCGCAACGGCAGCGGCTCCTTTTCCGACGCGGGCGGCGCGAACACGGCCAGCGGGTAGAATCGGTCGGTGACCGAACTCGTCAACGACACCTTCCTGCGCGCGCTTCGGCGCCAGCCCACCGACTACACCCCGATCTGGCTGATGCGCCAGGCCGGGCGCTACCTGCCGGAGTACAACGAGACGCGCAAGCGCGCCGGCAGCTTCCTCGCACTGTGCAAGAACCCGGAGCTGGCCTGCGAAGTCACCCTGCAGCCGCTCGAGCGTTTCCCGCTCGACGCGGCGATCCTGTTCTCGGACATCCTCACGATCCCCGATGCGATGGGGCTGGGGCTGTATTTCGCCGAGGGCGAAGGTCCGCGCTTCGAGCGTCCGGTATGCGACGAGGCGGCGGTCGCGCAGCTCGCCGTGCCCGATCCTGCGCAGGAACTGCGCTACGTCACCGACGCGGTCCGCACGATCCGCTCGGCGCTCGCCGGCCGCGTGCCGCTGATCGGGTTCGCCGGCAGTCCGTGGACGCTCGCCTGCTACATGGTCGAAGGCGGCGCGAGCGCCGACTTCCGGCGCATCAAGACAATGCTCTACCAGCGCCCCGACCTGCTCGAGCGGATCCTCGCAGTGAACGCGGAAGCGGTCGCCGCCTACCTGAACGCGCAGATCGAGGCGGGTGTCGACGTCGTCATGCTCTTCGACTCGTGGGGGGGCGCGCTCGCCGACGGCGCTTTCCAGCGCTTCTCGCTGGAGCCGATGCGCCGGGTGCTGTCAGCACTGCGGGCGGTGCCCGACCCGCAGGTCGGAGGGCCTGGAAGGCGCGTGCCGACGATCGTCTTCACGAAGGGCGGCGGCCCGTGGCTCGAGGAGATCGCCGGCTTGGGCTGCAATGCCGTCGGCGTCGACTGGACGGTGAACCTCGCTCGCGCACGCGAGCGCGTCGGCACCCGGTGCGCCCTGCAGGGCAATCTCGACCCGATGGTGCTGATGGCCGGAGAAGAGGCGGTACGCACCGAAGCGAAGCGCGTGCTCGACGCCTTCGGCGCTCCGGCACCGGGGTTCGGGCACGTCTTCAACCTCGGGCACGGAATCGTGCAGTTCACACCGCCGGAGAACGTGGCCGTGCTCGTCGACGCCGTCCATTCCTACAGCCGCCGCCTGCGCACTTCCTGATCCCCACGGGCCGAGGCCCATTGGCGGAAGCGCGAAAAACGGACCGTCCGATAGAAGGTGACCGCTGACTTATACACAGAAGCCGGCGGACCTCTCCGCCGCTCGGCGAAACATCGGGGTCGCCGTCATGGGTTTTCCAAGTCATTGATTTTACAGGGGTTGAGGTTGCTGAAAAAATGAGCAACCCACCGGGAAGCCCGATGCCACGGGCCACTGCGCGCGCTGTCGACGCTTTGTTCACAGTTTTGTCCACAGCTTTTGTGAACGACCCGGAAAAGCGCTTTGGGAGCGGGGGATTGAGTCCCGAAGTTAAAGCAAAGTCTGATGACTGCTCGTGCTGACACTGTGTCAGCGGACAGGTCCCCGGCGGCCGGTGGCTTCGCGCGTGTAGCGCTGGACGTGCCCGCCGCGCAACTCGGCGCGTCGTATTTCGACTACGCATTCGACGCCGGCGTAGCAGGGCCGCGCGTCGGCTCGTGGGTCGTCGTGCCCTGGGGGCGGACACGGCGCATCGGGCTCGTCGTTGCGCTGGCCGATCGGCCGGCGGTCGACGCCTCGCGCGTACGGCGCGTCGAACGCGTGCTCGACGCCGCGCCGCCGCTGCCGCCCGCATGGATCGAGCTGGTCGGGTTCGCGGCGCGCTATTACCACCGGGGCACCGGCGAGGTCGCGCTGCCGGCGATTCCGAAGCTGTTGCGCAGCGTCGGCGCGCTGCGTG
>DASWVL010000279.1:0-1557 GCA_036406255.1 Zeimonas sp.
ATTCCTGCATTTCAGGCCGTATCCTTCTCCTTCAGATGGATTCGCACGTCCTTCGCGCCCTCGAAAAGTGGCCTTCGGTGCCCGCGGTGTTCGGCTGGCTGCGGCTCGATGCGCGCGGGAACTGGCGACTCGTCGACCGGGGGCGGCCGGACTTCGACGAGGCGCGCGACTCGGCGGGAAGCACGATCACGCATCGGCGCACCATCGAGTTCATCGCGCGCAACTATGCGTGCGACGAACACGGACGCTGGTTCTGGCAAAACGGTCCGCAACGCGTCTACGTCGATATCGACGTCGCGCCGCTCGTGCTGCGCGTCGTCCACGGCGGCGACGACGACGATGCCGCGGGTACACCGCGCTTCGTCACGCACACCGGCGCCGAGGTTTCGTCGATCGACGCGGGCTGGATCAGCCCCGACGAGCAGTTGCTGCTGCGCACCGAGCTCGGCGGAGCGGTCGTCCACGATCTCGACCTGGCCGCGCTGCCCCTCGAGCAGCGGAACGGCGTGCTCACGCTTCGACTGGACGCGATCGAGCTGAAGCTCCGGAGAACCGACGCGCCTGCCCGCACGCTCGGGTTCGTGGCGCGCCCGCGCGACGACGACACCTAATTCGCCTGCTCCTCACGCTCGCGCAACCAGCGCGACTCCAGCTCGCGCAGCCGCGAATCGATCTGCGACGCGACGTGGAAGTCGGACGAGCGCGAGCGCTGCGCCAGGCGCAGCTGCTCGACGGCGGCGGGCAGCGCGCCGAGCAGCACGAATCGCTCGGCGGCGGCCTTGTGCGCCAGCGCGGGACGGTCGAGCGCCTGCTGCGCTTCCGACAGGAACTCCCACAGCTGTGGGTCGTCTCGATACAGTGCGAGCGACTGCTCCAGAAAAGGCACGGCGTCGGCGTGGCGCTGTTCGGCGAACAGTGCGCGCACGCGCAATCGCATCAACGCACGCGCCGACGGGTCGCGGGCGAGGGCCGCGTCGAGCAGCGCCAGTGCCGCACGCGGCTTGCCCGCGTCGAGCTCGACCTGCGCGGCGAGGCGCTCGACGAATCGGTGCGACGCAGGAAGCCGGCCGCGCAACTCGGCGATCGCCGCACGCGCCTGCACGGCGTCACGCCGGGCGGCAGCCACCGTCGCCAGGCCGAACCATCCGGAGACTTCGTCGATCGTCCGTTCACGCAACTGGCGCTCGAAATACGTGTTCGCCGCCTGCAGCCCGTCGACACTGGTGTCGGCGAGCGCACGAAGCTTCGCGCGCGCCAGGCGGAACTCGATGCTGTCCGCGCGCTGGCGGTAGCGGCCTTCGCTGATCCGGGCCTGGATGTCGGCGATCCGCGAGGACGTGACCGGGTGCGTGCGCAGGTACTCGGGCGCGCCGCTCTCGTACAGCCTTCCTGCGCTCTGCAGCCGGTTCAGGAACGAGACCATCGCGTTCGAATCGAAGTCGCCCTGGCGCAGCATCTCGAGCCCGACGCGGTCGGCCTCGCGCTCCGCGTCGCGCGAGAAGCCGAGCATCTGCTGCTGCGCCACGGTGCTGCCGAGCGACGCCAGGCCACCGGCGG
>DASWVL010000280.1:0-3890 GCA_036406255.1 Zeimonas sp.
GTCGACACCGACCTGCGGCTGAACAAGCCCGAGCTGAAGGTGAACATCGACCGCGACCGCGCCGCCGACGCGGGCGTCTCGATCGACGCGATCGGCCGTGCCCTGGAGACGGCGCTCGGCGGCCGGCAGGTGACGCGCTTCAAGCGGCAGGGCGAGCAGTACGACGTCATCGTCCAGTTCGCCGCGGCCGATCGAAGCACGCCGCAGGACATCTCGAAGATCTTCGTGCGCGGTCGCAACGACACGATGGTGCCGCTGTCGAGCCTGGTCCGCGTGCACGAGGGCGTCACCGCGCGCGAACTGAACCACTTCGGGCAGCGCCGCGCGGTGACGATCACCGCGAACCTGGCGCAGGGCGCTTCGATGGGCGAGGCGGTCGACGTCATCGAGTCGCTCGCGCGCGAGCATCTGGGGCTGGGCTACGCGCTCGACTACAACGGGCAGACGCGCGAGTTCAAGCAGTCGTCGGCGACGCTGCTGATCACCTTCGCGCTCGCGCTGTGCTTCATCTATCTCGTGCTCGCCGCGCAGTTCGAGAGCTTCGTCGATCCGTTGATCATCATGTTCACGGTTCCGCTGTCGATGACGGGAGCGCTGGCGCTGCTGCGCTGGGGCGGCGGAACGATGAACGTCTACAGCCAGATCGGCCTGATCACGCTGGTCGGCCTCATCACGAAGCACGGCATCCTGATCGTCGAGTTCGCCAACCAGATGCGCGATCGCGGCGTGGCGCTGGTGCCGGCGACGCTCGAGGCGGCACGGCTTAGGCTGCGCCCGATCCTGATGACGACCGGCGCGATGGTGCTCGGCGCCGTTCCGCTCGCGCTCGCCTCCGGCGCCGGTGCCGAGAGCCGCATGCAGATCGGACTGATCATCGTCGGCGGCATGACCTTCGGTACGCTGCTCACGCTGTTCGTCCTGCCGACGATCTACACGCTCGTTTCGCGGCCTCGCCATGTGCTGCCCGAGCACGCCGAGCCGGCCTCGGGCGGCTCGGGAATGCCGCTCGGCGGCGAACACGGCGCGCCCGCGCGCCGCTGACCGTCCTTCGTCCCCTTTCCTTCCTGCGCACGGAGCGCCATGAGACAGATCGTCCTCGACACCGAGACCACCGGCCTTTCCGCGGAGGATGGTCACCGGATCATCGAGATCGGCTGCATCGAGATCGTCGATCGGCGCCTGACCGGCCGGTCGCTGCACCTGTACCTGAATCCCGAGCGCGACATCGACGAGGGTGCGCTCGCCGTGCACGGCCTGAGCCGCGATCGACTCGAGAACGAGCCGCGCTTCGCCGACGTCGCCGAGCGCTTCCTGGCCTTCGTGCGCGACGCCGAGATCCTGATCCACAACGCGCCTTTCGATCTCGCCTTCCTCGACGCCGAACTCGGCCGGCTGCAGCGCCCGCCGTTCCGCAGCTTCGGTGAAGGCATCGTCGACACGCTGGCGATGGCGCGCGAGCTGCACCCCGGACGGCGCAACTCGCTCGACGCGCTGTGCGAGCGCTACGGCGTATCGAATGCGCATCGCAAGCTGCACGGGGCGCTGCTCGATGCCGAGCTGCTCGCCGATGTCTATCTCGCGATGACGCGCGGGCAGGACAGCCTGGAGATCGCGATCGCGCCGGCGCTCGACGCGCTCGATGCGGCAGGCGCGATCGAGCAATGGCCCCCGGCGGGCCTCGTCGTGATCACGGCGAGCGACGACGAACTGCGCGCGCATCGCGCACTGCTGGCCGCGATCGAGGCGCAGACGCGCAAGCCGGCGCTGTGGAGCGTGCTCGACATGCTGGTCCCGGTCGCCCCGGCGGAGGCGTCTGCGAATTCGACTACACTTGCCGCAGAATGACCAAGGCCAGCATGAAAGAACATCGCCCCGCGCGATCGCGTGACCGCAAGAGCCACCTGTCGCCGGACGCGGAACGGCTCGTGTCGGCCGCGCTCGGCCTGGCGAACTCCGGCAGCCGTCTCGAGGATCGCTTCTGGGAGGCGCAACTCGCCACGCGCATCGAGCGCATGCTCGACGGCGGACACGTGCAGGGTGCGCACGATGCACTCGATCGGCTGAACCAGACCGACGGCGAGGCCTACGGGGCGCTCGTCGAAGCGGTCGAGGAAGCCGCCGAAACGGTGACGATCGACGCCGAGGGCCAGCGCTGGGAAGCGCTGCTCGTCCTCGCTCCGCTCGTCGTGTGGACGCGCTTCCGCATTCCGTCGGGGCCGATCGCCGCGACGGCCGCCGAGACGCTCGCCACCCATTGGCGCGCGCACACGCTGGCGGGCAACGCACGTTTCCAGATGCTGCCGTACCTGTTCAGCATCGATCAGCTTCCCGACGACTACGCCGAGTTGCGTCGCCTGACGCGACGCATCGGACAGGCGGCGATCGCCGGCAGCACGGCGCGCGTCGACCTGAAATCGCTGCCCGAAACGGCCGACATGCTCGCCGATACGCGCTTCCTGCTCGGCGTCGTCGCCGCGCCCGAAGGCGCGCCCGTGTTCCGTTGGCAGGAGTCCGACGCGAGCGATCACGCGGGCCGCGTGCCGTGCCTCGAAGCCTGGATCGCGCAGGCGCGTCCGACCATCGAGCCGCTGCTTCCCGGTTGCGGCTTCGAGTGCCTGCTGCCCGACGCGTATCACATCAACCTGCGCGAATCCGACCGGCGCGTGCGTCCGTATTCGATCCGCGCCGCCGTGCACTACCTCACGCATGCGCTCGACCTCGAGCCCTCCGACATCAAGGCCACGGTGGCCGGCTTCGGCCACGAGCGGCTCGACGAATACCGCATCGGACTGAGCATCCGCGACGAGGACGAAGTCGCGCACGGCATCGTGTGGCCGCTGCTGGGCGCCGAGTCCGACCAGGACGAACCTGCGCCGATCGAGCAGATCCGCGAGGTGCTGCGCGAGGTCGGCGTGTCGGAAGTGCGCCTGTGGCGCGACCTGAGCGAGCCCGAGTTCTGCGACGACTGCGGCGTGCCGCTATACCCGAACGGCAAGGGCGAGATCGTGCACGCCGAGATGCCCGGCGACGTGGAGCCGGAGTCGACGCATTTTCATTGAAGAAGAGAAGGGAGAAGGGGGAAGGGAGAAGGAGACAAGACACGCAACGCTGCGCACGGCGGCTTTTTCCCTTCCCCCTTCTCCCTTTTCCCTTCTCTCTTGTCTCACTCCCGAGCGCGCGCCAGCGCGCTCGCAATCCTCCGATCCAGATACGCGCCGTAGAAGTCGGGCGAGTTGTAGCCGACGAGGCGTTCGGCGAGTTCGTGGCCGTCCTTGCCGAGGAAGACGACGGTGGGCGCGACGCGGATGCCGAGCGATTTCGCCAGGGCGGCAGCGCTGTCCGGCAAGGTCGTTTCCGTCGAGACGTCGGTGAACCCGCGTGTGTCGTCGATGCCGTATTCGACCACGCGCAGCGCGCGCACCTGGCCTTCGAGAGGACGCAGGTAATTGCGTCGGACCACTTCGCAGTAGGGGCAGCCGGGCAGCGAGAAGAGCGCGACGACGAGTTCGGCGTCGCTCTCGGCCAGCAGCGACTGGGGCCCGCGCGAACGCTCGGGCACCCCGGTGCCTGCGGCGAATGCTTCCGTCGTCGCCGCAGGAAGGGCGAAGCCCAGGGCCCCGACCGAGACGGCCAGCGCCAGAAGCGGCGGGACGAGTCGACGCGACACGGAACGCGACATTCGAATCCTTTTGCTTGACTGCATGACTATGCGCTCATATAGTCATTCTATCAAGCCGAGGCGCCGATAGACGACAGAGCGCCCGGCCTGCGAGGAGACATCCGATGGATTCGCTGGGCCAGGTTTTCGAGGCGGTGTCGAACTATTTCGCGCTGCTCTCCGAGCCGATGCGGCTGCGCATCCTGCACTCGATCTGCCGCGAGGAGAAGAG
>DASWVL010000281.1:0-2631 GCA_036406255.1 Zeimonas sp.
TCCCGCTCGGCTTCGGTCGTGGCGGGCTGCACCCCCTTCATCGTGTCGAACAGGCCCATGATGTCTGCACCTCGAGTGAACGTTGGCCGAAGACAGGGAAATCGTAGCTCCAGTTTGCGTGGCGGGTCCGTGAATTGCATCCAACCCGGCTGTCGAACCGGTCGGCGTATGGCCCTGTGTCTTCGCAGCGACAGGCCCTCAACGCAGGAAAAGGAAAAGAACCATGAACCAGATCATCTGGCTCGTCGGCGCCGTCGTGATCGTCCTGTTCATCCTCGGCTACTTCGGCCTGGGTTGAACGCGAGGGCGAGCGTCGCGCGTCGCCTCAGACCCTCCTGACCTTCACTGCCTTGCCCTTGACCTTCCCCGCGGAAAGCCCGCGCAGTGCATCGTCCGCGATCTCGGGCTTCAAGGCGACGTAGGTCGAAAACTCGTTGACGTCGATCTTCCCGACCTGCTCCGAGCGGAAGCCGAGATCCTTCGTGAGCGCGCCCAGCACGTCGCCGGGACGGATCTTGTCCTTTCGTCCGCCGAGGATCTGCAGCGTCACCATCGGTGGGCGCAACGGCTTGCGATCGGCCGACGGCGTCAGCTCGTCCAGGCCGTGCCAGCGGATCTCGCCGCCTTGCATCTTGTCGATGCGCGCCACCCGATCCATCTCGTTGCGGCTGGCCAGGCTGAACGCCCAGCCCGCTTCGTCGACGCGGCCGGTGCGCCCGACGCGATGCGTGTGCACTTCGGCGTCCGGCGTCACGTCGACGTTGATCACCGCTTCGAGCCCGGCGATGTCGAGTCCGCGCGCGGCCACGTCGGTGGCCACGAGCACGCTGCAACTGCCGTTGGCGAACTGCACGAGCACCTGGTCGCGGTCGCGCTGCTCGAGTTCGCCGTGCAGCTCGAGCGCCACGATGCCCTGCTCGCGCAGCAGCGCGGCGAGTTCGCTGCACCGCTGCCGGGTGTTGCAGAACGCAATCGTGCTCGCCGGGCGGTAGTGGTCGAGCAGCAGGCCGACCGCCTGCAACCGCTGGTCCTTGTCCACCTCGTAGAAGCGCTGTCGGATCTTCGTGTCGGGGTGTCGTTCCGAGAGGCGAACGTGCCGGGGCTCGCGCAGGAAGCGCTGCGCGAGCCGCGTGACGCCCGGCGGATAGGTGGCCGAGAACATCAGCGTCTGGCGCTGCGCGGGACAACGATCGATCACGAACGCGAGCGGCTCGGCGAAGCCCATGTCGAGCATTCGATCGGCTTCGTCGAGCACGAGCGTGGCGAGCGCCTGCAACGACAGCGTCCCGCGCGTCAGGTGATCGACGATCCGCCCTGGCGTGCCGACGACGACGTGCGCGCCGTGCTCGAGGCTCGCGATCTGGGGGCGCATCGTGGCGCCGCCGCACAGCGTCAGCACCTTCACGTTGTCTTCGCTTCGCGCGAGGCGGCGGATTTCCTGCGCCACCTGCATCGCGAGTTCGCGCGTCGGGCACAGCACCAGCGCCTGCACGTCGAAGCGACGTGCGTCGAGCCGGGCGAGCAGCGGCAGGCCGAACGCGGCGGTCTTGCCGCTGCCGGTCTTCGCCTGCGCGATCAGGTCGTGGCCGGCCAGTGCGAGCGGCAGGCTCGCGGCCTGGATCGGCGTCATGCGTTGGTAGCCGAGCCGGCGCAGGTTCTCGAGGGCGGCCGGCGCAAGCGGAAGGACGTCGAACGCGATGCCGTCGCCATCGGGCGATGCAGGGATCGGAGATTCGGGCATCCGGAATGATGGCACGGCGCCGGGCCGATCATTGCGCCATGCGGAACCTGCAACGCATTCGCGGGCCCGATCGCGCACAATGGCGCCATGAAATCACCGAAGAGACTGCAACCGCTGATCGACGAAGGCCTGATCGACTCGGTCGTGCGCCAGTTGATGAGCGGCAAGGAAGCCTCCGTGTACGTCGTGTGCCGCGGTGCGCAGACGCTGTGCGCGAAGATCTACAAGGAGTCGACGCAGCGCAGCTTCCGGCAGGCGGTCGACTACACCGAGAACCGGAAGGTTCGAAACTCGCGTCAGGCGCGCGCGATGGTGAAAGGCACGCGATACGGCCGGCAGGCGACCGAAGCCGCCTGGCAGAGCGCCGAGGTCGATGCGCTGCATCGCCTTGCGGCCGCCGGCGTGCGCGTGCCGAAACCGCACAACTTCATCGACGGCGTGCTGCTGATGGAACTCGTCACCGCCGAGAACGGTGAGGCGGCTCCGCGCCTGAATGATGTCGCGCTCACGCCCGAGGAGGCGTGCCGGCATCACGCGACGCTGCTCGCCGAGGTCGTGCGCATGTTGTGCGCCGGCGTCGTGCACGGCGACCTCTCCGAGTTCAACATCCTGCTGGCGGCCGACGGCCCGGTCATCATCGATCTTCCGCAGGCGGTCGACGCCGCCGGCAACAATCATGCGAAACGCATGCTGTTGCGCGACGTCGCGAACCTCGCCGGCTACTTCGGCCGCTTCGCGCCGGCGCTGGTCGACACCGACTACGGGCACGAGATCTGGGATCTCTATCGACGCGGCGCGCTGTCGCCGGATGTTGCGCTCACGGGTCGCTTCGAGCACGACACCGCGCTCGCCGACGTGCAAGGCGTGATGCGCGAGATCGACGACGCGCG
>DASWVL010000282.1:0-15528 GCA_036406255.1 Zeimonas sp.
GATCGTCGCGTCGATCGCCGGGCTGCGCGGCAACGAGCCGGGAACGAACCACACGATCGCGTACAACACGACGAAGGGCGGGCTGGTGAACTTCACGCGCGCGCTCGCCGGCGAATGGGGGCCGCACGGCATCACCGTGAACGCGCTGGCGCCGGGTTTCTTCCCGTCGAAGATGTCGCGCGCGACGCTCGCCGACATCGAGGACAAGGTCAAGGCGCGAACGCCGCTGCACCGCCTCGGCGACGACGAGGACCTCAAGGGCGCCGCCGTGCTCTTCTGCTCCGACGCCGGCAAGCACATCACCGGGCAGATCCTCGCCGTCGACGGCGGGGTCACCGCGGTCTGAGGGAGGCCCGCGATGAACGGAACGAACCGACGCATCGTGCTGGCGCGCCGCCCGAAGGGCGCCGCCTCCACCGACGACTTCCGCCTGGAGGAAGTGCCGGTGCCGACGATCGCCGACGGGCAGGTGCTGGTGCGCAACCGCTACCTGTCGCTCGATCCGTACATGCGCGGGCGGATGGACGATGCGAAATCGTACGCGGCCGCGCAGAAGCTCGACGAGGTGATGGTCGGCGGAACGGCGGGCGAGGTCGTCGAGAGCCGCAATCCGCGCTTCGCCGTCGGCGACGCGGTGGTGGGAATGTCCGGTTGGCAACTCTACGGCGTCTCCGACGGCAGCGGGTTGACGAAGGTCGACACCTCCCGCATCCCGCTGTCCGCGTATCTGGGCGCGGTCGGCATGCCGGGCGTCACCGCGTGGTACGGGCTGAACCGGATCATCGTGCCGAAGGCGGGCGAAACGGTCGTCGTCTCCGCGGCCAGCGGAGCGGTCGGCTCGGTCGTCGGGCAACTGGCGAAAGCAGCCGGCTGCCGCGTCGTCGGCATCGCAGGCGGCCCGCAGAAGTGCGCGATCGTCACCGACGAATACGGCTTCGATGCATGCGTCGACTACAAGGCAGGGCGCCTGAGCGAAGACCTGCGCGCGGCGACGCCCGAAGGCGTCGACGGGCTGTTCGAGAACGTCGGCGGGGAGCCGCTCGACGCGACACTGCGCAGGATGAACGCGTTCGGACGCATCGCGGTCTGCGGGTTGATCGCCGGCTACGACGGACGGGCGATTCCGGTCACGCAGTTCCGCTCGGTGCTCGTCAACCGGCTGCGCGTGGAAGGTTTCATCGTCTCCGAGCACATGGACGTCTGGCCGACGGCGCTGCGTGAGCTGGCGCAGCGCGTCACCGACGGGACGCTGCGCTACCGCGAGACGATCGCGCACGGTCTGGAGAACGCGCCCGATGCGTTCCTCGGGCTGCTCGCCGGGCGCAACGTCGGCAAGCAGCTCGTCGCACTCGACTAGAAGGCCAGCGGATGGAACAGCTCTCGGGCAGGGTCGCCGTCATCACCGGCGCGGCGAGCGGCTTCGGACGCGAGTTCGCCCGCCTCGGCGCCTCGCTCGGCATGCGGCTGGCGCTCGCCGACGTCGAGGCCGACGCGCTCGCGCGCATCGTCGACGAACTGCGGGAGCAGGGCGCCGAGGTGTTCGGCGAAACGATCGACGTGCGCCACGGCGAAGCGGTCGAACGACTGGCCCTGCACACCATCGAGCGCTTCGGTGCAGCCCACGTACTCTTCAACAACGCGGGCGTGGGTGCCGGCGGAAGCCTGTGGGAAACCACCGAGCGCGACTGGCAATGGGTGCTCGGTGTAAACCTGTGGGGCGTGATCCACGGTGTACGCAGCTTCGTGCCGCGCATGCTCGCGCAGGGCGACGCGTGCCACGTCGTGAACACCGCGTCGGTCGCCGGCCTGCTCGCGCCGCCGGGCATGGGCGTCTACAACGTGAGCAAGCACGCCGTCGTCGCGCTGAGCGAGACGCTCTACCAGGATCTTCGCCAGCTCGGTGCACCGGTCGGCGTGACGCTGCTGTGTCCGGCCTTCGTTCCGACCGGCATCGCGCACTCGGACCGCAATCGGCCCGATGAACTGCGCGACCCGGCTCCGCCCACCGAATCGATGCGCGCAGCGCAGCGCGCCACCGAGAAGGCGGTCTCGTCCGGACGTATCGACGCGGCGCAGGTCGCGCGCATGACCTTCGATGCGATCCGCGAGAACCGCTTCTACGTGATCACGCACCCGAACATCCTGCCGTCGGTCGAGTTGCGGCTGCACGACGTGCTGGCGCAGCGCAACCCGAGCGACCCGTACACCTACAAACCCCGGCTCGCGCAGCGAGCGCAGTGACGCGGCGGCGACGCCTCCGGTGGAACCCGCGATGCACGATGCGGTTCGCGACGGACAGTACGCGCAGCTCGGCACCGGGGCGCGGCCGCTGAAGCTTCACTATGCGTCGTGCGGCAACGAGCGCGGTCCGCTGTTGCTGATGCTGCACGGCTTCCCGGAAGGATGGTTCGCCTGGCGCGGCATCATGCCGGCCTTCGCGCAGCGCTTCCACGTCGTCGCGCCCGATCTGCGCGGATATGGCCGCTCGGACAAGCCCGAAGGCGTCGACGAGTATCGGGCCGCGAAACTGGTCGCCGACCTCGACGCGCTCGTCGACGCACTGGGCCACGAGCGCTGCGTGCTCGTCGGACACGACTGGGGGGGCGCCCTTGCCTGGGCCTTCGCGATCGCGCATCCGCGGCGCATCGAGCGGCTCGTGATCCTCAACGCTCCGCATCCGGTACCTTTCGCGCAGGCTCTCGCCGACGACGCACGCCAGCAGGCGGCGAGCGCGTACATGAACTGGCTGCGCCGCCCGGGATCCGAGGACGTGCTCGCGCGCGACGATTTCGCGCGGCTCGACGCGATGCTCGCCTCGCCGGTCGTTCGCGACGACCGGCGGCGCGCCGAGTACCACGAAGCGTGGCGCACGCCGGGCGCACTCGCCGCGGCGGTGAACTACTACCGCGCCTCGCCGCTGCACCCGCCCGCCGAGGGTGAACGCGCAGCGCCGCTCGCGCTCGATGCATCGCGCTTCGTCGTGCACGTGCCCACGCTCGTGCTGTGGGGCGAGCGGGACACGGCGCTGCTGCCGTCGCTGCTCGACGGACTCGATCGCGTCGTGCCCGCACTGCGCGTGGTGCGGCTGCCGCAGGCGACACACTGGCTGGTGCACGAGGCGCCCGAGCGAGTCGTTCGCGAGATCCGCGCGTTCGTCGACGACGTCGCCGACGGGCTGGTGCTGCGCCTGGGCGACGATCGGCTCGGCGCGGACGCACTGCCGCTGCGCTTCGAGGTCTTCGTGAAGGAGCAGGGCATTGCGCCTGACCTCGAGCGCGATGCCGGCGACGCCGACGCGCTTCACTGCGTCGCATACCGGGAGGGGCGTGCGATCGCCACCGGTCGACTGCTGCCGCAGGCGAAGATCGGCCGCATGGCGGTTCGGGCCGACGCGCGCGGGCAGGGCGTCGGACTGCGCGTGCTCGACGCGCTCGTCGCGCGCGCCCGGGCGCGTGGCGACGCCGCGGTCGAGCTGAGCGCGCAACGCGCCGCCGAGGGGTTCTACCGCCGGCGGGGCTTCGAGACGATCGGCGAGCCGTACCGCGAGGCCGGCATCGAGCACGTGCGCATGCGTCGCGTGCTGCGCGAGGGCTGAGCCCCCCGCGTCGTCAATGCGCGCGCGAGCCGGCCGCGCGCCTGCCGAGCGCCTCGACCGTGCCGGGCGCGAGCCGGAATCGCACGCGACGTTCGCCCGCGTACCGCAGCATGTCGCCCTGCGGTGCCCAGCTGCGCTCGACGAACACGACGCGTCCGTCGCGCCGCACGGCGATGATCGTCGACGCGCGCGTTCCGTAGCCGAGTTCCGGAGCGAAGATCATCGCCGGCGCGAGCATGCGCTCCCGGGCGACGCCGACGCCGGTCTCGGGCAGTCGCGAATCGTCGGGAGTCGTGCGATCGGCGAGCGCATCGAAGAGCATCGGCCCCAGTTGCCGCGTGGGCGCATCGAGCCCGTGCGCAAGGCGATCGCGAAGGTGCAGCACCTTCGGCCAGCGCGAGTCGAGCTTGCCGTTCGACCAGGCATGCACGCCACTGCGCGGCGCGAATATCCGTTGCGGATCCCGGTTCGAAACGAAGAGCGCCGGTTGCGCGGCCGCCAGGTCGACGAGCAGCAGGTTGAAGCCCGCATACTCGTCGCCGTTCGCGAGGATGCGCTCGGCGTATTCGTGCGCCGGCTCGGAGCCGCCGACGAATCCGGCGACGAGCGCGCCGCGCGAACGCGGCCCGCTCGCCGGATCGGGCTCGCGCACGTTCGTGACCGCGGCGAAGCGGCCGCGGCGATCGATGGCCAGCCAGGTGCCACCGGCGCGCAGATCGCGCCCGCCGAAGATCGTGTGCGTGTCGTCCCACCACGCGGCCGGCGCGGTTTCGCGCGCGTAGTACTCGTCGCGGTTCGCGGCGACGACGAACGCGAGCGTCTCGTGGGCGTCGAGCGCGAAGCCGACCAGGCACATCAGTCAGCCGCCTTTCGCCGCACCGGCCCAGCGAAACACTTCGACGAAACGCCCGCCCGTGGCGAGCGCATCGAAACCGAGCGCAGTCGCTTCGTCGGCGAGCGCGTCGACGAACGCCTCTTCCTGCGTGTCGTCCAGCGGCTCCCACGATTCGAGCCAGGTGCGGCGCTTCTTCTCGGGCTCGTCGCGCCAGCCGAAACGCCCGCGAAGCCCGAAGCGGATTTCCATGCGCCCGGCGAGCGCGTGCAGCGCCCGCAGGCATTCCTCGTTGCGCGCCGGTTCGGCGCGGAACCAGACGAGAACGACGAGGGCGCTCATTCCGACGGCAGCGAATAAGGCAGCGCGAGCGGCTGCAACGCCTGCCCGTCGACCGCGAGCGCGCCTTCCTCGGCGGCCGCGACCTGTGCCTCGAAGAGCACGTCGATCGCACCATCGGGGGAAGACGCCGCCGCGACGACGACGCCCACCGGCCGCCCCGATGCGTCGACGACGTCGCTGCCGGGCGCCGGTTCGCGCGCCGGTACACTCGAGGAAGAAGAGATGCGCGCCAGGAACGTGCGCCGTTTCGTCTTGCCGAGGTAGTGGCTGCGCGCGACCACTTCCTGGCCCGGGTAACAGCCCTTGGTGAAGCTCACCGCGCCGATCGCGTCGGCCTCGAGGTTGAGCATCTGCGGCACGAACCGCTCGCTCGTCGGCGCGACGACCGACGCGATGCCGCTGCGAACGTCGGTCCATCGCCACGCGTCGCTGTCCAGCGGAACGAGTGTCGCCCGCAATGCGTTCCACGCGCTTTCGGCCGAAGCGACCGGCAGGACGAGGAGCCAGCGCGGAGCGTCGCCACCCGCGCCGGCGAGCGCGTGCGCGGGAAGGGCCGGCAGGCCGATCGCGGTGAGCCGGGACGCGCCGGAACCGTCGTCGCCGGACGCGGGTGTGCCTGCTCCGACCTCGGCCACGGCAACCCGCATCGGCGCCGGCGCCTTCGAGCGAAGCCGCGCAAGCGCTTCGATGGCGGCGTCGCCGGCCACGCCGAACACGACGAATGCGCCGCTTTCGTTCGTGATGCGCACCTTCGAGCGCAGCACGAACATCGTCAGCCGCTTGCGGATCGGCTCCGCAACGCTGTCGGGCAGCATCAGGCGAATCGACCCGCCGTCGCGCCACGCGAGCATCGTCGCGAGGAGCCGGCCCTTCGGCGAGCAGTAGCCGTGCCAGCGTGCGACGTCCGACGCCTGCTGCAGCACGTCGTTCGTCGTCTGCGACTGCACGAAGCGCAGTGCGTCGTCGCCGTCGAGCCGCAGCAGCGACTGCCCGGCAAGCCAGGCCAGTGCGCCGTCTCGCGGCGAAGCGCCGTGCGGCGATGCCGCGGGGGGTTCGACGCGCGATTGCGTCCCGTAGGCGTCGTCGTGCAACGTGACGCCGCAGCGCTGCGCAGCCGCGTGCACGGCAGCGAAATCGGGAGGCGCCGCGCCGGCGTTCGGAACCGAGGGAGGACGTGCGGAGAGCATCGGTCGGGTGAGGGAATCGACCGATTATCATAGGGATCCCTCCTGTCGTTGTCGAACCGCAAGCACCGTGTCGAAGGGCCGTACTGCCGGGCTCGCCCTGTTCCTGTTGTCGATCGGCGTCGCCGCGGCGCTCGCCTGGGGCTGGCATCGTTTCCGCGTCGAGCCGGTCGAGTTTCGCGAGTCGCCGATGCGATTCACCGTTCCGGCCGGCGCAAACGTGCGCGGCATCGCGCAGGCGCTGCGCGCGCAGGGCGTCGACGTCGGGCCGACCGAACTGTGGCTGTGGTACAAGCTGCGCCGACACGACGGCAAGCTGAAGGCGGGCACCTACGAGCTGGCGGCGCCGATGACGATCGATGCGCTGCTGGAGAAGTTCGTGCGAGGCGACGTGCTGATGATGTCGATCCGCTTCATCGAAGGCTGGACCTTCCGGCAGATGCGCGAAGCGATCGACGCGAATCCCGATCTCGGGCACGACACGCGCGGGCTCGACGACGCGGCCCTGCTGCGCCGCATCGGCGCGACCGAGACGCGGCCCGAGGGCCTGTTCTTTCCCGACACCTATCGCTTCACGCCGGGCGCCAGCGACATCGAGATCTACCGGCGCGCATACCAGGCACTGCAGCAGGCGCTCCAGGCCGCGTGGGAGCAGCGCGATCCGGGCCTGCCGTTCCGCACCCCGTACGAGGCGCTCGTGCTCGCGTCGATCGTCGAGAAGGAGACGGGGCTCGCCGACGAGCGCGACAAGGTGGCCGCCGTGTTCGTCAACCGGCTGCGGCGCGGCATGCTGCTGCAGAGCGATCCGACGACGATCTACGGGATGGGCGAGCGTTTCGACGGGAACCTGCGAAAGCGCGACCTGCAGGCCGACACCGAGTTCAACACCTATACGCGCACCGGCCTTCCGCCGACCCCGATCGCGCTGACGAGCCGGGCGTCGATCGAGGCCGCGCTGAAGCCCGCCGACATCGGCGCGCTGTATTTCGTGTCGCGCGGCGACGGCACCAGCGAGTTCTCGTCGGACCTGGCGAGCCACAACCGGGCGGTGTCGCGCTACCAGCGAGGAGGTCGATGAAGGGCCGTTTCGTCACCTTCGAAGGGATCGACGGCGCCGGCAAGAGTACGCACCTGGCGCAGTCGATCGATTGGCTGCGCGCGCGGGGGCACGATGTCGTCGCGACGCGCGAGCCGGGGGGCAGCGAGCTGGCCGAGGCGCTGCGCGAGTTGCTGCTGCACCGGCCGATGTCGCTCGAAGTCGAGCTGATGATGGTGTTCGCGGCGCGTCGCGACCACCTCGAGCGCCTGATCGTTCCGGCGCTCGCGCGCGGGCAGTGGGTCGTCTGCGATCGCTTCACCGATTCGACCTGGGCCTACCAGGGCGCCGGTCGCGGGGCCTCCCCCGAGCGCATTGCCTGGTTCGAATCGTGGGTGCACGGCGGCCTGCAGCCGACGCGCACCTACTGGTTCGACGTGGAGCCCGATGTCGCCGCCGGGCGGCGCGCACGTTCGCGCGAGGCCGATCGCTTCGAGCGTGAAGACCGTGCGTTCTTCACGCGCGTTCGTGAAGGCTACCGGCAGCGCGCCGCCGCCGACCCGGCGCGCATCGTTCGCGTGGACGGCAGCGGCAGTGTCGAAGAAGTTCGTGCATTGCTCGAAAAAGACCTCGCAACTCTCTGTTCCGAATGATCTATCCTTGGTTGCAGAGCGCGTGGCTCGCGATCGTCGCCCAGCGCGAACGCACGCATCACGCGCTGCTCGTGCATGGGCCGGCTGGAATCGGGAAATCGGAGTTCGCCGCCGAGCTGGCCCGCGCCTGGCTGTGCGAGTCGCCGCGTGCCGACGCCTCCGCGTGCGGGCGCTGCGTGGCGTGCGGATGGATCGACCACGACAGCCACCCCGACCTGCGCGTGCTCGCGCCCCTTGCCGACGAGCCGGCCGACGAAGAAGGAACGCGACGACCTGCCCGTAGCACGGCCGCGTCGACCGATATCCGGATCGACCAGGTGCGCGCGCTCGAACGCTTCGTCGGCGTCGGAGGCCATCGGGGCGGCTGCAAGGTCGTTCGCGTCGACCCGGCCGATGCGCTGAACGTCGCTGCTGCGAACGCGCTGCTGAAGACACTCGAGGAGCCGGGTGCCGGCACGCGCTTCCTGCTCGTCACGCACCGCCCCGATGTGCTGCCGGCGACGATCCGCTCGCGCTGCCTGGCCGTCCCGCTGGCGATGCCGCCGGGCGACACCGCGACCGAATGGCTCGTCGCCCAGACCGGGACGGGGCGCGAACAGGCGGCGCAATGGCTCGCGGCGGCCGGCGGCGCGCCGCTTCGCGCGCGCGCATTCGCCGATCCTGCGACAGCGTCCACTCATCGGATGCTCATGGAGACGTTCTCGTCCCTTCCCGAAACTTCGATCGTGCGAGCCGCGGACGCGCTCAACGGGATCGCGCCGTCGGTCTGGCTCGGAGCGCTTCAGTCGTGGGTTGCCGACCTGCAGCGATGCTGCGCGGGAGCGGAACCGCGGTTCTTTCCGGGGCATGCGGCGCGGCTGCGCACGTTGTCGCGCGCGACGTCGCTGCGCGCGCTGGACCGGCTCGCGTCCGAGATCGCAGCGCTGGCGCGGGCCGTCGATCATCCGCTGAACCCGCGGCTGATGATCGAGGATGCGCTGATCCGCGTCCGCACCGCGTTGTCGGGATAGCGACGGCCAGAAGGGGAAGACGATGAGGGCAGCCGAAGGGGGAACGATCCGGGCCTCGCTGCAGGCCGAGACGACCCCTGCGCTCGACTCCGCGCCGGGCCCGATCACGGCGACGGGATCCGGACTCACGGTGCCCGACACCGGCGCGCTGCTGCTCGAGGGGCTGGACACCGGAGTGCGCCTCGCGCCGGTGACCGCACCCGGGCCGCTGACGGCGCCCGGCCCCTCGACGGGCGACGACACCGGCGTCGGACCGAATGCCGCGAGTGCACTGCGCCCCACGCTCGCCGGCTCCGCGGCTGCGCCGCGCGCCGGCGCACGCCCCGGCGTCGTGCAACTCGCGATTCGCGAAAAGGCCGCGCTCTACGCTGCCTACATGCCGTTCCTCGACGGCGGCGGGCTCTTCGTGCCGACGACGCGCGCGGTGCGCCTGGGCGACGAGCTGTACCTGATCCTCTCGCTGATGGACGACCCGAACAAGCTGTCGGTGACCGGCAAGGTCGTCTGGATCACCCCCTCCGGCACTCCGCAGCGCCAGCAGGGGCTCGGCGTGCAGTTCGCGAAGGACGAGGCGGGCACGCGGGCGCGCAGTCGAATCGAGGATCTGCTCGGCGGAACGCTGAAGGCGAACCGCCCCACGCACACGATCTGAGCACGCAGCCGGCGTCGCTTCGACGAGCAGGGCGGCTCGCCCGGCGTCGATACAATGAAGTCCCGGCGCTCGACGCAGCGCCCGCCGCGCGCCGCTCATGCTCGTCGATTCGCACTGTCATCTCGATTTCCCCGGATTCTCCGAACGCCTGGACGAGGTCCTCGCGTCGATGCAGGCGAACGGCGTCGGCCACGCGCTTTGCGTCTGCGTCGCACTCGACGGCTTCGAGCAGGTGCTGCGGATCGCGCGCAGCGATCCCCGCCTGAGCGCATCGGTCGGCGTGCATCCCGAGTCGCCCGACGCCCTCGAACCCGATGTGGACACGCTGGTGCGCCTGGCCGCGGACCCCAAGGTCGTCGCGATCGGCGAAACCGGGCTCGACTACTACCGCGCGGAGGGCGACACCGAATGGCAGCGGGAGCGCTTTCGCGTCCACATCCGCGCGGCGCGCGCAAGCCGCAAGCCGCTGATCGTCCACACCCGCGCCGCATCGGCCGACACCATTCGCCTGCTGCGCGAGGAGCGTGCGGACGAAGCCGGCGGCGTGCTGCACTGCTTCACCGAGGACTGGGAGACCGCGCGTGCCGGTCTCGATCTGGGTTTTCACGTCTCGTTCTCGGGCATCGTCACCTTTCGCAACGCGCAGTCGCTGCGCGAAGTCGCGGCGCGCATTCCCGATGACCGGCTCCTCGTCGAAACCGATTCGCCGTACCTGGCGCCGGTACCGAAACGCGGCAAGACGAACGAACCGGCGTGGGTGCGGCACGTCGCCGAATGCCTCGCCCAGCTGCGCGGAGGCACGCTCGATGGGATCGCCGCGCAGACGACCGAGAACTTCTTCCGGCTGTTTCGGGGAGCACGGCGGGGAGCCGATGCGCACGCCTGAGCGGGTGCCTCGTGCAGCCGACCCGGCCGTGTTGGCCGATTCGGCCGTGGCGCGCGGCCGTCTCGCCCGGGTCATCGTCGATGCCGCCTGCATGGTTGCCGCGCTCGTCGTCTGCCTGTCGTTCGCGCCGCGCGATGCGCTCGCGCAGGCGCGGTCGCGCGCAGTCGACGGCGGAACCCCGGCCGCGGCGGCAAGCGCACGACCGGCTCCCGGCGCGAGTCGGGAATTCTGGGAAGCGATCGCGCGCGACGATGTCGAACGCGTGCAGACGCTGCTGCTGCGCGGCACCGACACGAATGCGCTGCACCCGCAATTCGGCCCCGCGATCGTCTTCGCGGCCCGAGAACGTTCGTGGAACGTCGTGCGCGAGCTGGCGAACATCGTCGGCACCCGGGTCGACGTACCGAACGCACGCGGCGAAACGGCCGCGATGCTCGCTGCGCTGCAGGGCAACCTGGAGATCGTGCGGCTGCTGGTCGACAAGGGCGCCGAGGTCAACCGGCCGGGATGGACGCCGCTGCATTATGCGGCCGTGAGCGGCAACGTCGACTTATTGCGCTACCTGCTCGAACGCAATGCCTATATCGATGCGCAATCGCCGAACCGCAGCACGCCGTTGATGATGTCGGCACGGCACGACCGCGTCGATGCGGCGCGCATGCTGGTCGAAGCCGGCGCCGATCCGACGCCGCACAACGATGCCGGTCTCGACGCGGCGGACTACCTGGCGCGCAACGGCAAGCCCGACGATGCGAAGTGGATGCGCGAACGCGCAGCCGTGTTCGCCCGCCGATACGGCACGCTCGAGCGGCCGCGAACGGCCGAATCGATCGCCGAGGAACGACAGCGCCGGCAACGCCTCGAAGGTCCGCGACTGCCCGGTTCGCGCGATTGACGCCCGGGAATCGTGCTTCAGCGAAGCGCGACGTCGAGCAGGAACATCAGTCCGAAGCCGCCGAAGAGCGCTGCAGTGGCCGTCTCGCCGAAGCCGCCGCGGTGCGTCTCCGGAATCACCTCGTCGCTGATCACGAACAGCATCGTTCCGGCGGCGAAGGCGAGTGCGAGCGGCAGGATCGCCGTGGAGAGCACGAGCAACGCCGCACCGAACATTCCGCCGACGAGCTCGACCGCACCGGTGAGCGCGGCGATCACGAGCGAATAGCTGCGCGAATAGCCGAGCGCAGCGAGCGACATCGCGACCGCCAGCCCTTCGGGCAGGTTCTGCAGTCCGATGCCGATCGTCACGCCCAGCCCGATGCTCGCATCTCCGCTCGCCGCGCCCACGCCGATCGAGAGGCCTTCGGGAAAGTTGTGGAGCGTGATTGCCAGAACGAAGAGCCAGACGCGTGCGATGCGTTCGCCGCTCGGTCCTTCGGGGCCCTTGAGGAAGTGCTCGTGCGGCAGCACCCGGTTGACGAGGCCCATCGACAGGCCGCCGACCAGCAACGCCGCCACCACGGCCAGCGCGGCACCGGCGCGATGGCCGAACATCGCCTCGGCAAGCATGTAACCGGGCAGCAGCAGCGAGAACACCGTGGCCGCGAGCATGACGCCAGCGGCGAACGAGAGCATGGCGTTGCTGGCGCGCGGCGACAGCCGCGAGATCCACAGGACGGGGATTGCCCCGAGCGTCGTCGCCAGCAGCCCGCCGAGCAGACTCGCCAGGAAGGCGGCGAGCAGCGGCGAGGACTGTTCGAAGAGCGAGGAAGGATCCATCGGGCAGGGCGGGGCGGCGGGGGGCCGGCGCAGGCGCCTGCCATCGCGACCGGGCGAAGAGTAACAGGAACCCGCGTGCTCGCTTACGATAGGCGGGCGGCCTTCGTCCGAGGCGCCGCCCACCTCGAGGAGCGATCGAATGGATGCACTGCAGAAGTACCTTCCGCTGATCGGCCGCATCTGCCTGGCGTGGCTGTTCGTCCCCGCCGGCTGGGGAAAGATCGCAGGGTTTTCCGGAACCGTGGGCTACGCGGCGTCGGCGGGCTTGCCGTTCCCGCCGGCGATGGTGGCGATCGCGGTCGTGATCGAGCTGATCGGCGGCCTTGCGTTGCTCGTCGGGTACAAGGCGCGGTGGGCGGCGGCGGCGCTGGCGCTGTTCACGATCGTCGCTGCATTCGGATTCCACAACTACTGGTCGATGCCCGCCGAGCAGCAGGCGATGCAGAAGATCAACTTCGACAAGAACATCGCGATCTTCGGCGGCCTGCTGTTCGTCATCGCGTTCGGCGCCGGCCGATTCAGCCTCGACGAGCGACGCGTCGATGCACGCGGAGCGGTTCCCGTGCGCTGACGGGACGCTAACCGCGCTGCTCGAATAGATCGATCAGTCGCGGTACGGTCTCGCTCGCGTGGCCGCCCGAGGCGGCGCGTGCGTACGCGCTGCGTACCGCTTCGGCGGCGCCGCGTGCGGCGCCGACTTCCTGCGCCATCGTCGCGTAGTAGTCCATGTCCTTCGCGGCGTTGGCGATCGTGAAGCGGAACGACGCGTCGTCGCCCGATTCGAGAAACGGGCGCAGGCGATCGAGCACGACGCTGTTGCCTGCACCCTGTCCGAGCACCTCGAGAAACACGCGATCCTCGACGCCTGCGCGGCGCGCGCACGCCGCCGCTTCGGCGAGCACGACGCCGAAGCCGAGCGAGACATAGTTGTGCAGCAGCTTGAGCCGATGGCCTGCACCGATCGGCCCCGCGTGCACGACGTTCTCCGCGAAGCACGCGAGCAGCGGGCGGCATTCGTCCAGCAGCGCCCGATCGCCGCCCACGAGAACGTTCAGTCGCCCTTCGGCGGCTTCCTTCGGCGTGCGCGTCATCGGCGCGTCCAGGAAACGGCCCCCGGCGCGGGCGATGGCGGCGGCGATCCGAACGGTGGACGAAGGAATCGCAGTCGAGCAGTCGATGACGACGCTGCCCGCGTGCAGCCCTTCGAGTGCGCCGCCTTTCCGAAACAGCGCGTCCTCGACCTCGGGGGTGCCGGTGACGCACAGGATCAGGATTTCGCAGTCGGCAGCGAGTTCCGCGGCGCTAGCGCTCGCGCGGGCTCCGGCGGCGAGAAGATCTTCCACCGGCTGGTTGCCCGGATGCTCGAGAAAGACCAGATCGTGCCCATGACGCACGAGGTTGTGCGCGATGCCGTGACCCATCAGGCCAACGCCGATCATCCCGATGCGCCTGCTCGTCTCGCTCATGCGCGACCGCCTTCACTGCCCGAAACCGCGAACTGTAGCAATAACGCTTCGACCCGCACTCCCGCGATGAATTCGCCCTGAATCGGGAAGGGCACCGCTACAATCGCGTCCGCCCGCCCATCCAACGCACCGTGCCCCAAACCGGACAACGACCCAACGTCTGCGGCTTGCCGCGTCGTCCTTCACGACGCGCGCTCGTGGTCGACGACAACGCGGACAACGCCGAATCCCTGGCGTTGCTTCTGCGTCTGCACGGCGACGAAGTGCGAACCGCGCACGACGGCATCGAGGCACTCGAGGTCGGCGATGCGTTCCGACCCGAGATCGTGCTGCTCGACATCGGCATGCCGGGGATGAACGGCTACGAGACGTGTAGCGCGTTGCGCGAACGTTCGTGGGGACGCGATGCGATCGTCATCGCGCAGACCGGCTGGGGACAGATCGAGGACCGGCAGCGCGCGCTGAAGGCCGGCTTCGATGCCCACCTCGTCAAGCCGGTCGAGTTCGTCGCGCTCACCGAACTGCTTGCCGCACTCGACGCGCAACGCGTCGCGGGCACCGCGGGGGCGGTGTAGCGGGTTGCGTCGACTGCGCGGGGCGGGTCTCTCGAGGCTCGTTCGGATGGCAGCCGGGATGCACTTCAGCTTCGTGTGAAATTCGCATAATGTGCATTATGTAAAATCTCACGTACGCCGGGTTCTAGCGATCCCGGCTGTAGAAAAAGGTTTGGTCTGCCAACGCTACAAGCTAGGCCTGCCAACGGCTCCAACTTGAAGCTGCCAATTGCGTGGATGGCTGCTATTTCCACAACAACGGCCACTAGTCGTCCGGCTCAAACAAGACGCGGACGTCTGCCCGCTCGCTTAGACAATCACGCCAAAACCGCCTAAAACAGACTTGCGCGGACTCCCATCAGTGCGCTGGCTGGGCTGGCTTTTGCAAGTGCCCAATTACCCTGCTTAGCCCTGCTCTGTCATGTCATCCCACTGCCTATCCACGCACCCAGTGCGTCCACTCGGATGAACTTGGTGGGTACGTCATAAGGCGGATGCACCATCCAGTAGTGAAGCTCTCGGCTGACATAAACCTCCACGTCCCTCGGAGGCGCTTGCGCAGGCTTTGGCCATTTCAAAAGCTCGCGAATCCGCTCACGGTTCTTGGCTAGAAACTCTCGACGGTCTCGGATTCGGCTGTACTGGCCATCTCTGTCCACGTCGCTCGCGCCAAACATCTGGTCTCGCAGCCGCCGCAAGTCCTTCATTGAGTACGTCGTCTGGTTGTACTTGCATTCCGCATAAAGGAAAGTATTCGTGTCTGGCCAGAAGGCAAGGACATCGTAGTCCCCGACGTCCGCGAAACCCTCCTTGCGGAACCGGCGAAAGAAATTTATGCCGCCTTCAACGTACGGGGTGTGACGCTTGAGAATCTCCACAGCCCGGTCCTCGAGCGCATCCTCAATGGACTTCTTGATGAACTTGACGACTGCCTGGACCTTTGGCCACTGGAAGTCGGCTGGAAGAACGCCGTCTCGAACGGCTGCCAGCCATATGAGCTGAACCCGACTAGCGTGCTCGGCTCCCCAGACGACCTGCTTGCCGACTGGGATAAGAGGCCGGATGGCATAACGATGACGACGCTTGCGGTGCTCCCAAAATGGGACATCGCTCGCATCGATTGCCTTGCCGGAAAGCCGCCTGATGTCAGGTCCTGAAAGCGTCAGAAACGACACAATTGCAGCAGCTTCGGCCGGCGTGATTTCCTCAAAGCCTTGCACGATGACATGAGCAAGGCGGTCCGGCTCTCCTAGGTAGAACAGCGCCAAGTCGTCCGCCAAGCCATGGCGCACCGGCTGAGAAAGCACCGTCAGTGCCTGCAAGAGCTTATGCAGTTCGAACCCCACGTCGGTCCGGAATGCCTTCTGGAGCTCTTCACTCTCCAGGAGTTCCGCGGCTGCGCCCTCCACCGCGTCGGCATTCTCGATGCCCTCGCCTAGCCTGATTCGCGCCAACTCCTGCGCGTACTCTTCCTCTCGCTGCTGCCAGGTCTCCGAGTAGAAGACCTCGGGGACGAACTGGTCGTCGATGTCCACGCCGCCTACGTCGACCTCGTTGTGCAGAACGTCGCTGGCTCCAGCAAGAACCATGTACCAATTAACC
>DASWVL010000283.1:0-10321 GCA_036406255.1 Zeimonas sp.
CCTGCGGCAGATGGCGCTGTCGCTGCGCGACCAGGGCGCGGTGTTGCCGCCGCCCGGCCCTCCCGAGGACCGCGAGCAGTTCGACTTCGTCGTGCAGATCTGGAGCGCCGACGGCTCGAAGATCTACCTGTCGCACACGCGTTCGCGCGCACGCCTGCCCGAGCGCGCGACGCTCGGTTTCTCCGACGTCGTCACCGGCGGCGAGCACTGGCGCGTCTACAGCACGCTCGCTCGGGGCCGCGTGATCCAGGTCGGGCAGCCCTTCGAGGTGCGCGAGCGGATCGCCGCGGCCGCCGCGTTGCGCAGCCTCACGCCGCTGTTGTTCTTCGCGCCGCTCGTCGCGCTGGCGATCTGGTGGCTCGTCGGCAAGTCGCTCGTGCCCGTCGAGCAGATCGCCACCGAGCTGCGCCGGCGCGACGCGAACCGCCTCGACCCCGTCCCCGAAGGCGAGATCCCGACCGAGGTCGAGCCGATGGTCACATCGCTGAACGGCCTGCTCGAGCGCCTGCGCGCGTCGTTCGCCGCGCAGCGCGCCTTTGTCGCCGATGCGGCGCACGAACTGCGAACGCCGATCGCGGCATTGAAGCTGCAGGCGGGCCTGATGGCGCGCGCGCGCGACGACCGTGCGCGCGCCGAGGCCCTGTGCGAGTTGAACGCCGGGATCGACCGTTCGGCACACCTCGTCGACCAACTGCTCACCCTGGCGCGCAGCGAGCCGCAGGCGCGCGGCGAACCCGAGGACTGCATCGACCTCGCGCGCGTGGCCGGTGCGGTGATCGCCGAAATGATGCCGATCGCCACCGCGCGCGGATCGAAGATCGAGTTCGACGCGCCCGACACGCTGGCGCTGCGCGGCGATCCGGGCGCGCTGCACAGCCTGCTGCGCAACCTCGTCGACAACGCGCTGCGTCACACGCCGCCCGGCAGCCGGGTACGGGTGCTGGTGGAAGCCGACGACGACGTGGCACGCGTGAGCGTCGACGACGACGGACCGGGCATCGCCGTCGAGGAGCACGAGCGCGTCTTCGACCGCTTCTACGGCCGCACGGCCGGCGGCGATGCGGGCAGCGGGCTGGGCCTCGCGATTGCGAAGGCTGTTATCGACCGGCACGCGGGCCGCATCGAGCTCGACCGATCTCCGCTCGGCGGGCTCCGCGTGCTCGTACTGCTGCCCCGCATCGCGGAGAACGCGGCCTTAAGCACGTCCTAAGGCACACGTCCCAGCATCTCGGCATCGGGGCCGCCAGGCCTTCAACCGAACGAGAGGCAAACGAACGATGAAGCCCAAACTCCTGGTCGCCGCATTGGCGGCCGCGGGCGTGATCAGCACCGGCAGCGCGTACGGCTGGTCGCTGAACCCCACCGACTGGTTCCAGAACGATCCCGCGACGAAGGCCGAGGAACCGCAGAAGCTCGCGCAGGCGGGCAACGCGCAATCGACCACGCGATCTCCGATGACCACGGCGGCGGCCGCGGCAAGCTCGAGCGCCGCGCAACCGGCCGACAAGGTAGGACCGCCGTCCGCGACGGGCTCGGTCGTCATCGCGCCGACCACGGCGCCGAACTGGACCGAGGTCGTCGAACAATTCGGCCCAGCGGTCGTCGGCATTCGCGTCGAAGGCACGCGCGAGCTGGGTGCCGGGTCCGGGCCCGGTCCCGATCTCGAGAGCGACCCGTTCTTCCGCTTCTACCGGGGCCTGCCGATCCCGCGCATGCCGCAAGGCGAAGTGCCGGTCCGCGGACAGGGGTCGGGCTTTGTCATCAGCACCGACGGCCTGATCCTGACCAACGCGCACGTAGTACGCGACGCGGACAGCGTGCGGGTGAAGCTGGCCGATCGGCGCGAGTTCGATGCCGAGGTGCTCGGCACCGACCCGGCGACCGATCTCGCGGTGCTGAAGATCGACGCGAAGAATCTTCCCACCGTGCAGTTCGGCGAGTCCGATCGCCTGCAGGTCGGCGACTACGTGCTCGCGATCGGTTCGCCCTTCGGCTTCGAGCAGAGCGCGACCTCGGGCATCGTGAGCGCCAAGGGCCGGTCGCTGCCGGGCGACACCTACGTCCCGTTCATCCAGACCGACGTCGCCGTCAACCCCGGAAACTCGGGCGGCCCGCTGTTCGACGCGGGCGGGCGCGTGGTCGGGATCAACGCGCAGATCTTCTCGCGCACGGGCGGTTACGAGGGCCTGTCGTTCGCGATCCCGATCAACGTCGCCCTGCGCGTCAAGGACCAGATCGTCGCCACCGGAGAGGCGCAGCACGCGCAGCTCGGCGTCACGATTCAGGAGCTGAACCAGGCGCTCGCCGATTCGTTCAAGCTCCAGAGTCCGTCGGGTGCGCTCATCTCGAGTATCGCGCCCGGCAGCGCCGCGCAGAAGGCCGGCCTGAAGCCCGGGGACGTCATCCTGTCGTTCAACGGCGAGCCGGTCGAGCAGTCGGGCGACCTCGCCGCGATGGTCGGCATGTCGAAGCCCGGGGCGAAGGTGTCGCTCGAGGTGATGCGCGACGGCCGCAAGCAGCAGATCGACGCCGTCCTCGGCGAGGCGCAGCCCGAGCAGATGGCTTCGGCCGAGTCTCCGAGCACCAGCGCGAACTCCGGAAGGCTCGGACTCGCGGTGCGTCCGCTCGATGGCGAAGAGCGCAAGAGCGCGAAGATCGAGCAGGGCGGACTGCTCGTCGAGGATGCCACCGGCGCCGCGCGCCGCGCGGGCATCCGCCCCGGCGACGTCATCCTCTCGGTGAACGGACAATCGGTGGACAGCGTCGAGTCGCTGCGCGAGAAGATCGGCGGCGAGAACGACAAGCTCGCCCTGCTCGTCCAGCGCGGGAACATGCGGATCTTCGTGCCTCTGAACCTGGGCTGACGCCCAGGTTCGGGAAGGGGGAAGGGGGAAGGGGCAAAAACCCGCTGCGACGAAGCGCGGACGGTTTTCCCCTTCTCCCTTCTCCCTTCTCGGTTCACGCTCGCGCAGCGAGCGTGAAGCCCGCCTCCACCCCGCCCCGCACGTCGTGCACGAACGCGTGTCCGCCGTGGAATTCGCCGACCAGGCGCACGAGATACAGGCCGAGGCCGAGGTGCGTTCCGGCCGACGCGCGGTGCTCGCGCACCGAGACCATCGAGTCGAACAGGATCTCGCGCATGGCGGCGGGCAGCGACGGGCCGCGGTTGCGCACCGAGATCGAGAACATCGGCACGCCGGCCTCGACGACCGATCGCAGCGACAGCACGATCGCGCTGTCGGCTTCGGCGAAATCGACGGCGTTCGAGACGAGCTTGTCGAGCGCCTGCGCGATCGCCTCGGGAACCACCGGACACGGCGCGGCCGCTACCTGGCAGTCGAGTTCGAACGCACGCGGGGCGAACGCGTCGCGATAGCCGTCCGCGCACGCGCGCAGCAGCGCGACCAGATCGACGGTCTCCAGCTCGCTGTCGGCGAGCATCGACTCGAGGCTCGACGCCTCGCCCATGCTTGCGACGATGCGCTCGAGCCGCTGCGTGCCTTCGCGGGCACGCGACAGCCAGGAATCGCGCTGGGCGGATCCGGCCCGGGCGCTGTCGGCCTCGGCGGCCAGGTTCTCGAGCGAAGAGCGCACGACCATGATCGGCGTGCGCAGCTCGTGGACGAGCCGGCCGCGCAGGTTGCCCACGTATTGCTGATGCTGTCGTAGTCGCTCGAGCACGCTCGCGTAGCTCTGCGCGAGCGCGCCGATCTCGTCGGCGACCAGCGGCTCTCGCACGGTGGCGACGACGCGGCCGCGCGGATCGATCGCCCGCTCGGCCTGCCCGCGCAGGCGGACGATGCGCGCGACCGTGATCGATCCGACCGCCAGCAGCGCCAGCGCACTCGCCGCCATCGCCGCCGCCGTGAGCAGCGTGAGCCGCTCGATCGCGCGCGCGTGCGTGCCCAACCGCGATCCGGTGTGCTCCTCGACGACGAGCGCGCCGACGACCCGATCGCCGACCCATACCGGCTGCGCGCTGGTCAGCAGCCACGCCGGCAGCCCGCTGTCGGAGTCGACGCGTTCGGCCTGCTGCGCCGCGAGGCCGGTCAGTGCGCGGCTGAGCGGCGGTTGCTCGGACGGATCGGACGAAGCCGCATCGGGCGCGAAGACCTCGAAGCGCGCGGGCCGCAAATGCACCGACGCGGCGAGCAGGCGGCGCGCGAGGCGCCCCTGCCAGTCGTCCGGCGGCGGCGGACCGGCGGCGATCGTTCCCGACTGCGCGAGCAGCGCGCCGCCCGAATCGAACACGGAGACGCGACCGCTCGCGCGCGCGAGACCGCGCACGGCATCGGCCCACAACACCGATCGCGGATCGAGCGCCTGCTCGGCGAGCGGCTGCACGGGCGTGAGAAGCCCGGAGTCGGCGCGACCCTCGACGCGACGCGAGCCCAGATAGTCGACGTCGACGACGTGCACGCGCAGGAAGCGCGGCTCCTCGTCGAACGCGATCTCGGCGAGCCAACCCCCCGGCCGTTCACTCGGCGTCACCTCGCGCGTGCGCATCGCTTCGGGCGCCGCTCCCCATTCGACGATCAGCCGGTCGCCGGCAAGCTCGACGCCATCAACGCTCTCCGGCAGCACGAGCCGTTCGTCGTCGGCGTCGACGAGCATGAAGAAGCGCCCCGGCTGCTCCTGCGCGCGGGCCGCTGCAAGACGCACGTGCGTGGCGCCGGCGCTCGCGTTCGCTGCCCCGCCGGCGTCGACCGGGCGCAACGACAGCGCGCGACCGGGCGTCTCCAGCCATTCGCGCGCGTCGTGATCGACGACGACGTCGGCGAGCAGTTCGACCGGCAACAGCTCCGCGCCCGCCCGTCGGCGCAAGGTCGCCTGCTCGACGTCGAACAGCGGACTGCGCTCGTGCAGGGAAGCGGCCAGGTTGCGCGCGGCCTGCCCCTGGTTCTCGAGCCGCTCGTTGCGCGCGAACTCCGCCATCACCTCGACGAACCGCAGCCCGATCGGCGGCAACGCGAGCAGCGGCACCATCGCCAGCGCAAGACTGAAGCGAAGACCGAGCGGAAGCCGCCAGCGGCGCCGCCGGCTCATGGGTTCGCGCCCGCGCTCATCGGTGGTTCGCGCCTGCGCTCATCGGTGGTTCGCGCCTGCGCTCATCGAGCGGCGGCACGTTCGACGAAGCGGTAGCCGAGTCCGTAGACCGTTTCGATCGCGTCGAAGGCTGCGTCGACCGCTTCGAACTTGCGCCGGATGCGCTTCACGTAGGAAGTGACGGTCTGGTCGTCGACGACGAGATTGGCTTCGCGCATCAGTGCGTCGCGGTTCTTCACGTGCCCCGGATGGCGCGCGAGCGCGTGCAGCATCCAGAACTCGGTGACGGTCAGTTCAACCGGCAGGTCGCGCCACGTCGCCTCGAAACGCGCCGAATCGAGCACGAGCGGGCCGCGCACGAGCCGTTCACCGCTCTTCATCGGCTGCGCGAGCGCATCGACCCGGCGCAGCAGCGCGGTGACGCGCGCGAGCAGGTGCGGGAAGCTCACGTTCTTCGTCACGTAGTCGTCCGCGCCCAGCCGCAGCCCCGAGACGATGTCGATCTCGGAATCGCGCGCCGACAGCATCAGGATCGGCAGCGTGCGCGCGTGTTCGCGCAGCCAGCGGCAAAGCTCGAAACCGCCGTCGGGCTCGTCGCCGAGGCCGACGTCGATGATCGCGAGGTCGGGCAGGCGCGCCGCGAGTGCCTGCTGCGCGTGCGCACGGTCGGCGAAACCGGAAGCCTCGAAACCGTGGCGGACGAAGGCGTCACACAGGTTCGCGCGAATGGCGGGTTCGTCCTCGACGATGGCGATGCGGCGGGTCATCGGAACAATGTAGCGCAAAGGTGCAGCCGGCCGACTGCCCGAACTTTGCCCGAATCGTGCCCGCATGCATCCGGATCGAGCCCGGGCCGGGTCCCGGCGCAGGACCCCCAATCGAGGCATGCCCGCGCGTTCGCACGCCTGCCGTGCGACCCGATCGATTCCGGAAAGGTCATGACTCGAGAATCCGCCCGCGATACGCTTCCCATCCACCCCGACGCGCCGAACTTCGACTGGCGCGAGTGGCTCTCCTTCGTCGGCTCCGTGCTCGGAACCGCACTGGTCGTCTCGGTCGTCCTCGGGGGAATCGTGTTGCTGCTGGCGTGACGGAGAGAAGGGAAGGGAGAAGGGGGAAGGGAGAGGGGGAAAACCGAAGGTGCGTACCGGGGTCGTTCCCCTTCTCCCTTCTCTTCCCCCCGTCACGCAGCGCCGCAGCAGCCCTTGTACTTCCGCCCGCTCCCGCAAGGGCACGGCTCGTTGCGGCCGACCTTCGGCGTCGCGCGGCGGACGGTTTCGACGCGCATCGCCGCAGGTGTCGTTCCTGCCTCGCGGTGCGGGCGGAAGAATTCGTGGATGTCGGCGACGTCCGCGATCATGCGATCGATGAGCGCATCGCGTTCGGCGGGCGGGCGCGTCTCGGCCGCCCGGTCGCCGTCGAGCGTCGCGGCGAGCGACTCCAACGCGTCGAGCGCGTCGCCGAAATCCTTCTCGTCGAGCAGCGTGTCCCAGCTGTCGGGGTGCAGCTCGACGCCGCGCAGGAAGCCGACCGCCCACGCGATGCCGTCGGCATTCCCGTCTTCGTCATACGAGAGCACCGGACCGAAGTCGCCCGCATCCAGCGCGGCGACGACGCGCCCGGCGTGTCGACGCAGCAACGTGCCGACCTCGGCCAACACCCCGGGCGGAACCGCCACTGGCGCCGGCGCCGCCTCGTCGTCGTCGGAAGCTTCGCTGCCGAGCACGTGCGCGAGCAGCTCGTCCTCCGGGATCGGATCGGGCACGCAGGCGAGCGCCGCGAGAAAGCCGTCGATCTCCTCGACGACCATCGCGTTCTCGTTGCCGGTGCCTTCGAGCAGCGAATCGAGCTGCGCGAAGTCCTCTTCGTCGAGCGGCCGCAGGTCGGCCGTCGGAGCGAGCGAAACGGGGATCATGGCGGCGATGGTACTGCCGCGCGGGACGCGGGCATGGTTTACCGCCGCACGCCGCAGGAAGCAGGACCGCCGACCGCCGCGATACCGGCCGGCACGCGCGCTGCCGGCCGGCCAGGTTGCGTCAGCTGCGCGACGCGTGGCGCGACTGGCGCTCCTGCACCTTCGCCTGCTGCTCGGGCGTGAGTACCTTGTAGATCTCGTTCAGGCTGCGCGCACGCAGCTGCGCCATCTCGCTCATCGCCTGCGCGTTGCGCTCGGCGAGCGCGCGCACCTTCGCCTCGTCGTAGTCGCTCGACAGCGCGAGCTTTGTGAACTCGCCGCGCGCATCGCGCAGCACCTTCCTCTGCTCGCGCATCTTCGGCGCCGCGGCGTGGCGGATCTCGAAGATCCGGTCGCGCTGCTCGCCGGTGAGATCGAGGCCGCGCAGGAAGCGGTCGCCCTGTCCGCGAGGACCGCGCATCTGCTCGCCGTGACGATGCCTTTCGCCGCCGTCGCGCCAGTGCGCGTGCTGTTTCATCACCATCCGCGACGGACCCGCCTGCGCACCGGAATCGGGCGAGGCCTGCGCCGAGACGAGGAAGGGAACGGCGAGCGCCAGGCTGCCGGCGAGGGTGAACGCTGCGATGCGTGCGGGCTTCATGTTCGGACTCCTGTTCGGGTTGGCCGGCGCTCGCTTGCGCCGGTACGGTCCGAAGCTTGCGGGCGGGGCGCGTTAAGCGCTGCGGCCCGCGTGTAAGGGTTCGTAAAGAAGCGTATCGATTGCGCGAACCGGACGGCGCCGCCCGCGCGGATCGATATGATCGTCGCCATGTCCGCATCCCCGGTCGAACGTGGCGGCGTGCCGCGCGTGCTGCTCGTCGACGACGACGCCGAGCTGGGCGACCTGCTCGTCGAATATCTTCGTCGCGACGGCTTCGACGCGGAGACGGCCGGCGACGGCCTGAGCGGCGTCGCGCGCGCGCTCGACGGCGGCTTCGACATCGTCGTGCTCGACGTGATGATGCCGGGCATCGACGGCGTCGAGGCGCTGCGTCGCATTCGCGCGGCGAGCCGCGTGCCGGTGCTGATGCTCACCGCGCGCGGCGACGACATCGACCGCATCGTCGGCCTCGAGCTTGGCGCCGACGACTACGTTCCCAAGCCGTGCACGCCGCGCGAACTGGTGGCACGCCTGCGCGCGATCCTGCGCCGCGTTCGCGAGTCGAAGGACGCGCATGCCGTCATGTCGTCGATCGTCGTCGGCCCGCTGACGATCTGGCCGGGGCAGCGTCGCGCCTCGCTGCGCGACGCGCCGCTCGCGCTCACCGGCACCGAGTTCAGCGTGCTCGTCACGCTCGCGCAGCAGGCCGGTCGCGTCGTCGACAAGGGCGAGCTGTCGCAGGACGCGCTCGGTCGCCCGCTCGCACGCTTCGACCGCAGTCTCGACGTGCACGTCAGCAGCCTTCGCCAGAAGCTCGGGAGGCGCGACGACGGCTCGCCCTGGATCGAGACCGTACGCGGCCGCGGCTACCAGTTCGTTCTGCCCTGAACGGGGATCGGCGTGGGACGCCTGTTCTGGAAGTTCTTCCTCGCGTTCTGGCTCGCGCTGGTGGTCGCGATCGTGCTCGTCGCGGCGCTCGTCTCGCTGCATCAGCAGCGCGCGCGCGAGGAAGCGGCTTCGCTCGAAGCCGGACCGCGCACCGAGCTTGCGCTGCGCTCTGCGGCGGCAACGCTGCGCCACGGCGGCGTGGACGCGCTGCGCGAATGGCTTCGCGACGACGAGAATGCGCGCGGTCCGCGGGGCGCATCGGGCGTCTACGCGGTCGACCGCGACGGATCCGAGCTGCTCGGCCGGCCGGTGTCGGCGCAGGCGCTCGAAGGTGCGCGCGAGCGTCTTCGCGACGGCGATCGCCGCGCCGGCCGCTCCGTGCGCCACGACGAGGCGAGCGGCCTCCTGCTCTTCGTTCCCGCTGCCGAAGGCCCGCGGCGCGGGCGCCGGGCAGCGCCGATCCCCCTTCCCGCGTTGGCCGCTGCCGGTCTGCTCGCGAGCCTGGCCTTCAGCGCACTGCTCGCCTGGTACCTGACGCAACCGATCCGGCACCTGCGCAGCGGCTTCGCATCGCTCGCACGCGGCGCGCTCGAGACCCGCGTCGCCGAACGGATGGGACGGCGCAACGACGAGCTGGCCGACCTCGGCCGCGAATTCGATCGAATGGCCGGACAGCTGCAGCAGCTGGTGGGCTCGCAGCGGCGCCTGTTGCACGACGTCTCGCACGAGTTGCGCTCGCCGCTCGCCCGCATCCAGGCGGCGATCGGCATTGCGCGACAGGATCCGGGACGACGCGACGCGATGCTCGAGCGCATCGAACGCGACAGCGTGCGCGTCGACGGGCTGGTGGGAGAACTGCTGACGCTCGCACGCCTCGACGCCGGCGCCGCGGGCGGCGCACCGGAGGAAACCGATCTTGCCGAGCTGGTCGCTTCGATCGTCGACGACGCGCGTTTCGAGGCGCGCGCGAGCGGCCGCGAGCTGCACTACGAAGAACGGCTCGAACGACGCAATGCGACGGTGCGCGCCGACCTGCTGCATCGCGCCTTCGAGAACGTCATCCGCAACGCGCTGAAGTTCGCGCCCGCCGGCAGCAGCATCGACGTCCGTGCACGCTCGCGCGCAGGCGAGCCGTTCCGCCTGAGTGTCGCCGACCGGGGCCCGGGCGTGGCCGAGGACGAGCGCGAAGCGATCTTCGAGCCGTTCCACCGCGGCCGCGCAGGCGGCCCGGCACAGGGTCACGGACTGGGTCTGGCCATCGCGCGGCGCGCGATCGAGCTGCACGGCGGGCGCATCGCGGCGGCCCGACGCGAAGGCGGCGGCCTCATCGTCACGATCGAGCTGCCGGCGTGAGCAGGCCGGGCCGGCGCTCGTTGCGGCGCAGCCGCAGCAGCAGCCAGGCGACGATCGAGACGTTCAGCGCATTCCACCCGATGCCGTGGACGAAGGCTGCGTCGTAGGAACCGGTGAGGTCGAAGAGAACCCCCGAAAGCCAGCCGCCGAGTGCCATGCCGAACAGCGTCGCGGTGATGACGAGACCGACGCGCAGCCCCGCGCCGGAAGCGGGAAAGAACTCGCGGACGATGATCGCGTACGACGGCACGATGCCGCCCTGGAACAGCCCGAACAGCGCCGAGATCACGTACAGCGAGGCGAGCGAGTCGAAAGGCAGGAACAGCAGCAACGCGATACCCTGCAGCACCGAGCCGAGCAGCAGCGTGCGCAACCCGCCGATGCGGTCGCAGATCACGCCGAAGGTGATCCGGCTGATCACGCCGAAGCCGAGCATCAGCGAGAGCATCTCCGCGCCGCGCGCCGGCCCGTAGCCGAGG
>DASWVL010000284.1:0-22052 GCA_036406255.1 Zeimonas sp.
TTCAGTTCGGCCGCAGCAGGTATCACATCAGGTTCGTCCGACGAGGGACGATCACAACAGCGATACGCAGTGTCGCCGCGACCTGGATGCAGAGCATTGGTTCAAGGAATCTATGACCTGGTCGAACACTGCAGGGTCGAGCGCATTCTAGCGCGATTCGCGCGTCGCCCTTGTCTGCCGTTCGTCAGAACAACGGCTGCTGTCGCGCGATCTCCGCATCGAGGTCCTCGCTCATCTTGCGGATCCGGCCGAGCAGCTCGGCCGACGGCGTGCCGGCAGCGGGATGCTGTGCGCCGAGCAGTTCGTGCGCGAGTTGCAACGCCGCCATCACCGCGATGCGATCGACGCCCGAAACCCGGCCGGCGTCGCGGATCGAGCGCATCTTCTCGTCGACGATCTGCACGGCCTCGAGCAGGCGCGGCTTCGTCTCGCCGGTGACCGCGAGCCGGTATTCGCGGTCGAGGATCTTCACGTCGATCTGTTCCATGCTCGGGTTCCGTGCAGTGCGTCTCGTGCGCGAGCGGCGGCGCTCGTGCTATTCGTCGCCGTCGTGCGCGACGTTCTCGGTTTCGGCGGCGTGCTCGGGCGGCACGGGCTCGGCCTGGTCTGCAGCGTGCACTGGCGTCGGCAGCCGCGCGAGTGCGGCCTGCACGCGTTCGCGCGCCTCGTTGATGCGCTGCTGCAGATGCTCGCTGGTGTCGCGGCTCGCGGCGAGCTGCTCGCGCAACGACGCGTTCTCGTCGGCGAGGCGACGCACGGTGGCCAGAATCTGCTCGACGCGTTCGCCGAGCCGTTCGACTTCCTGGGATGCCTGATCCATTGCGCGATGGTATACGAGGAGGCTTGACGGGGCGCAGGCCCGGCGCGCCGGCCTCCGGTAGCATTCGTCCTGGAATGAAAGTGTATTCGTACCGGCTGCGGCAGGCCGCCTGCGTCGTGCTCGCGGCCCTGTTCGGCGTGCTTGCCGCGCTGCCGCTCGCCCACGCGCAGCCGTCGACGCCGGCCGCGGGGCCAGTGCGCGTCGACAGCGTGGAGGTGGAGCTGGTCGCCGACCGCGCTGCCGTGGTGCCCGGCGAGGCGATGCGCATCGGGCTGCGTATTCGGCACGATCCGCAGTGGCACACGTATTGGCGCAATCCCGGCGATTCGGGCCTGCCCACGCAGGTCGAGTTGCGCCTGCCGGCCGGCTTCGAGGCCGATGCGATCCGCTGGCCGGCACCGCAGCGCCTGTTCATCCCGCCGCTGGCCAACTACGGCTACGAAGGCGAGATCGTCCTGCCGATGGTGTTGCGCGTGCCCGCGTCCGTCGGCGGCGAGCGGGTGACGATCGGCGCCCGGGCGTCCTGGCTGATGTGCCGCGAAGTCTGCATCCCCGGCGACGCCGACCTCTCGCTCGCGCTGCCGGTGCAGCGCACCGGCACGGGAGCGCCTTCGCGTTTCGCCGCGCTGTTCGCCTGGGCCGAGCGGCGCATGCCGCAGGGCACGGTCGATGCGCAGGTGCACGCCGACGGCAAGGTGCTGTCGCTCGCGCTGCCCGGCCGTGCGTCGCAGGTCGAGTTCTTCCCGTATCGCGAGGGCTTCGTCGAGAACGCCGCCGAGCAGGTGCTGTATGCGCTGGGACCGGCGCACGACGGCGTGCGCCTGTCGGTTCGGCTCAGCGACGACGGCGTGCGCAAGCTGCAGGCGTCGGGCGATGCGCTTCTCGACGCGGCGCGCGGCGTCGTCGTCGTCGACGGCACGGCGCACGAGGTCGATGCGCAGGCGAGCGCGCAGCCGCTGCCCGTCGGCACCGAGATCGCGCGCGTCGCGGGTGCGGCCTCGCAGCCCCCCGCCGGTTCGTCGAAAGGTTCCTGGCTGCCGGGCTTCGGCAGCGGCGCGGGCGAGCGCGGTGCGACTTCCCCGTTCACAGCGCCAGCACCGGCTGACGCGGCGAGTGCGCCGGCCGTTTCGCGCAGCAGCGCGACGGCGGGAACGCTGTGGATCGCCGCGTTGTTCGGCGCGGTGGGCGGACTCATCCTGAACCTGATGCCCTGCGTGTTCCCGGTCATCGGGCTGAAGGTGCTCGGCTTCGCGCGCAACGCCGGCGAGGCCGATGCTTCCTCGCGCCTGGGCGCGCTGGCGTTCGCCGGCGGCGTCGTCGTCTCGTTCTGGGCGCTCGCGGCGATCCTGCTGGCGATGCGGGCGGGCGGCGAGGCGGCCGGCTGGGGATTCCAGCTGCAGTCGCCGGCCTTCGTCGCGGCGATGGCGATGCTCTTCGTCGCGATCGGCCTGAATTTCTCCGGCGTCTACGAGATCGGCATGGCGATGACGCGTCTCGGCGCGCTCGACCACGGGCCGCGTCCGCATCCGCTGCTCGGCTCCTTCGCTTCCGGCGTGCTCGCGGTGCTGGTCGCCACGCCCTGCACGGCGCCGTTCATGGGATCGGCGATGGGTTTCACGCTCGCCAGTTCGACCGGCGAGGCGATGCTCGTCTTCACCGCGATCGCGCTCGGCATGGCGGCGCCGTACGTGCTGCTCGGCTTCTTCCCGCAGGCCTTGCGGTTCCTGCCGAAGCCCGGGCGCTGGATGGAGACGTTTCGACAGGCGCTCGCGTTCCCGATGTACGCGACCGCCGCGTGGCTCGCCTGGGTGCTCGGCCAGCAGGCCGGCATCGACGCCGTGTTCGCGCTTGCGATCGGCGCGGTGCTGGTGGCGCTCGCCGCGTGGCTGTACGGGCGCTTCGTGCAGCGCGGAGCCCCCGTCGCTTCGCGACCGACGGCGCGTCCGCTGGCCGGCGTGCTCGCGCTGGCAGCCTTCGCGCTCGGCTTGTGGATGGCGTGGCCCGGCGAGGTCACGGCTCCGCCGGCGGCGTCGGCGCAACGACAGCGCGGCGATGCGTCGACGCTCGCGTCGGCCTGGCAGCCGTGGTCCGACGAGCGCGTGCGCGAGGCGCGCGACGAGAGGCGCCCGGTCTTCGTCGACTTCACCGCCGCCTGGTGCGTGAGCTGCCAGGCGAACAAGCGGCTCGTGCTCGAACGCGATTCGATCGTCGCCGAGATGGCAGAGCGCGGCGTACTGCGGCTGAAGGCCGACTGGACCAACCGCGATCCGCGCATCACCGAAGCCCTCGCCCGATTCGGGCGCAACGGCGTTCCGCTGTACCTCGTCTATCGACCCGACGAGAGCGAGCCCCGCGTGCTGCCCGAGCTGCTCACGCCCCGCATCGTGCGCGAAGCGCTCGCCGGATTGCCGCGCGGTACCGCGGGAGCCCCGGCCGGTCTTTGATCCGCGCCGCTTTCCGCGCAACTCGAGAGATCGCGCTGCGGCTCGCGTCGGCCATAGCGCGCCGCGCGAGCCCGGGCCTGTGTAGAATCGCGCTGTCACAGGTGTAGCGACTGGCTTCTCCAGTCGCTGTTAAACGGGAAAGCGGTGCGTCTCGCAGGAGAGGCAATCCCGCTGCTGCCCCCGCAACGGTAAGCGAGTGCGGGCGCGCCACCACGCCACTGGGTTCATTGCCTGGGAAGGCGGCGCGTCAAGACTTGCGAGCCCGGAGACCGGCCCGTGGCATCGAGCGAAAGTGCTACGGGGCGGTGGCGCTGGTCGGATCGACCTGCCGGTTCCTCCCGTGCGTTTTCATTTCAGCGCATTTCCGGTATGCGGGGACGCCTGCCGGAGAGGGGAACCATGGCTACACATCTGAAGCCTCTGGCCGCGTTGCTGCCGGCTTTCTTCGCCGTTTCGCCCGTCCATGCACAGCAGGCAGCGTCGCTCGACACCGTCGTCGTCACCGCGACGCGGTTCGATGAAACAGACGATACGTCTGCCGCGAACGTGACCGTCATTTCCCGGGAGGACATCGAGTCGTCGGGCGCGCAGACCTTGCCCGATGTCCTGAAGTACCAGGCCGGGCTGAACGTCATGCCGCTGTACGGTTCCATCGGGGCGGACACTTCGATCGACATGCGGGGTTTCGGCGAAGGCGCGTCTTCGCGCACGCTGGTTCTGTTGAACGGGCAACGCCTCAATTCACTGGACAGCATCAGCGTGGACTGGGGGCTCGTGCCTCTCGACAGTGTCGAGCGCGTCGAGATCATCCATGGAAGCGGCAGCGTCCTGTATGGCGACAACGCCGTCGGCGGCGTGATCAACATCATCACCGACCGCGAGCCGGACGGTGCGCACGCCCGGGTAGGAGCGGGCAGCCGGAACGGCAGGCAGGTCTCGGCCGGCTTCGCCAATCGGTCCGATGCGATCGACGTGAATCTGTCGGTCAACCATCAGGACACCGACGGCTGGCGCAGGAACAACGAGCAGGATCGCGACAACGCCAGCGGTCGTCTCGGCGTCGCCTTCGACAAGGGGTCGGCTTTCGTCGACGTCGGCTGGTCCGATCTGAAGATCGGCCTGCCGGGTTCGCTGACCAAGGAACAGTTCCGGAGCGACCCGAGACAGGCCCAGACCCTCGACAGCTACAGCAAGCGGAACAACGCGTTCCTGAGGCCCGGCATCGAATGGCAGCTCACGGATGCACTGAAGTTCGCGGCGGAGATCGGCTACTCCGACTCGGAGAGCACGTTCTTCACCTCGAACTTCTGTGCGTTCAGTTCCTGCTTCGAGGTGCGCAAGACGAACGTTCTTTCGTTCACGCCCCGATTCCAGTTGCGACACGGACTCGGTTCGCTTCCTTCCCGAACGACGTTCGGCCTCGATTACTACGACGGCATGCTGACGGCCGACAAGTCCCCGAACGACAACGGCCCCGTCGTCAAGACCGTCCGGATCGACCAGTCGAGCTGGGCTTCCTATCTGCAGAACCAGACCGATCTGAGCTCCGGTCTCGTCCTGACCGTCGGCGCCCGTTACCAGAAGATCGACCAGTCGGCTTCCGATTCGACGGGGTTCGAATTCTCCAACGATCACGACAAGTTCATCGGAGAACTCGGCCTGAGCTACCGGCTGGCCGCGGGAGCGCGGCTCTTTTCGAGAATCGGCAGCACCTTCCGTAATCCCAACCTCGATGAACTGACGACCTTTGCGGGGTTCGTCAGCAAGCCCGTTCGTCCCGAGCAGGGGACTTTCGTGGATCTCGGTGTCGAATGGAGCGCGACTTCCTACGCGCTGAAAGCCGCGATATACGACCTCGAGATGAAGGACGAGATCGCGTTCAACAGCCTGACGTTCGAGAACGAGAACCTCGCCAGGACGCGGCACCGCGGCGTCGAGGTCAACGGGCGTTACCGTCTCGATCGGCAGTGGCAGCTCGTGGGGGGCATCCATCTGCAGAAGGCGGAGTTCCGCGAAGGCGTCGACAGCGGCAAGAGAATACCGCTGGTGCCTGCCACCAAGATCAACGTCGGCGTCACCTTCGAACCGCTTCCCGACGTCGCCCTGTCGCTGGTGTCCAACTACGTCGGCTCACGCTTCTTCGGGGGCGATACCGGTAACAGGGAGGAAAGACTCGCCGCCTATACGGTTGCCGATTTCGTGGCGAGCTGGCGGCATTCGAACTGGGCCGTACGTGCGCGCGTGCTCAACCTGACGGACAGGAAGTATTCTCCGTTCGGCTTCTTCGGGTCCTACTATCCGGCGGATGGGCGATCGTTCTTCGTAGACCTGCGCTACGACTTCTGAATCGCCCGGGTTGGTGATGCGCGTCTTCGCTTCGTCGATCGCCGCCGCGCTCGCGATCGCGCTGGTGGTCGCTTCCGGAGCAGGGAAGGGGGAAGGGGGAAGGGAGAAGGGGGCCGGGCCGGCTGCAGGCAGCCCGGGCTTCTCCCCTTCCCCCTCCTCCCTTCCCTCTTCCCTTTCCTTGCGTCTCGTCGACGACGCGAAGCGCACGATCGACGTGCCTCCTGCGCCGTTGCGCATCGTCTCGCTCGCACCGCACGCAACCGAGCTGCTGTTCGCGGTAGGCGCCGGGGCGCGCGTCGTCGCCGTCGATCGCAACAGCGACGAACCGCCGGCGGCACGCGCGCTGCCGAAGCTTTCGTCGTTTCCGCAGCCCGACGTCGAGGCGATGCTCGCGCTCTCGCCCGATCTCGTCGTCGCGTGGGGTCCGGGCGTCTCGTCGGCACAGCTGCAGCGGCTCGAATCGCTCGGCATCGCGGTCTTCGTCTCCGATCCGCACACGCTCGACGACGTGGCGTCGACGCTGCGCCGCTTCGCCCGTCTCGCAGCCGATCCGTCGACCGGCGGCGCCGTCGCCGACGCCTTCGAGGCACGGCTCGCGTCGCTGCGCGCACGCTATGCGCGGCTTCGACCGGTGCGTGTGTTCGTGCAGATCTGGTCGACGCCGCTGATCACCGTCTCCGATGCGGGCCCGATCGGCGACGCGCTTCGTAGTTGCGGCGCCGTCAACGTCTTCGGCGACGTCGGCGTCGCCGCGCCGCAGCCCGACGCCGAGGCGGTGCTCGCACGGCGCCCGGACCTGATCGTCGCGACCGATCCGTCACCGTCGTCCCGGCGCTGGGCCGCATACGGCCTGCTCGCTCCGCAGGGGCCGGCGCATTTCGCCGCCTTCGACGCGTCGACCTTCGAGCGGCCCGGCCCGCGCTCGCTCGATGCGCTCGAGCGACTGTGCGTCGAGATCGATTCGGTGCGCGCCGGCTTGCGACGATAGCCGTTTGCTACCATCGCGCCGGCGCCCCGGCGCCCGAACGAACAAACACGCAAAGGAGCCCTCGCGCATGCCCGTCGTCGCTGTCGTCAACCCGAAAGGAGGCGTCGGCAAGACGACGCTCGCCACGAATCTCGCCGGATACTTCGCGTCGAATGCGCATCGCACGATGCTCGGCGATTTCGATGCGCAGCAGTCGGCGCGGCACTGGCTGGGCCTGCGCCCCGCGCAGGCGGCCTCGATCGGCACCTGGGAGATCGACGACGGGATCGCGCGACCGCCGCGCGGCGTCACGCACGTCGTGCTCGACACGCCGGCGCAGCTCGAGGGCCGGCGGCTCGCCGACGTCGTTCGCGTCGCCGACCGCATCGTCGTTCCATTGCAGCCGTCGATGTTCGATGCGATGGCCACGAGCCGCTTCCTCGCCGACCTGCGCGCCGGATTTCCGAGGACGCGCCGCTTCGAACAGGCGGTGAGCCTGGTCGGCATGCGTGTCGATCCGCGCACTCGCGCGGCCGAGCAGCTCGCGCGTTTCGTTGCCGAGCTGGGCGTGCCCGTCTCGGGTTATCTTCGGGACACACAGAACTACGTGCATCTGGCCGCGCACGGGCTGACGCTGTTCGACGTTCCGCCGCAACGCGTCGACCGTGACCGCGCCACCTGGGAGCCGTTGCTGCATTGGCTCGAGAGCTGATCGGGTTTTCCCCGCACGATCGGATCCCGTTTCCGCGCGCTGCGCAGCCCGGCGCGCGGGTTTCGCTTCGGCTGGTCGAGGAGAGCGCCGAGTCGCTCGCCGTCGTGCGCGGCGTGCTGCAGCCGCCGGCGCTCTCGGTCGACCGCGGCGCGATGGTCACCGTGTGGATCGACGGCGAAGCGGGCTACTGCGCGACCGCCGACCTCTCGGCGCACGGGCTGCGAGAGGCGGCCGATCGCGCGGCGCAGTGGGCGCGCGTAGCGCGCGGCAGGGGGTTGTCGCGGACGGGCCGGGAGCCGAACGGCAACGCCGCGACGCACACGGACCCCGTTCGCTACGAGAGCCCGAACGAGGAGCCGCTCGCTGCGCGCGACGTGCTCGTGGCGCTGTTGCACGCCGAGTCCGATGCGATGCGACGCGATCCGCGCATCGTGCACTGCGCATCGACGCTCGACACGAGCCTCGTCTCGCAGCGATTGTGGATCGACGGCGAGCCCGTCTCCGAGCAGTCGATGCGCTTCGTCGTTCCGAACCTCGAGGCGACCGCTGCGCGCGACGGGCAGGCGCAGACCCGCACGCTTGCCGGGCAGTACAACGGCTTTTGTCGGCAGGGCGGGCTCGAGGGGTTGCGCGCATCGGGCTTCGTGGGCGGCGGCGAACGGGTGGCCGAGGAGGCGATCGAGCTGCTGAACGCGCCGAACTGCCCCGACGGCGTGCGCGACCTGCTGCTGGCGCCCGACCAGATGATGCTGCAGATCCACGAGTCGATCGGCCATCCGCTCGAGCTCGACCGCATCCTCGGCGACGAGCGCAACTTCGCGGGAACGAGCTTCGTGACGCCGGAGATGTTCGGCGCATACCGGTACGGCTCGCCGCTGCTGAACGTGAGCTTCGACCCGGGCGTCGTGGGGCAGTTCGCAAGCTACGCGACCGACGACGACGGCGAACCGGCGCGCCGCGTGATGCTGATCGAGAACGGAATCCTCAAGCGTGCGCTCGGCGGCGCGCTGTCGCGCGCGCGAGCCGCCGCGCTCGGTATTGCCGTTCACGGCGCCGCGAGCGCGCGCGCCAGCGGCTGGCACCGTGCACCGATCGACCGCATGGCGAACCTGAACGTCGAGCCGGGAGACGCGAGCTTCGAATCGATGGTCGCGTCGACCGAACGCGGGATCTGGATGCGCACCAACGCGTCGTGGTCGATCGACGACGCGCGCAACAAGTTCCAGTTCGGTTGCGAATGGGCGCGGTTGATCGAGAACGGGCGCCTGACGAAGGTAGTGCGCAACCCCAACTACCGCGGCGTCTCGGCAACGTTCTGGCGCAGCCTGGCTGCGGTGGGTTCGCGCGAGACGATGCAGGTGCTCGGCACGCCGTTCTGCGGCAAGGGCGAACCCGGACAGATCATCCGTGTCGGCCACGCATCGCCCGCCTGCCTGTTTCGCGGCGTCGACGTCTTCGGAGGCGAAGGGTGAGCGATGTGCGCTTCGCGACGCTCTTCGATGCCGTTGCCGAGGCGATCGCGCGCGAGGCGGGCGCCGACGAGGCGGCCTTCGCGTACCTGCGCGCCGAGCGCAGCGACTTCGTGCGCGTGAACCGCGCGCGCGTGCGCCAGGCCGGAACGGTGCAGCGCGCGGTGGTCGCGCTTCGCCTGTTCCGCGAGGGCCGGCAGGCGCAGATGCGCTGCACGCTCGCTTCGCCGCGCGACGCGGCATCGCGTCTGAAGGCGGCGTTCGTCGCGCTGCGCGATGCGTCGCGAGCGCTGCCGGCGGATCCCTTCGCCTCCTTCGAGCGAAGCCCGGTTGTCGGCGAGCGCATCCGGCGAACGCGGGCGCCGACGCCCGAGGAAGTCGTCGAGGCGATTGCCGGCGCGGCAGGCGATGCCGATCTGGTAGGGCTGTTCAGCGGCGGCATCGTCGTGCGTGCGCTGGCGAGCAATCTCGGGCACAGGCACTACCACGAGGCGTCGTCGTCGAGCTTCGATTTCTCGATCCACACGCCGACGGCGCAGGCGACGAAGCACGTCTGGAGTGCGCCGCAGTGGGATGCGTGCGGGCTGCGCCGGGCGATCGATGCGGCGCGGGAGCAGGCGCGCATCCTTGCGCGCCCCGTGCGGCGGATCGACCCCGGTGCTTATCGCGTGCTGCTCGCGCCGGCGGCGGTCGCCGATCTCGTCTCGCTGCTCGGCTGGGGTGGGTTCGCCGAACGCGCATTTCGCAGCGGGCAGTCGCCGCTCGCCCGTGCGCAGCGCGGCGAAGCCTGCTTCGATCCGTCCTTCGAGATCGCCGACGATCTCGATGCGCTCGACGTTCCGCGCTTCCAGGCCGAAGGCTTCGTGCGTCCCGCCCGCACGGTGCTCGTCGAGCGCGGAAGACCTGCGCTGCGCCTGGTGTCGCCGCGCAGCGCGCTGGAGTTCGACGTCCCCGGCAACGGTGCGGACGACGACGAGCGCCCCCGTGCGGCCAGCGTGGGCGCGGGACGCATCGATCCGGCCGATCTGCACGCGGCGCTCGGCACCGGCATCGCGATCGCGAACCTGTGGTACCTGAACTACTCCGACCGGCAGGCGTGCCGCGCCACCGGAATGACGCGCTTCGCGACGCTGTGGGTCGAGAACGGAGTTCCGGTCGCGCCGGTTGCGCCGATGCGCTTCGACGACAGCCTGTACCGGATCTTCGGTGCCGGACTGCTCGGCCTGGGTGCGCGCGCCGAGACGCTCCCCGAGATCGAGACCTGGGACGGACGCGAGCCCGGCGGCATTCGAGCGCCCGCGGCGCTCGTCGACGCGCTGCGTTTCACCTCGTAGCGGCGCGCTCGGTCAGCGCCCCTTCGTCTCGTCGTCCGAAGAAGACGTCCGAGGATCGGTGACGAAGCCGATTCGCTCGATTCCGGCGCGCTGCGCGCTCGAGAGGACCGCCGCGACGCGTTCGTAGCGCGTCGATCGCTCGGCACGCAGATGCAGGTCGGGCTGCGGCTTCGATGACGCGGCCTGCGCGAGGCGTGCATCGAGCGCGGCGATGCCGTCGAGGGCCTCGTCGTTCCAGTAGACGACGCCCGCGGCGTCGATCGTCACGCGGACCGTCTCCGGTTGCTCGGCCGCCACCGGCGCCTGTGCGTCGGGCAGGTCGACGCGCAGCGCGTGCGTGAGCAGCGGCGCGGTGATGATGAACACGACGAGCAGCACGAGCATCACGTCGACGAGCGGAGTCGTGTTGATCTCCGCCATCGGTTGAGGCTGGCTGCCCGGGTCGAATCCGCCGAAGGACATGGTGCGTTTCCTCGCCGCGAGAGGGCGCGCAGCCGTGTCAGCGAACGACCGGGCCGACGGCGAGCGGCGCCGGCCCGCTGCGCAGCGCGTCGCCCTGCTCGCGCAACCGATGGCCCGTGGTGACGAGCGCGAGCAGGTCGTGCGCGAAACCGTCCAGCTCGGCGAGCACCACGCGATTGGCGCGCACGAATGCGTTGTACGCGAGCACCGCGGGAATCGCGACCGCCAGTCCTGCCGCCGTCATCACGAGCGCCTCGCCCACCGGGCCGGCGACGCGGTCGATCATCACCTGTCCGCTCGACGCGATGCTGATCAGCGCGTGGTAGATGCCCCAGACGGTTCCGAACAATCCGACGAAGGGTGCGGTGCTTCCCACGGACGCGAGCATCGCCAGGCCGCTCTCGAGTCGCGCGGAGACCTGCGTGATCTCCCCGCGCAGCGCGCGCGTGACCAGCTCGTCGCGATCGATCGATGCGGCGAGCGAGTTGTCGGGCTGCATCGCCGCCGCAGCACGCGCCTTGTGGGCGAGCGGGACGAAGACGCGCTCGCGGTCGGCGTTCTCGAGCGTGGCCAGCGCCTCGTCCATCGTGCGCGCGTTCCAGAACTGCTCGAGCGCCGCGTGCGCGCCACGTCGCATCCGCCACGTGCTCCACGCCTTCGACAGGATGAAGTACCAGCTGGCGATCGACATCGCGAGCAGCAGCCAGGCGACGGAGTGCGTGATCGCGTCGCCCGCCTGCCAGAAGTGCATCAGACCGAGTTCCTGTCCCTGCATGCGTGTTTCCTCGTGACTACCCTTCGAGCCGGAATATCCAGCGCCAGTCGTGGTACCACGCCGCGACAGGCTGTCCGTCGACGGTCGCTGGATTGAAGCGCCATCGCTTCACCGTGTCCATGGCCGTCCGATCGAGAAGCGGCGAGCCGCTCGATTGTCGCAGCCGGATGTCGAGTACGGAGCCGTCGGCGCCCACGTGCACGTCGAGCCGGACTTCGCCCTCGTCGCCCATCCGGCGCGCGGCACCGGGGTAGGGCGGAGGCGTGTTGCCGCGCCAGCTCGCGTCCACCCTCGGTGCGGTGCGTCGCGGCGCGGAATCCGGCGGCGCGCTGGCGAGGGTTTCCGGGCTCGTGCTGCCGGCGTCGGCAGGCCGCGTCTCGCCGGACTCGTGTGATTCCGAGGGGGCGGACGTTGCCGCGGGGGCCGGCGCCAGCGGTCGTGCAATCGGCTGCGTCGGCTGTGCCGGCGACGCCGCCGGCGGCGTCGCCGCGCCTTTCTCGACCGGTGCAGGCTCGACGCGCGGGGAGCGGGGCGCGGGCGATTCCGGGACTGGCCTGCGCGACTCGGGTTTCTTCTTCACCCGCGCGACCGGCGGCTCGACGCGCAGCGGCTCCTGCCGCGGAGCGGGCGGCGCTTCCGCCGCCGGCAGCTCGCCGGGAGGAGGCGGGGGCGGTTCTGCACGCGGCGGCTGCACCGGCGCAGAAGGCGGGTCGACGGGCGGCTCCCGAGAGGGCGCAGGCGTGGGTTCGACGGACGGCGGTTCGGCCGGCGGCGGGGAGGGCGCGGGCGACGCATCCGGCGCCGCCGCCGCCGGAGCGATGGGCATCGATGGCGTTTTCCCGGAGCGGACCGTCGGGGGCTGCGCGACCTCCGCGGCGGGCGAAGGCAGCGGTGCGGGCGCTGCGGGCGACGCCTCGATCAGCGCGACTTCGATCGGTCGAACGCTCTCGGGACGCGGAGTGCTGGCGAAGCCGAGCACGCCGGCGATCACGGCTGCGTGCAGGGCCACTGCGCACGCCGCAGCCGCGAGCCTCGACAAGTCCATCGTTCGATTATAGAAAAGCCCGCGTCCACCGCGGCGAGCGGTACGGGCGGCGTCATGCGATCCTCGTTCCCACGCGCTCGAGCCGCACTCCGGCGCGAGCGTCCGAGTTCAATGGAACGAGGAGACCCGAATGCAATCGACCGCGCACGAGCGACGCGCGCAGCCTCGCGGGGCCGACCGATCGCGGACGCAGCCGCCCGGCGGCGTTCGCGTCGTCGTCCGGCTGGCGGGCGCGCTCCTCGTTGCGACGATGCTGGGCGCGTGCGCGATGCAGGATCCGGCCGGCACGGGCGTTGCGGCCGGATCCCCCGCGGCGGACGCCCTCCCGCTGCCGGCGGCCGCGCGCACCGCCGACTTCGTCCTGTTCGGCGAGTTGCACGACAACGTCGCGCAGCATCGACTGCGCCTGCGCTGGCTCGAGGAACTCGCCGACGTGCATCCGTTCGCGCTCGCACTCGAGCAGTTCGACGCCGACCGGCAGGATTCGCTCGACCGGGCGCGCGCGGACGATGCGCGCGCAGCGCACAGTGCCTCTACGGCCGACGCTGCTTCGCGCGCACGGCGCATCGCGGAGGCGGCCGGCTTCGATTTCGGGGGGTGGGACTGGGACCTCTATCGACCGGTGATCGAGTTCGCGCTGCGCCGTGGACTGCCGCTGGTGGCGGCGAACCTGTCGCCGGCCGACACCGCGCGCGTGACGCAGCAGCGTGCGCCGGCCGCACCGCCCCCGGGCGGGTGGGACGACGACGATTCCGAGGCGATGCGCGAGTCGATCCGCGAAGGCCACTGCGGGCTGCTGTCCGAACGCGCCGTCGAGGCGATGGCCGCGGCGCAACGAACGCGCGATGCCCGGATCGCGCAGGCGCTGCTCGACGCGCACGCGCGCACCGGCTTGCCGGTCGTGCTGCTCGCCGGAAACGGGCATCTGCGGCGCGACATCGGCGTGCCCCGCCACCTCTCCGCACTGCGTCCCGGAGCGCGCATCGCGTCGATCGCGCTGCTCGAGCGTACGCCGGGAAGTGCGCAGGGCGGTGCGCAGGACGGCCATCGCCTCGAAGCCGGTCCGTCGGGATCCGATCGCGCGCTCTTCGATCTGGTGGTCCGTACGCCTGCGCAGTCGCGCGAGGATCCGTGCGTGAAGTTGCGGCAGCGGCTACGGCGCTGAGCAAAGTGCGGCGCTGACACCAGGCTTCGGTTAGCGCCAGTCGACAGCACACTAGGCCGGTCGCAGCCCTAGGAGCCTGTCGGAGTTGAAGCGAGCCCGCGCCGCCGCCAGGCGGGCTGCAGGCAAGGCGCCGGCGACGCCGGTGGTGGTTCCACCGAAGGAGCCGGCAACGCGGCATGCAGCCCGCCTGGCGACGGCCCTTCGGGTGAGGGCCCGATTCAACTCCGACAGGCTCCTAGCACGTCGCGCATGTCGAACAGGCCGTTCCGGTGCGCCGCGAGGAAGCGGCACGCGCGCAATGCGCCGTGCGCATAGGTGACGCGGCTCGACGACCGGTGCGTGATCTCGATGCGTTCGCCGGTGCCGGCGAAGAGCACCGTGTGGTCGCCGACGATGTCGCCTCCGCGCACCGTCGCGAAACCGATCGTGTTGGCATCGCGCTCGCCGGTGAAGCCCTCGCGCCCGAATACCGCGACCTCGCGCAGATCGCGACCGAGCGCCTCGGCGACGACCTCGCCCATCTTCAGCGCCGTGCCCGAAGGCGCGTCGACCTTGTGGCGATGATGTGCCTCGATGATCTCGACGTCGTACCCGGGCCCGAGGATGCGCGCGGCGCTCGCGAGCAGCTCGAGCACGACGTTCACGCCGATGCTCATGTTCGGCGCGAACACGATCGGAATGCGGCGCGACGCTTCGGCAATCTGCGCGCGCGCCGCGTCGTCGAAGCCGGTCGTGCCGATCACCATCGCCACGCCTCGCGCCGACGCTGCCTCCAGGTGCGCGAGCGTGCCTTGCGGCCGCGTGAAGTCGATCAGGAACTGCGCGTCGGCCAGGCCGGCGTCGACGTCGTCGACGATTCGCACGCCGCTGGTGCGACCGAGGAAGTCGGCCGCGTCGCGTCCGATCGCCGGGCTCGCCGCGACGTCGAGCGCGCCGACCAGTTGCCCATCGGGCGCGTCGAGCACCGCTTCCACCAGCATGCGCCCCATGCGCCCCGAGGCGCCGGCCACCGCGATGCGCATCGTCATGGCTCGTTGGCCGCGCTTGCGCCCGGCTGGTATCCGGGCAGCGCCGGATCGGTCGGGTCTTCGCGCTGCGGCAGCGGATCGGCCTCGATCGCAACCACGCGATCGTCGCGGAAGCGCACGGTGACCTTTCGTTGCTCGACGTCGCCGTTCGGGAACTTGTAGCGGAAGACGTAGTCCCAGCGATCGGGATGGAACAGGTCCCGCAGCAGCGGCGTGCCGAGCAGGAAGCGGACCTGGTCGCGCGTCATTCCTTCCTGCACGCGGTCGACCGATTCGCGCGTCAGGTAGTTGCCCTGCGGAAGATCGATCCGGTACGGCTGCAGCAGCCCGCTGCGGTTCGGGTCGCCCCACGAGCAGCCGGCGACGAGTGCGGCGACCCCGAGTGCCAGGGCGAGTGCGGCCGCGGGCGCGGGCCGGGCGGGTCGGGCGGACGGAGACGCGATCATGGGCTTCGAGGGGGTTCGACGCGCGGACGAAACCGCTATCATACGGGCAGGCTTCCGCCGCCCGCGGGGGCCGGCCCCCCTCCGGAGCCGCAACGGTCCACAGCATGTCGTCGTCGATCACTTCCGAACTCAAGAGCATGGGGCTGAAGGCGACGGCGCCCCGGATGAAGATCCTCGAGATCTTCCAGCACGGCAAGCAGCGCCACATGAGCGCCGAGGACGTCTATCGCGAACTGCTCGCGGAGAACCAGGAGATCGGCCTGGCCACCGTATATCGCGTGCTCACGCAGTTCGAGCAGGCGGGGCTGCTCAAGCGCAGCAACTTCGAGGCCGGGAAGGCGGTCTTCGAGCTGGAGGAAGGCTCGCACCACGACCACCTCGTCTGCGTCGACTGCGGTCGCGTCGAGGAGTTCTACGACGCCGAGATCGAGCGTCGGCAGCAGATCGTGGCAGCCGAACACGGCTTCAAGCTGCAGGATCACGCGCTGTCGCTGTACGGCACCTGCGTCAAGGAAAACTGCCCGTACCGGCGCCGCGATTCGTAGCGTGCCGGTTCGCTGTCGCTAGCGCGCCTGCGCGAGCATCTCGCGCGCGTGCTTGCGCGTGGTCGGCGTGATGTCGGCGCCGCCGAGCATGCGCGCGATCTCGTCGACCCGCGCGTTGCGCTCGAGCGGCTCGATCACGCTCACGGTCGTCTTCCCTATGGTGTTCTTCGTGACGCGCCAGTGGCGGTGCGCCTTCGCGGCGACCTGCGGCAGGTGCGTCACGCACAGCACCTGCCGCGATTCGCCGAGCGAGCGCATCAGCTCGCCGACGGCGTCGGCGACCGCTCCGCCGACGCCGGCGTCGGCCTCGTCGAACACGAGGGTGGGCACCGGATTCGCCTGCGCCGCCATTGCCGCGATCGCCAGCGCGATGCGTGACAGCTCGCCGCCGGAGGCGACCTTCGCGAGCGGGCGCAAAGCGGTGCCGGGGTGTGCCGCGACGCGAAACTCGACGGCGTCGGAACCACAGGCCGAAGGCTCGCCGGACTCGACGGCGATCTCGACACGCCCGCCCTTCATTCCGAGCGTCGCGATGTACCGGGTGACGCCGCCGGCCAGTTGCACCGCCGCGTCGCGACGGCGTTGCGACAGCTCCGAGGCGAGATCGTCGTAGGCGCCGCGCAGCCGTGCTGCGCGATCGCGCAGCGCGGCGACGTCCTGGGCGGCGTCGAGCGCGCGCACCCGTTCACGCAGCTGCACGCATTCGTCGTACAGCTGCTGCGGCGCGAGCCGCAGCTTGCGGGCGGTGGAGAAGAGCGCACCGACACGCGCGTCGACCTGCTCGAGGCGCTGCGGATCGAGGTCGACGCGCGCAGCGTACTCGCGCAATGCCGAGGCCGCTTCGCCGATCTGGATCGACGCGCTGTCGAGCAGCGCGAGCGGCTCCTCGAGCGACGTGTCGATGGCGGCGAGCGGCCGCAGCCGCTGCACCGAGCGGTGCAGCTCGCCGAGCAGCGCGTCGTCGCGTTCGACGAGCGCGTCGGCGGCCGACGCGGCTCCCTCGATGAGCGAAGCGGCGTGCGAAAGCCGCTTCTGCTCGGCTTCGAGCGATTCCCATTCGCCCGCTTCGAGGTGCAGGGCTTCGAGTTCGCCGAGCTGCCATTCGAGGCGCTCGCGTTCGAGCGCCAGCTCGCGTGCGTCGTGCTGCGCGGCGTCGAGCCCGCGCAGTGCCGAGCGCCAGTCGGCGAATGCCGCGGCGGCCTTCCCGACGAGCGCCTCGAGCCCGGCGCAGCCGTCGAGCAGCCGACGCTGCCCGTCGGCGCGCAGCAACGACTGCGAGGCATGCTGGCCGTGGATCTCGACCAGCCGTTCGCCGATCTCCCGCAGCAGCGCCGCGGTTGACGGATGCCCGTTGACGAACGCGCGCGAGCGGCCGTCCGCATCGACGACGCGACGCAACTGCACCATGCCCGCATCGCCTTGCAGCTCGCGCTCCTGCAGCCAGGCATCGAGGGCGCCGTCGCAGCCGAACTCGGCGACGATGTCGGCGCGCGCACTGCCTTCGCGCACGACTCCGGCGTCGGCTCGCCCGCCGAGCGCGAGCATCAGCGCATCGAGCAGGATCGACTTGCCTGCGCCGGTTTCGCCCGACAGTACGGTGAACCCGTTTCCGAAGGCCAGCTCGGCCGAGTCGACGATGACGAAGTTCTCGAGTCGGAGGTGCAGCAGCATCGCGGCGGAAGAAGGAAAGGGGGCGGCGCTCAGCGCTGGATGCCGCGCAGGCTGGGCAACTCGTGCCAGTTCAGCTTGCCGCGCAGCGTGGCGAAATAGCTGTAGTCGGGCGGGTGCAGGAAGCGGGTGCGGAACGGCGCGCGCTGCACGATGATGTCGTCGCCCACGTGCAGGTCGTTGAACACCTGCATGTCGCCGGCCACGCGCGGCTCGCGCCCGTCGATCACGCGCACCGTGATCGTGACGTCGTCGGGCAGCACGATCGGCCGGTTCGACAGCGACTGCGGCGCCACCGGCACCAGAACGATGCCCTGCACCTGCGGGTGCAGGATCGGCCCGTTGGCCGACAACGCGTAGGCGGTGGAGCCGGTAGGGGTGGCGATGATCAGCCCGTCGGCACGCTGGCTGTACATGTAGAGGTCGTCGACGTGGACCTGCAGCTCGATCATCCCGGTGCGCGACGAGCGGTTCACGACGACGTCGTTCAGCGCCAGTTCGCTCCAGACGATCTCGTGGTCGCGCACGACGCGCGCCGTGAGCAGCGTGCGCTCCTCGGATTCGAAGCTGCCTTCGAGGATCGACGTGAGCGCCTGCCGCCAGCTGCCCAGCCCGATGTCGGTGATGAAGCCGAGGCGGCCGGCATTGATGCCGACCAGCGGAATCTCGCGCCGGGCCAGCTCGCGCGCGGCGCCGAGCATCGTGCCGTCGCCCCCCAGGGCGATGGCGAGATCGGCCTCGTCGCCGATGCGCTCGATGCCGGCGACGTCGAAGTCGCGCGTTCCGCCCGCCGCCGCCGCGCGTTCCTCGATGAGCACCGATACGCCGCGCGCACGCAGGAACGCGGCGATCGCGAACAGGGCTTCGGCGACCTCCTCGGACTGCCACCGGCCGATCAGCCCCACCCGCTGGAACGCATTTTTCATGCGACGATTAGAGCATACGCAGCGCACCGCGAGGGCTTCGCGCATCCGGCATTCGCGTAGTACGCACGGACGAGCGTTCGTCGGGCACCGGGCTTGCAACGGCCGGCGCCGCCCATACAATGAACGGATGCTCGACGATCGCGCCCGAATCCTGCTGAAGACGCTGGTCGAGCGTTACATCGCCGATGGGCACCCGGTCGGGTCGCGCACGCTGTCGCGGCACTCCGGTCTCGATCTCTCGCCCGCCACGGTGCGCAACGTGATGGCCGATCTCGAGGAGATGGGCTTCATCACCAGCCCGCACACGTCGGCCGGGCGCATTCCCACGCCCCGAGGCTACCGATTCTTCGTCGATACGCTGCTCGTCGTCGAGCCGCTGCAGGTCGACGAAGCCGAGAAGCTGCACGATCGCATCCACCCCGACGAGCCGCAGCGCGTGCTGTCGGTCGCCGCCACGCTGCTGTCGAACCTGTCCCACTTCGCGGGCGTCGTGATGGCGCCGCGCCGCGCGACGATGTTCCGGCAGGTCGAGTTCCTGCGGCTGTCCGACCGGCGCGTGCTGCTGATCATCGTCACCCCCGACGGCGGCGTGCAGAACCGCATCCTGTCGACGCTGCGCGACTACTCCCGCGACGAGCTCGTCGAGGCGGCGAACTACATCAACGCGCATTTTGCCGGCATCGAGTTCGACGAGATCGCCCGACGGCTGCAGTCGGAGCTGGCGTCGCTGCGAGACGACATCACCGCGCTGATGCACAAGGCGGTCGAGGCGAGCACGCGCCTGCTCACCGAAGGCGACGACCCTCTCGTCATCTCGGGCGAGCGCAACCTGTTCGGCCTGGCCGACCTCACCGACGGCACCGCGCGGCTGCGCCGACTGTTCGACCTCTTCGAGCGCAAGACCGGGCTGCTGCAGCTGCTCGACGCATCGAGCCGCGCCGAAGGCGTGCAGATCTTCATCGGTGGCGAATCCGAGCTTCTGCCGATGGACCAGGTCAGCGTCGTCGTCGCCCCGTACGAATCCGACGGGCGCATCGTCGGCACGCTCGGCGTCATCGGGCCGAGCCGGATGGCCTACGAGCGGGTCATCCCGATCGTCGACATCACCGCGAAGCTGGTGTCCTCGGCTCTGAGCCACAACGGCTGAGCGACCTCCCGTGGCGCGCGAAACCACGGAGCGTCCGACCGGCCCCGTTGGCACCGGCGTACTGCTCGTGCAGCTCGGCACGCCCGACGCGCCCACGACACCGGCGCTGCGGCGCTATCTGCGCGAGTTCCTCGCCGACCGCCGCGTGGTCGAGATCCCGCGGCTCGCCTGGGCGCCGATCCTGTACGGATTCGTGCTGCCGCTGCGGCCTTCGCGTTCCGCGAAGAAATACGAGGCGATCTGGACCCCGGAAGGCTCCCCGCTGCTCGTATACACGCGCAGGCAGGCGAGCCTGCTGCGCGGCGCGCTCGGTGAGCGGGGTCACGCGCTGGATGTCGCCTTCGCGATGCGCTACGGCAGTCCGTCGATCGCATCCGTGCTGCGCGAGATGCGCGGACGAGCGCTCGAACGGCTGCTCGTCGTGCCGATGTACCCGCAATACGCGGCATCGACCACCGCGACGGCCTTCGATGCCATCGCCCGCGAGCTCGCGCGCTGGCGCGCGCAGCCGGCCTTGCGCATGGTGCGCGACTTCCACGACGACGAGGGCTACATCGAGGCACTCGTGCAGCGCATACGTGCGCATTGGGAGCGCGAAGGCCGCGCCGAGCGTCTGCTGATGAGTTTTCACGGGGTTCCGCGCCGCGTCACCGCGCTCGGCGACCCCTACGAGCTCCAGTGCCGCGCTACCGGCGAACGTCTCGCCCTGGGTCTGGGTCTGGGTCTGGCGGACGACGAATGGAAGCTCACCTTCCAGTCGCGTTTCGGCCCGGCCGAATGGCTGCAGCCGTACACCGCACCCACGCTGGTCGATCTCGCGCGCCGTGGCGTGCGCAGCGTCGACGTCGTCTGCCCCGGCTTCGTCGCCGACTGTCTCGAAACCCTCGAGGAAATCTCCCTCGAGGCCCGTCGCTCCTTCCTCGACGCCGGCGGCGAGTCGTTCCGCTACATCCCGGCGCTGAACGACTCGCCCGCCTTCATCGCCGCGCTCGCCACCCTCGTCGAACGCAACCTCCAGGGATGGGAGACGAAGCGGGAGCGGGGGACATGGGACACCGCACCGTGAGGCGCGCTGCGCGACCCGGCGCTGCGCGCCGACGCGCGACATCGGCACGCCGGTTCCCCGTTCACTCCTTCGGCGGAATCCGCAGTACCTGCCCCGGATAGATCCTGTCCGGGTCCTTCAGCATCGGCCGGTTCGCCTCGAAGATCCGCATGTACGCATTGGCGTCGCCGTACTGCGCCTTCGCGATCTTCGACAGCGTGTCCCCCTTCACCACGGTGTGGAATTTCGCCTCGGGCGTCGGATTCTTCACCGTCATCCGGTCGACGACCTTCTCGACGCCGGCGACGTTGCCGCAGCACAGAACGATCTTCTCGCGCGTTGCCTGGTCGGCGGCGACGCCCGAGACCGTCACCGTTTCGCTCGCGCCGTCGAACTCGACGTTCAGGTTCTCGGCGTCGAGCTTCATCGCATGGATGTAGTCGGTGATCGCCTGCGCCGCCTTGCGGTTCGCCGCTGCGACGTCGGCGGTGCCGCCGGCAGCCTTCGCGTCGCCGGACGCCGCCGCCTGGGCTTCACCGGCTCCCGCGGCCTTGGCGACGTCGTGACCGAACAGTTTCTCGCCTGCTTCCCGGATGAAAGACAGCACGCCCATGGACTTCTCCCGTTTCGTCCCGGCTGGAACGTGCAGAAGAGGGTACCCGGGGCGCGTGGGCGACCCGGGAAAGCCCGACGACCGTGCGTGGCGCCGCGCCGCCGAGGCGAGGGGAAGCGGGCGCGCTGCCGGCGTCTGCGGCACGGCTTCGGGAAACGAGACGCGCGGCCGATCCCGTTCGTGCGACGGGCTTGAAATCGCCCGACCACGCCCAGAGATCGCCTTTTTGCCGTTCCGGCTCGTCCCGGGCGGCCCTGAATTCCCGTTACTGGAGAACCCGGAGTGACACCCGACAACCCTGCGCGAACCGAAGAAGCCGCGCCGACTCCGCAGACGCCGGGCGGCGGCGACGTACGACCGACGCCCACCTCGCCCGCCGGCAACGAATCGACCGAAGCCGGCTCGCCCGAACGGATGGAAGCCGGCGGCGAAGCGGGCCGCGGAGGTGCGGAGGCGCAGCGGCCGATCGAGGTCGAGCGCAAGCTGGCCGAGTTGAACGATCGCTACCTGCGCGCGGTCGCCGAGACCGAGAACGTGCGCCGGCGCGCACAGGAAGAGGTGGCGCGCGCGCAGAAGTTCGGCATCGAGGCCTTCGCCGAGAGCCTGCTGCCGGTGAAGGACAGCCTCGAGCTGGCACTGGCCGCCGACGCCCCCGACGTCGAGAACATGAAGGAAGGCGTGGGAGCCACGCTTCGGTTGCTGGCCAGCGCCTTCGAGAAGAACCGCCTGGTCGAGATCGACCCGCAGGGCCAGAAGTTCGACCCGAACCTGCACCAGGCGATCTCCACGGTGCCCGCCGCGGGCACGCAGCCGCCGGTGGCTCCCGGGCACGTCGCGCACGTGCTGCAGAAGGGGTACCTGATCGCCGATCGCGTCCTGCGCCCGGCGCTCGTCACCGTCGTTCAGGACTGAAAGGAAGTGCGGCGCTCGCGTCAGGTCGGTGCTTGATTTCGGCCTCGCGCAGTCGCATCTACGTCAACGGACAATCTCTCTCTCATCGAGGACATCACAATGGCCAAGATCATCGGCATCGACCTGGGCACGACGAATTCGTGCGTCGCCATCATGGAGGGCAACAAACCGAAGGTGATCGAG
>DASWVL010000285.1:0-38810 GCA_036406255.1 Zeimonas sp.
TTCTCCTCCTCGAAATCGAAGACCGCACGCGAGGAGATCGCGACGACGAGCTTTCCTTCGAGCGAAGCGGCCATGGGGGCACAGCGTAGGCAGTCGCCGGCGGCAATGCAAATCGGGCGCGCGGCGCCCGCCGGTTAGAATTACGGGCGCGTCGCGCACGCTCGGCGACGCACCTTTCGCACCTGATGCCCGCGCGGCTCGAAGCCGCGCAACGCGCGTCGAAACGACCTCTCCGCGCGCCTTTCCAGACACCTCGAGGATTCCCCGCATGAGCCTTCGCTGCGGAATCGTCGGCCTGCCGAACGTCGGCAAGTCGACGCTCTTCAATGCCCTGACCAGGGCCGGCATCGCCGCCGAGAACTACCCGTTCTGCACGATCGAGCCGAACGTCGGCATCGTCGAGGTGCCCGATCCGAGGCTCGCGGCGCTCTCGGAGATTGTCAAGCCGCAGCGCACCGTGCCGGCGGTGATGGAGTTCGTCGACATCGCGGGACTGGTCGAGGGCGCCTCCAAGGGCGAGGGCCTGGGCAACCAGTTCCTCGCGCACATCCGCGAGACCGATGCGATCGCGCACGTCGTTCGCTGCTTCGAGGACCCGAACGTCGTGCACGTGAGCGGCCGCATCGACCCGCTGCACGACATCGAGATCATCGACACCGAGCTGGCGCTGGCCGATCTCGCCACCGTCGACAAGGCGCTCGCGCGCTACTCGAAGGTGGCGCGCGCCGGCGGCGACAAGGAAGCGGCGCGTCTGGTCGCCGTGCTCGAGAAATGCCGCGACGCGCTCGACCAGGCGCGGCCGGTGCGCTCGCTAGACCTGTACGAGGAGGAGAAGGCGCTGATCCGGCCGCTGTTCCTGCTCACCGCGAAGCCGACGATGTACGTCGCGAACGTCCGCGAGGACGGCTTCGAGAACAATCCGTACCTCGATGCGGTACGCAAGCGCGCCGACAGCGAGAAGTCGGTCGTCGTGCCGGTGTGCGCCGCGATCGAGGCCGAGATCGCCGACATGCCCGACGAGGACAAGGCGGTCTTCCTCGCCGACATGGGGATGAGCGAGCCGGGGCTGGACCGCGTCATCCGCGCGGCGTTCACGCTGCTCGGGCTGCAGACCTACTTCACCGCCGGGGTCAAGGAAGTGCGCGCGTGGACGGTGCGCGTCGGTGCGACCGCACCGCAGGCGGCCGCCGTCATCCACACCGACTTCGAGCGCGGCTTCATCCGCGCAGAGACCATCGCGTACGACGACTTCGTCGCCCATGGCGGCGAGGCGGGCGCGAAGGAGAAGGGGAAGATGCGGCTGGAAGGCAAGGACTACGTCGTGCGCGACGGCGACGTGATGCACTTCCGGTTCAACGTGTAGGCACACCGGGCGGGCGCTGCCGGTGCGCGGCCCCGCTGCGGGCCCCCCTTTTTTCTGCATGCGGCCGGCAGTACGATTTGCGCATCCAGGCGCCCGCGCCGGAGGCCATCATGGGAAGCGCAACGCTGCAGGGCCGACTCTGGGGATCGCGTGCACGCGACTTCGCCGCGCGCCTCGAGCAGCTGACGTTGCCGCTCGCCGGTGCAGTGCTCGATGCCGCGCAGGTGGCGCCCGGCATCCGGATGCTCGACGCCGGCTGCGGTGCCGGCCTCCTGCTCGTGCTGGCGAAGCTTCGCGACGCTCGGGTGAGCGGACTCGACGCATCGGCGGCGCTGCTCGACATCGCTCGGGAGCGGCTTCCCGAAGCCGATCTGCGCGAAGGCGACCTCGAATCGCTCCCCTTCCCCGACGCCGGATTCGACGCGGTCACGGCGGTCAACAGCCTCTTCTACGCAACCGACATGGCCACGGCGATGCGCGAGCTTGCGCGCGTCGCCCGGCCGGGCGGGCGCGTGGTCGTCACGGCATGGGGGCCCCCGGAGCGCTGCGAGTTGCTACGCGACCTGATCCCGGCGGTCGGCCCGCTGATGCCGCCGCCTCCCCCCGGGACGGCGCCGGGGCATCCCGGCGCACTGTCGGCGCCGGGCGCACTGGCGGACGTGCTGACGAACGCGGGGCTGCGCGTCGTCGACCAGGGCGAGGTCGCGTGCCCGTTCGTCTTCCCGAACCAGGAAGTGTCGTGGCTCACGAACGCGGCTGCCGGCGTGAACCGAATGGCGATCGAGCACAGTGGCGAGGAGGCCGTTCGCGCCGCGATGGCGCAGGTCGACCGCGCGCACACGCGCGCGGACGGCAGCGTGCGCTACGACAACGTGTTCCTCTGGGTGGCAGGCGAACGACCGTAGCCGAAGTCGATCTTCAGCGCGGTTTCGGGGAGCGCGCCTCGAACACGAGCACGTCGTCGATGCGTGCGCATGCAGGCGCCCGCCCGGCCCGAAGAGCCGGCCTTCGGCGGTGGCGACCTGGTTGCCAGAAGGCGTGGAAGCAGGCGCAGCTCGCGCTGAACGAAGGGCTCGGCGTGGAGCGCGTCGTCGCCCTGCACGCGCTGCTCGACGATCGCATGCAACGGCTCGAGGAGCAGGAACCCGCGCAGCGCTGAGCCCGCGACGACGCCTTCGCGCGTCTTCGGTCAAGATAGCGCGATGGATTCGTTTCACCCCGCCGTCGCGCGCTGGTTCCGACGAGCGTTCCCCGGCGGCCCCACCCCCGCGCAGCTCGCCGCCTGGCCAGCGATCGCAGCCGGCCGCAACACGCTGGTCGCCGCGCCCACCGGATCGGGCAAGACGCTCACCGCGTTCCTCACGGCGATCGATTCGCTCGTTCGCCAGGGACTGCGACCCGAAGGGCTGCCCGAAGAGACCACCGTCGTCTACGTCTCGCCGCTGAAGGCGCTGTCGAACGACATCCACTGCAATCTCGAAGCGCCGCTCGCCGGCATCCGCGACGAGCTGGTCGCGCTCGGCCATCCCGAGGTGGACATCCGCACCGCAGTCCGCACCGGCGACACGTCGCAGCGCGAACGCCTGCTCACATCGCGCAGGCCGCCGCACATGCTCGTCACGACGCCGGAGTCGCTGTACGTGCTGCTCGGCTCCGAGACCGGGCGCGCGATGCTGCGCACGGTTCGAACGGTGATCGTCGACGAGATCCACGCGGTCGCGGCGTCGAAGCGAGGCAGCCACCTGGCGCTGTCGCTCGAACGCCTGGAGAAGCTGGCAGGCGAGGCGCGCGGCCGAAGGCTCGTGCGCATCGGGCTGTCGGCCACGCAGAAGCCGATCGACGAGATCGCCCGGTTCCTCGTCGGCGCGGCCTCCGTTTCCGAAGGGCGCGCCGACTGCGAGATCGTCGACATCGGATACGCCAGGGAACGCGACCTCGCACTCGTCGTTCCGCCGACAACGCTGTCGGCGGTGATGTCGAACGACCAGTGGGAGCAGGTCTACGACCAGCTCGCCGCGCTCGCCGCAGCGCATCGTACGACGCTCGTCTTCGTCAACACCCGCAGGATGGCCGAGCGCGCCGCGCGCCATCTCGCCGAAAGGCTCGGCGACGACAAGGTCGGCGCGCACCACGGCAGCCTTGCACGCGAGAAGCGCTTCGACGCCGAGCGCAGGCTGAAGAACGGCCAATTGCAGGTGCTGGTGGCCACCGCCTCGCTCGAACTGGGCCTGGACATCGGCGACGTCGACCTCGTCTGCCAGCTCGGCTCGCCGCGCTCGATCTCGACCTTCCTGCAGCGCGCAGGTCGTTCGGGACACTCTGTGGGCGGCACGCCGAAAGCGCGGCTGTTCCCGGGAACGCGCGACGAACTCGTCGAGTGCGCGGCGCTGCTCGACTGCGTCCGTCGCGGCGAGCTGGACGCGCTGCGCATCCCGGTCGCGCCGCTCGACGTGCTCTCGCAGCAGATCGTCGCCGAAGTCGCCGGCGGCGAATGCGGCGAGGGCGAGCTTTTCGAGCTGGTTCGGCGCGCGTGGCCCTATGCCGCGCTCGCACGCGAGGATTTCGCCGCGGTCGTGAGGATGCTTGCCGAGGGCTTCACGACGCGCAACGGAACGCGTTCGGCCTGGCTGCATCGCGACGCCGTTCATCGACGGCTGCGCGCGCGGCGCGGCGCGCGTCTTACCGCGCTGACCTCGGGGGGAACGATCCCCGACGCCGGAGACTACGTCGTCGTGCTCGAGCCCGAAGCGCTGACCGTCGGCACGGTGAACGAGGACTTCGCGGTGGAGAGCCTCGCCGGCGACGTGTTCCAGCTCGGCAACGTCAGCTACCGGATCCGGCGCGTCGAGCCCGGCCGGGTGCGCGTCGAGGACGCGCACGGCGCGCCGCCGAGCATCCCGTTCTGGCTCGGCGAAGCGCCCGGCCGCAGCGACGAACTCTCGAACGGGGTGTCGCGGCTGCGCAGCGCCGTCGAGCGGCGGCTCCCGCACGACGGGAACGGCGGGCGCGACGCGGCACACGCCTGGCTCGTGTCCCGCGTCGGGCTCGACGACGCGGCCGCCGCGCAGATCGTCGACTACCTGCATCGCACCCGCGTCGGGCTGGGCGCGATCCCGACGCATCGGCGCATCGTCCTCGAGCGCTTCCTCGACGAATCCGGCGGCGCGCAGCTCGTCGTACATTCGCCCTTCGGCAGCCGCATCAATCGCGCGTGGGGACTGGCGTTGCGCAAGCGCCTCTGCCGCAGGTTCAACTTCGAGCTGCAGGCAGCCGCAACCGAGGATGCGATCGTGCTGTCGCTGTCGACCAGCCACAGCTTCGCGCTCGCGGATGTCGCGCGCTACCTGCATTCGAGCAGCGCGCTCGACGTCCTCGTGCAGGCGCTGCTCGACGCGCCTCTGTTCGGCGTGCGCTGGCGCTGGAACGCGACGACCGCGCTCGCGCTGCCGCGCTTCGTCGGCGGTCGCAAGGTCGCCCCGCCTCTGCAGCGGATGAAATCGGAGGACCTGCTCGCCGCGGTGTTTCCCGACCAGGTCGCGTGTGCCGAGAACCTGTCGGGCGAACGCGAGGTCCCGGATCACCCGCTCGTCGCGCAGACGATGGCCGACTGCCTGAACGACGCGATGGACGCGCCCGGGTGGCTGCGGCTGCTGCACTCGCTCGAGAGCGGAAGCATCGAGGTGCTCGCGCGCGACGTCGTCGAGCCGTCGCCGCTCGCTTCGGAGGCAATCGCCGCGCGCGTCTACGCATTCCTCGACGACGCGCCGCTCGAGGAGCGGCGCACGCAGGCGGTGCGAAGCCGGCGGCACATCGACGCCGACAGCGCGGACGACCTCGGCCGACTCGACGCCGATGCGATCGACGCGGTGCACCGCGAGGCGTCGCCGCAGGCACGCAGTGTCGACGAGCTTCACGACGCGCTCGGCACCGTCGTCGCAATGACGATCGACGAGGCGCAGCACGATCCTGCCTGGATGGACTGGCTCGGCGAGCTGGCGGCGGCACGACGCGCGACGCGCCTCGCGGTCTCCGACGTCGCGGAAGCAGCGAAGTGGTTATGGGTGACCGCCGAGCGCCTGCCGCTGCTGCACGCTGTCTTTCCCGGCGCACACGCGGATCCCGCGATCGAGGCGCCTGCCGAATATGCCGACCGACCCTGGACGCGCGAGGAAGCGACGCGCGAGCTGGTGCGCGGGCGGCTCGGCGCGCGCGGCCCGGCGACGACGCGGGAGCTGGCGGCGCCCGTCGGCCTGCCCGACGCGGACGTCGAGATCGCCCTCGGTGCGCTCCAACGGGAAGGCACCGTGATGCGCGGCCGCTTCAGCCCCGGCGCCGACACGGAGCAATGGTGCGAACGCCACCTTCTCGCGCGCATCCACCGCTACACGCTGCAGCGCCTGCGTCGCGAGATCGCGCCCGTCGAGCCGCGCGACTTCGCGCGTTTCCTGTTCGCGTGGCAGCACGTCTCGGAGTCGACCCGGGTGAGCGGCGCGCAGGCGCTCGCTGCGGTGCTCGCGCAACTCGAAGGCTTCGAGGCGCCGGCGCCCGTCTGGGAGAGCGAGCTGCTGCCGCTGCGCGTCGACGACTACGAGATGACGTGGCTCGACGAGCTGTGCACCTCGGGGCGCATCGCGTGGATGCGCCTGCGCCCGACCCCGGTCGAAGACGGCCGCGTCTCGGCCGGCGCGTCGCTGCGAGCGACGCCCGTGCTGCTGCTGCCGCGGCCGAGCGCGGCACCGTGGACGCGACTCGCTCCGCAACCGCACGCCGAGGGAACGGCGAGCGCGCGCGCACGACGGGCGCTACGACACCTGGAAACGCACGGCGCGTCGTTCTTCGACGAGATCGCCGAGGGAACGCGGCTGCTGCGCAGCGAGCTGGAGGAGGCGCTGAGCGAACTGGTGATGCACGGCCGCGTGCGCTGCGACAGCTATGCCGGCCTGCGCGCGCTGCTCGTGCCGCCCTCGCGTCGCGCAGCGCCGTCGCGCCATCGTCGCGCCTCGCTCTCGGGGATCGAGGACGCGGGCCGCTGGGCGCTCGTCGGTCGAAGCGCCGACGCGCCGCAGCCGGGCGACGTCGAACACGTGGCACGCACGCTGCTCAGGCGCTACGGCGTCGTCTGCTGGAGGCTGCTCGAACGCGAGGCGCAGTGGCTGCCCCCGTGGCGCGACCTCGTTCGCGTGTACCAGCGCCTGGAAGCGCGCGGCGAGATCCGCGGCGGACGCTTCATCGCCGGCGTCCCGGGCGAGCAGTTCGCGTTGCCCGAGGCGATCGCGCTGCTGCGCGCGTCGAGGCGCGCCGCCCCACAGGCGCCCCAATGGGTGTGCGTCGCCGCCGCCGACCCGGCGAACCTGCTCGGTTCGCTGCTGCCCGGCACGCGGGTCCCGCGCATCGCGGGTGCGCGCGTGCTCTACCGCGACGGCGTACCGGTCGCCACCTCGACCGGCGATCGGCTCGAATGGCTGCAGGCGCCGACAATGGAGGAACGCGCGATCGCGACGCAGCATCTGCTCGGCCGTGCGCGGCGTGCGCAACGGTCGGCGGTCGACGCGAATGCCGCCGACCCGGACACCGTCGGAACGCCGCTTGCTGGAGCCTTCCTTTCGAGGTCCCCCAGAGGAAAACCCCGATGAAAACGTACGCATCCTCATTGCTGGCCGCCGCGCTCCTGGCCGTGCTGGCCGGCCTGATGTCGGCCGTCGCATCGCCCGCCGCCGCGCAGGCGCGCAGCGACGCCGAGATCCGGGAGCGATATCTCGCCGACCGCGCCGCGTGCATGAGCGGGCGCACCGCCGAGGACCAGCAGACGTGCCTGCGCGAGGCCGGCGCCGCCGCGCAGGCGGCGCGCCAGGGCGGCCTGGCGCACGAGGAGGAGAACTACCGGCAGAACGCCCTCGCGCGCTGCATGCCGCTGCCGCCCGAGCAGCGCGAGGCCTGCCGCATGCGCATCCAGGGCGAGGGCACCGTTCGCGGCAGCGTCGAGGGCGGCGGGCTGTACCGGGAGCTGCGCATCCGCGAACCGGCTCCGCAGGCGACGACGCCTTCGACGACGGTGCCCCCCACGACCGTCGTGCCGCCGTCGACCACGCCGCCCCCGTCGGTCGTCGTGCCGTCGCCCGGCACGCCTTCGGCAAGTCCGGCCCCCGCACCCTCCGGTGCCCCGGCGCCCGCGCCTTCGGCTGCCCCGGCGGCCCCCTCGGCTCCGGCCGCAGGCACGCCGGGCGGCCCCACCTTCACGCCGGTGCAGCCGGTCGTCCCCGGCCGGGCAGCTCCGGCGACGACCCCCCCTCCCGCCGCCACCACCTCGTCGCCGGTGCCGGCTCCTTCGGCGGCGCCGGGATCGACTTCGAGCGGACCGTCCTCGCTGCGGATCAGTCCGCCGTCGACGCCGGTCATGCAGGTTCCCGCCCCTCCGCCGCCTGCGATCGCACCGCAGCCCGCAGCGCCGGGCACGTCGCCGTCGGCGCCCGAACCTGCAATCGTCACGCCGGGCAGCGTGCCGGGCAGCGCGCGATGAGGGCCGCGTACGCCGCCGCGCTCGTCGCGGCCTGCCTCTCGCTCGCGCCCTCCGCACCCCGCGCGCAGGCGGCCGACACGTTCCACGGCCATCCGGTCGACCTTCGCCCGCGCCTGAACCTCGACGCTTCCGCTGCGCGGGAGGTCGTGCAGGACCGCGTCATCGTGACGCTGTACGCCGAACGCGAATCGCAGGAGCCGGCCGCCGGGCAGCAGCAGGTGAGTGCGCTGCTCGCGCCGGTGCTCCAGCGGCTGAAATCGACGCCCGAGGTCGAGGTGGAGAGCGCCGGGTATCGCACCGATCCGGTCTGGCAGCAGAGCCGCGTAGTGGGGTGGCGAACGCGCGGCGCGCTGCAACTCACCGGCAAGCCGTCGGAATCGTTCAACGCGCTCGTCGGCGAGCTGGCGACGTCGCTCAACGTCCAGTCGGTCGCCTACCAGCTCAGCCGCGAGGCGCGGCTGGCCGTCGAGCAGGAACTGATCGGCCAGGCGGTGCAGGCGTTTCACGCGAAGGCGGAATCGGCGGCGCGCGCACTCGGCTTTCGCAGCTTCGAGGTTCGCGAGGTGTCGATCGGAGGCTCGGGTCCGATCGACCCGGTGCCCGTGCCGAAGACGATGATGATGGCGCGCGCGGCCACGTCCGACGAATCGGTACCGTTGCCGGGCGCCGAGGGACGCACGACCGTGACGACGACGCTGAGCGGGAGCGTCGCGCTGGTGCGTTGAGCGGCGCGTCGACCCGCTTTCCAGCCGCATTCATTGCGCCTAGAATGTGGCGCAGATGTGAATGTGCTTAACATCAACGGCAGGCGTCGTCTCACTCCCTCCCAGGTGATCTGCAAGCTGATCCGCGAATGCCTCGCGGCGAACGAGGTCGAGTTCGCGCCGACCAGGCCGACGCAGCGGACTGCCCCGCGCAGAACGAAGCGCGGCACGCCGTCCGGAACGCGCCCGGACAGCGGTCGCTGAGCCCGCGACGGAATCGAGGCGCTGCATCGACGGCATGCTGATCGACTGGGCGCTCGCCGTCGTCGCCGGCTGGCTCGTCATAGCGGTCTCCGGCGCCTTCGCGCTGCATCGGTTGCGCCTCGTCGCGCACGTGCTGTTTCCGGCCGGCGCCGCGCTCGGCCTGCTGCTCGCCGCGATCGCGATCGCGGCGCTGTTCGCCTCGCCCCTGGCTGCCGCGCTGCCACAGGTGATCGTGCTGCCGATCGGCCTTCCGACGCTGCCGTTCCACCTTCGTCTCGACGCGCTCGCTGCGTTCTTCCTGCTGGTGATCGGCGCCTCGGCGGTCGGCGTCTCGGCGTTCGCCGCCGGGTACTTCCGCAAGGGCGAGGGCACGCCTGCCGGCCTGCTCTGCCTCGAGTACCACGTGTTCCTGGCGAGCATGGCGATGGTCGTGCTCGCCGACGATGCCTACGCGTTCATGGTGATGTGGGAGACGATGGCGCTGTCGTCGTTCTTCCTCGTCACCGCCAATCACCGCATCGGCGAGATCCGCCGCGCCGGCTACCTCTACCTGCTCGTCGCGCACATCGGTGCGATCTCGATCCTGATGTGCTTCGGCGTGTTGCAGGCCAACACCGGCGACTACACGTTCGCGAACATGCGCGCGCAGCAGCTCTCGCCGTTCTGGGCGTCGATCGCGTTCCTGCTCGCCGTGTTCGGCTTCGGTGCCAAGGCCGGCATCCTGCCGCTGCACGTCTGGCTGCCCGAAGCGCACCCGGCGGCGCCTTCGCCGGTCTCGGCGCTGATGAGCGGGGTGATGCTGAAGACCGCCGTCTACGGCCTGCTTCGCGTCTGCTTCGACCTGCTGTCGATGCAGGTCTGGTGGTGGGGAACGCTCGCGCTCGCCCTCGGGCTCGTCACCGCGCTCTACGGCGTGGTCTTCGCCGCCGCGCAGGTCGACATGAAGCGGCTGCTCGCATGGTCGTCGATCGAGAACATCGGGCTCATCTTCTGCGCGATCGGACTCGCGCTCGTGTTCTCGGCTTACGAGATGCGCACGCTCGCGTCGCTCGCGCTCACCGCCGGCCTGTATCACGTGGCGAGCCACGCGATGTTCAAGAGCCTGCTCTTCGTGGGCACGGGCTCGGTGCTTCACGCCACCGCCGAGCGCAACCTCGGGAAGCTCGGCGGCCTCATCCGCTACATGCCGTGGGTCGCCTGGGCGACGCTCGTCGGCACGCTGGCCAGCGCAGGACTGCCGCCGCTGGGCGGCTTCGTCTCCGAATGGCTGCTGCTGCAGAGCTTCCTCTTCACGCCCGGGCTTCCGCATCCGGTGCTGAACATGCTGATCCCGGTCGTCGCCGCGCTGATCGCACTCGTCGCGGCGCTCGCCGGGTACACGATGGTCAAGTTCTTCGGGGTGGTCTTCCTCGGCCGGCCGCGCGAGGACAAGCTCGCGCAGGCGCACGACGCCGGGCCGTGGGAGCGAGCCGGCATGGGGTGGCTCGTCATCGGCTGCGTGCTGCTCGGCCTGATGCCGAACCAGTTCGTGCAGGTCATCGACCCGGTCACGCGCCAGCTCGTCCGCACCGGCCTCGCCGACACGGTTCCCGCCGGCGACTGGTTGCTCGCGCCCGCCGGAATCGAACGCGCGAGCTACGGCCCGGTGATCTTCCTGCTCGGCATCGCCGCGAGTTTCGCCCTCATCTTCGTGCTGGTGCGACGGCTCTATCACGGCCGCCTGCGGCGCGGCCCGGCATGGGCCTGCGGCTTCCCGTGGCAGACCGCGCGCATGCAGGACACCGCCGAAGGCTTCGGGCAGCCGATCCGGCAGATCTTCGAGCCGTTCTTCCGGATGCACCGCGAGTTGCCCACGCCCTTCGACGAACGTCCGCGCTACCGCGTCGTTGCCGATGACCCGATCTGGCACTGGCTCTACCTGCCGATCGCGGCCGTCGTCTCGAGGATCGCGCGCGTGGTGGGATTGCTGCAGCAGGGGCGCATCGCCGTCTACCTTCTCTACAGCTTCGCGACGCTCGTCGTGATCCTGCTGCTGGTGCGTGCGTGAGCGCGCTGTACGCCTTCCTCTCGCAGCTGCTCGCGATCGTCGCGGCGCTGCTGCTCGCGCCGATCCTCACCGGCTGGGTCAACATGTGGCGCGCCTGGCTGCAGAACCGCTCGGCGCCGAGCCTGTGGCAGCCGTATCGCGTGCTGCACAAGCTGTTCGAGAAGGAATCGGTGATCGCCGAGCACGCCTCGCCGATCTTCCGTGCCGCCCCCTACATCGTCTTCGGCTGCCTGCTGGTCGCCTGCGCGATCGTCCCGATCCTCTCGACCGACCTGCCGCTGTCGAGGGCGGCGGATGCGATCGCGCTCGTGGGGCTGCTCGCGCTCGCGCGCGTGTTCATCGCGCTGGCCGCGATGGACATCGGCACCGCATTCGGAACGATGGGCGCGCGACGCGAGATGCTGGTCGGCTTCCTCGCGGAACCGGCGCTGCTGATGGTGCTGTTCTCGGCGTCGCTGATCTCGCAGTCGACCTCGCTGACGACCATCGTGGGGCTGCTCGCGCATCGCGAACTGGCGATCCACCCGGTGCTCGCCTTCGCCGGCGTCGCGTTCACGATGGTGTCGCTCGCCGAGAACGCGCGCATCCCGGTCGACAACCCGGCCACGCATCTCGAGCTGACGATGATCCACGAAGCGCTGCTGCTCGAATACTCGGGCCGGCACCTGGCACTGATGGAATGGGCGGCGAGCCTGAAGCTGTTCGCCTATTCGTGCATCGGGCTGGCGCTCTTCTGCCCGTGGGGAATCGCCGAGGCGAAGGCCCCGCTCGAGCTGGTGTTCGCGCTGCCGGCGCTCGTCGCCAAGCTCGCGATCGGCGGCATGGGTCTCGCGCTGCTCGAGACGCTCAGCGCGAAGATGCGCATCTTCCGCGTGCCCGAATTCCTCGCAACCGCGTTCCTGCTCGCCGTCATCGGCCTGCTGGTGCAGATCCTTCTCGACTGAACCGGACGGCGCAAACGGGACCGACATGAGCACGCTGTTCGCCCAGCTCGTCAACCTGCTCGGAGCGGTGCTGCTGCTGCTCGCGTTCGCGATGATCTCGCAGCGGCGCATCCTGTCGCTGATCAACCTGTTCACGCTGCAGGGCGCGACGCTCGTCGTCTCCACCGCCGCGGTCGGCTACGTGACGCAGCAGCCGCACCTCTACGTCTCGGCCGGACTCACCTTCGTGCTCAAGGTGCTGCTGATCCCGGCGCTGCTGCACCGGGTGATCGACCGGCTCGAAGTGCGCTGGGACATCGAGACGCTGATCAACATTCCGACGACGATGCTCATCGGCATCGCGCTCGTCATCTTCGCCTTCAACCTCGCCGCGCCGATCGCGCAACTGTCGTCGACGATCGCGGGCGGCTCGCTCGGCATCGCGCTCGCCTGCGTGCTGCTGTCGTTCCTCATGATGATCACGCGCGCCAAGGCGGTGCCGCAGGTCATCGGCTTCCTGTCTATGGAAAACGGACTGTTCTTCGCTGCAACCTGCGCCACCTACGGCATGCCGATGGTAGTCGAACTGGGCATCGGGCTCGACGTGCTGATCGGCGTGCTGATCCTGGGCGTGTTCATGTTCCAGATCCGCGAGCAGTTCGACAGCCTGGACATCCGCCACCTCGAACGGCTCAAGGACGACTGAGTTGGAACCGCTGCTGTTCGTTCTCGGAATACCGCTGCTCGGCGGCGCCGTGCTGGCGATCCAGGGGCACCGCGACTCGGCCATGGCGCTGAACATCGCTTTCAGCTTCACGACGCTGCTCGCCGCGCTCGTTCTCACGGCACAGGTCATTGCCGACGGACCGCGCTTCGTCTGGGATCGCGAGTTCTACATCGACGCACTCAACGTGTTCCTCGTCACCCTGACCGCGTTCGTCGGCTTCACGACGGCGATCTTCTCGCGGCCCTACATGCGCGTCGAGCGCGACCACGGCAAGATGACGCCGCCGCGCCTGCGGCTGTACCACAGCATGTACCAGCTGTTCAGCTTCACGATGCTGCTGGCGCTGATGACGAACAACGTAGGGATCCTCTGGGTCGCGATGGAAGCCGCGACGCTCACCACGGTGCTGCTGGTGAGCGTCTACCGCACCGCCGCGAGCCTCGAGGCGGCGTGGAAGTACTTCATCCTGTGCGGCGTCGGGATCGCGCAGGCGCTCTTCGGCACCGTGCTGCTCTACATGGCGGCCGAGCGCGTGATCGGCGCCGAGGGCGCGACGCTGCTGTGGACCGACCTCGACGCGATCAAGACGCAGCTGAACCCGAACATCGTCACGCTCGCGTTCGCCTTCCTCTTCATCGGCTACGGCACGAAGGTGGGCCTGGTGCCGGTGCACAACTGGCTGCCCGACGCACACGCCGAGGGCCCGACGCCGGTCTCGGCGGTGCTCTCGGGACTGCTGCTGAACGTGGCGCTGTACGCGATCCTGCGCTGCAAGGTGCTCACCGACGGCGCGCTGGGAATCCCGCTGGCCGGTCGCATGATGATCGGCTTCGGACTGCTGTCGGTGCTCGCCTCGTCGTTCCTGCTCACGCGGCAACGCGACGTCAAGCGGATGTTCGCGTATTCGTCGATCGAACACATGGGCCTGATGACCTTCGCCTTCGGCCTGGGCGGGCCGATCGCCAATTTCGCCGGCCTGCTGCACATGACCGTGCACTCGCTGATCAAGTCGGCGATCTTCTTCACCGTGGGCCACGCCGCACAGAAGGCGGGCACGCAGGTGATGGACGACATCCGCGGACTGATCCGCGTCAGCCCGACGATCGCCTGGGGGATGATCCTCGGTTCGCTGGCGATCCTCGGCATGCCGCCGTTCGGCGTCTTCGCCAGCGAGTTCCTCATCATCACCACCGCGATGCGCGAGCAGCCGTGGGCGACGCCGCTGCTGCTCGTCGCGCTCGGCGTGGCCTTCGCGTCGATCTTCAGCCGCGTGCAGCCGATGGTCTTCGGAGACACGTCGCTCGAGCGCCTCGCGCACCCGCCCGCGCTGGTGCCGGTGTTCGTACACCTGGCGCTCGGGCTCATGCTCGGGCTGTACATCCCGCCGTGGCTCGACGCGTGGTATCGCGAGGCGGCGCGGATGATCGGCGGTTGAGATGCCGTTGCGCAGCCTGGAACTCGATTTCGCGCCGCTTGCGGCGCCGTTGCCGATGCGGCGCGCGCGCGTCTCGCGCGAGCAGTGGCAGGCGGCCGCACGCGCCGTGGCCTATGCCGACGGACGACTCGTCGCGCTGTGGGGCAGCGACCGGAGAAAGGCGGATGCCGGCTACGCGGCGTGCGCGGCCTATGCGCTGCACGACGGCCTCGTGTGGCTCGATCTCGCGCTCGATCGCGAATCGCCGAGCGCGCCCGATCTCGGTGTCGTATTTCCGTGTGCGGTGCGCATGCAGCGCGCGATGACCGATCTCGTCGGCATCGCCGTCGAAGGCGCTTCCGACACGCGCCCCTGGCTCGACCACGGGCTGTGGCCCGAAGGCTTTCGCCCGCTTCGCGACGACAGCGTCCCGCCGTCGGACGCGGGCGACATGCCAACGCCCTACGAATTCGTTCGCGTCGAAGGCGACGGCGTGCACGAGATCGCCGTCGGGCCAGTGCACGCGGGCATCATCGAGCCGGGCCACTTCCGCTTCTCGGTGGTCGGCGAGAAGGTGCTGCGGCTCGAGGAGCGGCTGGGCTACACGCACAAGGGCATCGAGCGGCGTTTCCGGGAGCTGGCGCCGCTCGATGCGCATCGCCTGGCGGGCCGCGTGGCCGCCGACACCACCGTGGCCTTTGCCTGGGCCTGGTGCATGGCGCTCGAATCGGCCTGCGGCTGCGAAGTCCCGCCTGCCGCACGATGGCTGCGCGCGCTGATGCTCGAGCGCGAGCGCGTGGCGAACCACCTCGGCGACCTCGGCGCGATCGGCAACGATGCGGGGCTCGCATTCGGACTCGCGCAGTTCTCGCGCCTGCGCGAGCAGTGGCTGCGCCTGTCGATGGACGTCTACGGCCATCGCTTGATGATGGATCGGGTCGTTCCCGGCGGAACGGATCTGCGCCCCGATGCGGCCGCGCTGGGGCGCATCCGCGCGCAATGCGACGAGATCGCGCGCGAGGTCGTCGCGCTGCGGGTGATCTACGACGAGCACGCCGGGCTGCAGGACCGCTTCATCGGCGCCGGCCGCGCGACGCCGCAACTCGCCCGGCAACTCGGGCTCACCGGGCTGGCCGGACGCGCCAGCGGCCAGGCGGCCGACCTGCGTTGCGACCACCGGTGGACGCCCTATGACCAGCTTTCGGTTTCGATGAGCACGAGCCGCGACGGCGACGTCGCCGCGCGCGTGGAGGTGCGTTTCGACGAAACCCTCGAGTCGCTGCGCCTGATCCGCTCGCTGTGCGACGGCATTCCGCCCGGGCCCGAGCGCGTGCCGGTGCGCTTGCCGACGCACGAGGCGGTCGGCGCCGGCTGGGTCGAAGGCTGGCGAGGCGAGGTGTTCGTCGCGCTGGAACTCGGCGTCGACGCGAGCATCCGGCGCTGCCACTGCCACGACCCGTCGTGGCAGAACTGGCCGGTGCTGGAGCACGCGATCATCGGCAACCTCGTTCCCGACTTCCCGCTGATCAACAAGTCGTTCAACCTCTGCTATTCCGGACACGACCTCTGATGTGGAGAATCGCCAGGCAGATCGCACGCACCGGCATCGTCACCGAACCGGCGCCGCAGGGCGACGCCGCGATGCGCGTCGCGGTCGAGCGCATCCATCGCGAGATCCTCGACATCCTCGGTCGGGCGCTGGCGATCCGTGCGGTCGATTCAGGCTCGTGCAACGGGTGCGAGCTCGAAATGCACGCGCTCACCAACCCGTACTACAACATCGACGGGCTCGGCATCCGCTTCGTCGCGAGTCCGCGGCACGCCGACATGCTGCTCGTCACCGGGCCGGTCTCGCGACACATGGCGCTCGCGCTGCGCCGCACCTGGGAGGCCACGCCCGAGCCCCGGCTCGTCGTCGCCGTGGGCGACTGCGCCCGCGGACACGGCATCTTCGGCGAGAGCTACGCCACGCTCGGTTGCGTCTCGCGCGTCCTGCCGGTCGACGTCGAGGTGCCGGGCTGCCCGCCGCCGCCGCTGGAAATCCTGCGCGGAATCCTCGCCGCCGTGCGGCGCTGAACCCCTTCCCCCTTCACGCTCGACCCTTCACCCTTCGCTTCCCGGATACGTGCCCGGAACGAGGATGTTCCGGTCGACCTTCTTGATGTCGCGCAGGCCGCAGAACCCCATCGTGATGTCCAGTTCCTTGCGCAGGATCTCGAGCGCGAGCGTGACTCCGGCCTCGCCCATCGCGCCGAGCCCGTAGAGGAACGCGCGGCCGATGTACACGCCGCGCGCGCCGAGCGCGATCGCCTTGAGCACGTCCTGCCCGGAGCGCACGCCGCCGTCGAAATGCACTTCGGTGCGCCCGCCGACGGCGTCGACGATCGCCGGCAGCGCGCGGATCGACGACAGCGCACCGTCGAGCTGGCGGCCGCCGTGGTTCGACACGATGATCGCATCGGCGCCGGCGGCGATCGCCGGCTCGACGTCCTCGGCGTCGAGGATGCCCTTCAGGATGAGTTTGCCCCCCCAGCGGTCGCGGATCCACTTCACGTCGTCCCAGCACAGCGTCGGATCGAACTGCTGGTTCGTCCACGACGACAGCGCACGCAGGTCGTCGACGCCCTGGGCGTGACCGGCGATGTTGCGGAAGGTTCGCCGCTGCGTGCGCAGCATGTTCAGGCACCAGCGCGGCTTGCTCGCGAGGTTGACGAGATTCGCGATCGTCATGCGCGGCGGCGCCGACAGCCCGTTGCGGATGTCCTTGTGGCGCTGCCCCATCACCTGCAGGTCGAGCGTGAGCACGAGCGCGCTGCAGCCGGCCGCCTTCGCGCGGTCGATCAGCCGATGGATGAAGTCGCGGTCGCGCATCACGTACAGCTGGAACCAGAACGGCGCGTCGGTGTTCTCGGCGACGTCCTCGATCGAGCAGATGCTCATCGTCGACAGCGTGAAGGGCACGCCGGCCTTCGACGCCGCGCGCGCGGCGAGGATCTCGCCGTCGGCGTGCTGCATGCCGGTGAGACCGGTGGGCGCGAGCGCGATCGGCATCGCCACCGGCTGCCCGACCATCGTGCTGACGAGCGAACGCTTGTCGATGTCGACGGCGACCCGCTGTCGCAGCTTGATGCGGGTGAAGTCGCTCTCGTTCTCGCGATACGTCGTCTCGGTCCAGGCGCCCGAGTCGGCGTACTCGTAGAACATCCGCGGGACGCGGCGACGGGCGAGCTGGCGAAGATCCTCGATGCAGGTGATGACGGGCATGGCGGCGGGCGGTCCGGGAGGGGCGGCAGGGATTATGGATCAGCCGCCCGCTTGCTCGAAAGCGCGACGCGCGGTCCGGAAGGCGTCGACGCCGGCGGGCACGCCGCAATAGACCGCGAGCTGCAGGAACACCTCGGCGATCTCCTCCTTCGTCACGCCGTTGTTCAGCGCGCCGCGCACGTGCAGCTCCAGCTCGTGCGGACGGTTCAGCGCACCGAGCATCGCCAGGTTCAGCAGGCTGCGCGTACGGCGGTCGAGCCCCGGGCGGTTCCAGACGTCGCCCCAGCAGTACTGCGTGACCAGCTCCTGCATCGGCCGCGAGAAGTCGTCGGCGCTCGCGATCGCGCGCTCCACGTAGTCGGATCCGAGCACCTCGCGGCGCGTCTTCAGCCCCTGTTCGAAAAGTTCCCTGTTCATTGCGCTCTCCGTCTCGTCGTGGGTTTCGTTGCACTTCTTCGGCCGGCCCCGCGGGTCGGCCGGATCAGGCCGCTATCGCCTGTCGCACCGCGTGTTCCCATTCGCCCATCAGCGAAGCCGCCCGGTCACGGCGCATCGTCGGCGAGAACGTGCGCTCGACGCGCCACTGCCGCGCCAGCTCGTCGGTGTCGCGCCACACGCCGGTGGCAAGCCCTGCAAGATACGCCGCACCGAGCGCGGTCGTTTCCGTAATCGACGGCCGGACGACCGGGATGCCGAGCAGATCGGCCTGGAACTGCATCAGCAGGTCGTTGGCCGCGGCACCGCCGTCGGCGCGCAGCTCGGTGATCGGCGCGCCTGCGTCTCGTTGCATCGCGGCGAGCAGCGCGGCGCTCTGGAACGCGATCGAGTCGAGCGCCGCGCGCGCGACGTGCGCCACCGTGGTGCCCCTCGACAGGCCGGTGATCGTGCCGCGCGCATCGGGCCTCCACCAGGGCGCACCGAGCCCGGTGAACGCCGGCACGAACATCACGCCGCCCGAGTCGGGCACCGACGCGGCAAGCTTCTCGACGTCGGAGGAGCGCTCGATCGCTCCCAGGCCGTCGCGCAGCCACTGGACGACCGCTCCGGCGATGAAGACGCTGCCTTCGAGCGCGTAGCGGCGCGTCGCATCGGGCTGCGCCGCCACGGTGGCTACAAGCCCGTTGCGCGACGGCTCGAAGCGCTCCCCGGTGTGCATGAGCAGGAAGCACCCGGTGCCGTAGGTGTTCTTCGCCATCCCCGGGCGGAAGCACGCCTGCCCGAAGAGCGCCGCCTGCTGGTCGCCCGCGATGCCGGCGATCGGCCACGCGCCGCCGAGCGCCCCGGTTTCGCTCGTCGCGTACACGTGGCTCGACGGATGCACCTCGGGCAGCATCGAACGCGGAACGTCGAAGGCTGCGAGCAGATCGTCGTCCCAGCATCCGCGCCGGATGTCGTAGAGCATCGTGCGCGATGCGTTGCTGACGTCGGTGGCGTGAACGGTGCCCGCGGTGAGCTGCCAGACCAGCCAGCTGTCGACGGTGCCGAAGGCAAGCTCGCCCCGGCGCGCCTTCTCGCGTGCACCGGGCACGTGTTCGAGCAGCCACTGCAGCTTGCTCGCCGAGAAGTACGCGTCGACGACGAGCCCGGTGCGTTCGGCGACCATCGGCGCGAGCCCGCGCGCACGAATCGATTCGCAGATCGGTTCGGTTCGCCGGTCCTGCCAGACGATCGCGTTGTGGATCGGACGCCCGCTCGCCCGCTCCCAGACGATCGTCGTCTCGCGCTGGTTGGTGATGCCGATGGCGACGATCGTGCGCGGGTCGATCGCGGCGGCGGCGATCGCCTCGCGCGCGGTGGCGAACTGCGTGTCGCGGATCTCGAGCGGATCGTGCTCGACCCAGCCCGGCTGGGGAAAGATCTGGCGAAACTCGCGTTGCGCGATCGAACGGATCGCGCCGCTTTCGTCGAAGACGATCGCACGCGAACTGGTGGTGCCCTGGTCGAGCGCAAGGACGTAGGGCATCGCTGCTCCCCGAAGTGCCGATGACGCTATTCTGATGGGGTATCGCCCGGCCGCGGCGTTGCCAGGATCCCCGATGAAACCCGACGAGGGCACATCCGATCTCGATTCGCGCTTCGCCGCGCAGCGAGAGGCGTACCGGCGCGCACCCTTTCCCGACTGGCCGGCACGGCGTTCGCGCCTGCGCCGCCTGCTGCATCTGCTGCTCGAGAACCAGGCGGCGATCGAGGACGCGATCGACGCCGATTTCGGCGGGCGCCCGCGCATGGAGACCCAGCTGGTCGAGGTCTTTCCGTCGGTGGCGGCGATCCGCGGGGCGCTGCGCTCCGGCCGGCACTGGATGCGCCGGCGCCGCGCGCGCGTCTCGAAGTGGTTCCTGCCCGCGCGCGCCGAGATCGTTCCGCGACCGCTGGGCGTCATCGGCATCGTCTCGCCGTGGAACTATCCGCTGTTCCTCGCGATCGGCCCGCTCGTCGACGTACTCGCCGCCGGAAACCGCGCGATGGTCAAGCCCTCGGAGCACACCCCGCGGTTCTCGGCACTGCTGGCGCGGCTCGTCGCGCAGCACTTCGCCGCCGACGAGGTCACCGTCGTCCTCGGCGGCCCCGAGACGGGTGCCGCCTTCACGGCGCTTCCCTTCGACCACCTCGTCTTCACCGGCTCGAGCGCCGTAGGCCGCAAGGTGATGCGCGCCGCCGCCGAGCACCTCACGCCGGTGACGCTCGAGCTTGGCGGCAAGTCGCCGGCGGTGGTCGCTCCCGGCTACCCGCTCGTGCGGGCGGTGCCGCGCATCCTGCACGGCAAGCTCGTCAACGCCGGCCAGACCTGCGTCGCGCCCGACTACGCCTTCGTGCAGCGCGAGCGGCTCGAAGAGTTCGTCGAGTCGGCGCGAACGCGTGCCCGCGCGATGCATCCGCTGGGCCTGTCCGATCCGCACTACTGCAGCATCGTCGACGCGCGCCAGTACGAGCGGCTGCTGCGTCATCTCGACGAAGCCGAGCGTGCCGGAGTGCGCCGCGTCGACCTCTTCGACGGCCCCGGCCGCGACGACGCGGCGCACCGCCTCGGCCCGGTACTGCTCGTCGATCCGCCGGCCTCGCTCGCCGTGATGCGCGAGGAGATCTTCGGTCCGATCCTGCCGGTGCTGCCCTACGACCGGCTCGACGAGGCGCTGGAGTTCGTCGAGTCGATGCCGCGGCCGCTGGCGATGTACTGGTTCGACGACGACGTGCAGCGCGCGCGCCGGGCGATCGAACGCACGCACGTCGGTGGAGCGTGCATCAACGACACGCTGATGCACGTCGGGCAGGAGGCCCTGCCGTTCGGCGGTGTCGGGGCTTCGGGCATGGGCCACTACCACGGGCGCTGGGGATTCGACTCGTTCAGCAAGCTCACGCCGGTATTCCGTCAATCGCGCTGGCACGCAATGAACCTGTTCGCGCCGCCCTATCGCCCCTTCGTGCGCACGATGCTCGACTGGATGAAGCGCCTGTAGCGCGGCCCTGGTGTCCGGTGGCGCAAAACGCTACGCACCGCGCTCGCGCCAGTCGGCGGGCGCCACGCCGGTGGCGCGCTTGAACGCGCGACTGAACGCCGCCTCCGATTCGTAGCCCACCGCAGCCGCAACCTGCTTCACGAGTGCGCCCGGTTCGCACAGCATTCCCGCGCCGAGCTGCATGCGCCACGCGGCGAGGTACCGCATCGGCGGACGGCCGAGCCGCCGCGAGAAACGTTCGACGAGCACGGAGCGCGACGCGTCGGTCTCGTCGGCGAGCAGCGCGAGCGTCCACGGCCGCTGCGGCGCCGCGTGCAGCCGCGCCAGCGCGCGCGAGACGAGCGGATCGGCGAGCGCGGCGAACCACCCCTGCGCAACGTCGCCGACCGGGTCGATGCGGGTGCGCAGCAACTCGGCGAACATCTGCTCGGCCACGCGCAGCAGCGCATCGCGCGCTCCGGGTCGACGATCGCGCAGCTCGAACAACGCGAGGTCGACGAGCAGACGCATCCGCGGACTGGCACCGACCGCGTCTGCGATGCGCACCATCGGCGGCAACGATGCGAGCAGCGGATTGAACGGCCGCGCGTCGCATCCGAGGAAGCCGCAGAGGAATTCGGTGGTTTCGCCTGCTCCACCGGCTGCGGCAAGCACCGGCGGCAGCTCGCCGGCAGCCATGCGGCGGAAGAATTCCGACGAACCCGCGTCGCCGCAACGCGCGAACGAATGCCTCGGATCGGCGAGGAAATACGCATGGCCGTGCGGCACGACGAACACGTCGCCGGCGCCCAGGCGGACCGGCTCGCCGCCCTCCAGCCCTGCCCAGCACGAGCCGCGCACGACCACGTGATACGAGACGACGTGGCGTGCACCGGGCAGCACCGCGGAGGCGAACTGCGACGCACGCGGCGCCGACGTGGACCACGGCCGCGAGGCTTCGACCAGGAAGAGCATCGATGCGCTCAGGCGCACTCGGCGAAGCAGGTCGGAGACGACGTCGACGTCGACGTCGTGCCGAGCCGCGCGCGCGCCTCGGTCGACAGGGGCACGCCCGCGCCGGCGGGCCGCGACGGACGTTGCGGCATGCGATCCGGAATCCCGGTCATGGAAGCCGCGCATGGCGCGATCGATCATAACCCCGGGGCAGGTGCTCCGCATGCAGGGAGAGAAGCGATGAGCGAAACGATCGTCGATGCGTCGACGCCCGCGACTCCACCGTCCGCTGCGGCGGCGCGGGGCCAGGTGAATCGCGACGCGGCCGCCGTGTACGAGCGCTTCTTCGTACCGGCGCTGTTCGAACAGTGGACCGACGCAGTGCTCGACGCTGCCGAAGTGGGAGCGGCAACGCGGCGGCTGCTCGACGTCGCATGCGGAACCGGCGTGCTTGCCCGCGCCGCCGCCGCCCGGCTGCGCTCGCCAGACGGGATCGTCGGGGTCGACCCCAACGAAGGGATGCTCGCCGTCGCCGCCGAATGCGCGCCCGGAATCGAATGGCGGGAGGGACGCGCCGAAAACCTGGCTTTCGACGATGCGAGCTTCGATGCGGTGCTGTGCCAGTTCGGGCTGATGTTCTTCGAGGATCGCCGGGCCGGCCTGCGAGAGATGCTGCGGGTGCTGCGCCCCGGCGGACGCCTGGCGGTGGCGGTGTGGGACGCGCTGCCGCACTCCGCCGGCTTCGCGGCGCTGGCATCGATGCTCGACCGGGTCGTCGGGACGGCGGCCGGCGATGCGCTGCGCGTGCCGTTCTCGCTCGGAGACGGCGACGCGCTGCGCACGCTCTTCGCGCAGGCGGGAATGCCCGGGGCCCAGGTGACGACGAAGGCGGGAATCGCGCGCTTTCCGTCGCTCGACGCGTGGATTCGCACGAACGTGCGCGGCTGGGCGTTCTCGGATCTCGTCAGCGATGCGCAGCTGCAGCAGCTGGTCGACGCGGCACGTCGGGAGATGTCGGCACTGGAGAACGAGCGCGGAGAAGTGGCGTTCGCGGCGCCCGCACACATCGTCGTCGCGCACCGTTGCTGACCGCGGGCTCCGCGCACAAGCGCCGACCGCGGGTGCGCGCACCGGTGCCGACCGCGGGGTCGGAGGCGCGCGCCCGGGGAGCGTTTGCGATACTTTTCGCTCCTCCGTCCGATCCCGACACCTCCGATGCCCGCGAACCGCCTGCTGGCCGCCGTCGACCTCGGCTCGAACAGCTTCCGGCTGCTGATCGCGCGCGTCGAACGTTCGCCGCTCGGCGAGCTGGCCGTTCCGCTCGACAGCGTGCGGCAATCGGTGCGCCTCGCCAGCGGGCTGCGCAGCGACGGAACGCTCGACGACACGTCGCGCCAGCGCGCTCTCGTCGCGCTCGCCGGCTTCGGCGAGCGGCTGCGATCGTTCTCGCCCGACGCGGTGCGCGCGGTCGCGACCAGCACGCTGCGCGTGGCGCGCAACGCGCACCGGTTCCTGCCCACCGCCGAAGCGGCGCTCGGGTTTCCGATCGAGATCGTCTCCGGGCTCGAGGAAGCGCGGCTCATCTATCTCGGTGCCGCGCACGCGCTGCCCTGCGACGGCGAACCGCGGCTCGTCGTCGACATCGGCGGCGGGTCGACCGAATGCATTGTCGGCATCGACATGCAGGCGAAGGCGCTCGAGTCGGCCGGCGTCGGATGCGTCGTTCTGTCGAATCGGCACTTCCCCGGCGGCCGGGTCTGCCGAAGCACATTCGAGGACGCGTACTACGAGGCGCGCGCCGTCTTCGCGTCGATCGCGGCGTCGTTCGGCGCGCAGCGCTGGCGCTACGCGGTCGGCACGTCGGGAACGGCGAAGTCGCTGTGGCAGGTCGCACGCGCGCACTGGGACGCCGAGGCGCTCGACCGCGCCTCGCTCGAACGAACGCATGAGGCGCTCGTCGACGCAGGCGACGTCCATTGCGTACGACTGTCGGGCCTGACGCCCGACCGCAGGCCCGTGCTCGCCGGCGGCCTGGCCGTGATGATGGCGGTCTTCGACGAGCTGCGCATCGACGCGATGCAGTACTGCAACGGCGCCTTGCGCCAGGGCGTGCTCTACGACCTGCTCGGCCGTGACGAGGGTCGCGACGTGCGGGCGCTCGCGATCGAGCAGATGCTGCGCCGCCACCACGTCGACGTCGCGCATGCACGGCGCGTGCGCGACACCGCGCTCGCGCTGTTCGACCAGGGCGCACGGGGCGCACGCGAGGTGTTGCAGGTGCGCCGCCGCCTGCTCGGCTGGGCTGCCGAGCTCGCCGAGGTCGGGCGTTCGGTGACGCACGAGGACTTCCACCGGCACTCGGCGTACATCCTCGCCCACGCCGAGATGCCCGGTTTCTCGCAGCGCGAGCAGGACCGGCTGGCGCAACTGGCGCTCACGCAGACCGGCAGTCTCGATTCGCTGCGCGGCATCGTCGACGACGAGACCGCTGCGCTCGCCGTGCTCGCGCTGCGCGTGGCGACGATCCTGCACCGAAGGCGCGACGACGCCGAGGTGCCGACGCCGGCCCTGTTCCTGTCGAGGGGGACGCTGCGGCTGGAGACCACGGCCGCCTGGGCAGCGCGCTTTCCGCTGTCGCACCAGAGCCTCGTCGCAGAGGCACGCGCGTGGACCGAGGCGCGCGTCTTCGAGCGCTTCGTCTACGAGACGATCGGCGCGAGCGCGACGGGAACCGGCTGACGGGCGGACGCCGTCAGCCCGGGGGACGCTCCTGGTCCCCGCGGGCCGCGGTGCCCTGCTCCGGCTGCAGGCGCCGGAACTTGTCCATCAGCTGCTGCGGCGTCTCCGTCCACGACGGATCGCGCGGAATGCAGTCGACCGGACACACCCGGCGGCACTGCGGCGCGTCGAAATGCCCGACGCACTCGGTGCAGCGCAGCGGGTCGATCTCGTAGATCTCCTCGCCCATCGAGATCGCGCCGTTGGGGCACTCGGCCTCGCAGACGTCGCAGTTGATGCACTCGTCGGTGATGATGAGCGCCATCGCGTTCGCTGCCCCGCTGTCCCGCTACCGCGGCGTCACGCCTTCGCCTGCCCGGCGGCGCGAAGCTGCGCGAGCTTTCGATCGATCCAGCGCAGCACCGGGGGCGCGACGAACTGCGAGACGTCGCCGCCGAGCAGGGCGATCTCGCGCACGAGCGTCCCCGAGATGAACTGGTACTTGTCGGTGGGCGTGAGGAAGATCGTCTCCACGTCCGGCATCAGGTGCCGGTTCATGCCCGCCATCTGGAACTCGTATTCGAAGTCGGTGACCGCGCGCAGCCCGCGCACGACGACGTCGGCGCGCTGCTGCTTCACGAAGTTGACCAGCAGCCCGGAAAAGCTCGTGATCTCGACGTTTGCATGGTGCGCGAGCACCTCGCGCGCGATCGCGAGCCGCTCGTCGACGTCGAAGATCGGATTCTTGCCGCGGCTCGCCGCGACCGCGACGACGACGGAGTCGAAGAGCTTCGATGCACGTCGAACGAGGTCTTCGTGGCCGCGGGTGAGCGGGTCGAAGGTGCCCGGATAGATGGCGCGCGTCATTCTTCGCTTCCTGGGAGCGCGTCGGCGTCCCTTCTCATCAGATGATAACGGACCTGACCGGCGCGGCCTTCGCGCTCGGTCCGCCAGCCCGCCGGCGCCTCGAATCGTTCGCCGGATTCGACGTAGACGACCGCGTCCGCGGCGAGCACCGGCGGCAGCGCCGCGATCGCGCCCGCGTACAGCGCCTCGTCGAACGGAGGATCGACGAAGACGAGATCGAATCGCTCGCCCGCCCGCGAGAGGCGCCGCAGCGCATCGAAGGCGTCGCCGGCGACGAGCTGCACCTGTTGCGCGCGCAGGCGCTCGATCGTTGCCGCGATCGCGGCGCGTGCGCGCGGGTCGCGCTCGACGAGCACCACCCGCTGCGCACCGCGCGAGGCGGCCTCGAAGCCCAGCGCACCGCTGCCCGCGAACAGGTCGAGGCAACGCCATCCGTCGAGCCGCTGGCCGAGCCAGTTGAACAGGGTCTCGCGCACGCGGTCGGGCGTGGGGCGCAGCCCGGCGACGTCGGGGACGTCGATCGGCGTGCGCTTCCACTGCCCGCCGACGACGCGGATGCGGTGCGCGCAGCTGCGCGGGGTGGCGGAAGCGACGCTTCGCGCGCGCTTCATCGGGCCGATGCGCCGGCGCCGACGACGACCGTCGCCATGCGCTGCGCATCGAGCACGCGCGCGAATGCGTCGCGCACCTGTGCGAGCGTGACCGCATCGACCCGCTCGGTCCAGCGGTCGAGATAGTCGAGCGGCAGCCGATAGAACCCGATCACGGCGAGGTTGTCGACGATCTTCGCGTTCGAATCGATGCGCAGCGCGAAGCCGCCGATCAGGTTCGCCTTGGCGGCCTTCAGCTCGTCCTCGGTGGGGCCTTCAGCGAGGAACTTCCCGAGCGTGTCGCGCACGACGCCGAGCGCGAGGTCGGTCTGCTCCTTCTGCGTCTGCAGGCCGATGGTGAACGGACCGGGTTGCAGCTTCGGCGAGAAATACGAGTAGACGCTGTAGGCGAGGCCTCGTTTCTCGCGTACCTCGTCGTACAGGCGCGAGACGAATCCGCCGCCGCCGAGCACGTAGTTGCCGACGAGCAGCGGGAAGAAGTCGGGGTCGCCGCGTGCGATCGCCGGCTGCCCGATCAGGATGTGGCTCTGCGTTGCCGGATGCTCGATGCGCCGCTCCTCGGCGCGCTCGAGCCGCTTCACTTCGGGAAGCTTCGCGGTCGCGTCGGCGGCCGGCAGGTCCCGCACCAGGCGCTCCGCGATCCGCTCGGCACGCTCGCGGTCGATCGCGCCGATCATCGAAACGACGGCGTCGCGCGCCCCGTAATGCGCACGGTGGAAGGCGACGAGGTCGTCGCGCGAGATCGCGGACACCGTCTCCGGCGTCGCGTGCGCGCCGTACGGGTGCGCGCCGTAGAGCATCGCGTCGAAATTCTTCTGCGCGATGTTCTCGGGCTTCGTCTCGGCTTCGCGAATGGCCTGGATGATCCGCTGGCGCTCGCGCCCGAGCACCGCGTCGGGAAAGGTCGGCCGCGAGACGATCGCGGCGAGCAGGCCGATCGCCTCGTCGGCCTGTCGCTCGCCGGTCAGCGTGCGCAGCGAGACGTTGGCGCGGTCGTCGCCGGCGCCGGCGCCGCGCTGCGCACCGATGCGCGCGAAGCGCTCGGCGATCTGCGCCTCGTCCGCCTCGTCGATGCCACGGCCGAGCATCGCCGCCGTGAGCGAAGCGAGGCCGGTCTTTCCGGGCGGATCGAGCCGCGCGCCGGCATCGAAGTCGACACGCACGTCGAGCATCGGAATGGTGTCGGCGCGAACGAAGTACACGCGCGCACCGTTCGAGGTCGTCCAGTGTTCGATCGGGAGCGCCGAATGCGCCGCAAGCGCGAAGAAGGCGAGCGATGCGGCGAGCAGCAGGCGCAACGCGCGCGCGGCGGAACGTGCGACTCGCCCGGCGCCGCGCGTGGCCGGCGTCCTCATCGGATCGGCCCTCCCTTCGCGCCTTCCGGCGCCGCGACGCCCGGCCGTTCACCCTCGGCGATCGGCTGCGGCAGCAGCGTCGCCACCGTCAGCGTCTCTTCCGAATCGAAGTACTTCCGGGCGACCGCCTGCACCTGCTCGGCAGTCACCGCGGCGATGCGCGCGAGGATCCGGTCGGCGTCGCGGTACGAGAAGCCGGACATCTCCAGGCCGCCGATCTCCATCGCCTGCGCCATGATCGAGTCGCGCTTGTAGATCTCGCCCGCGACGTATTGCGTCTTGATGCGCTCGAGTTCCTCGACCGCGACGCCGTCCTTCGCGATCTTTGCGATCTCTTCGCGCAGTGCGCGCTCGACGTCGGCCGTCGTGCGCCCTTCGGCGGGCGTGCCGTCGAGCACGAACAGTGTCGGGCCGCGCGACATCGAGTCGTAGCCCGCGCCGACCTGGTTCGCCGCGCGAGAGCCACGCACGATGTTGCGCGTCAGCCGTCCGTTCTCGTCGGCGTCGAGCACCGCGGCGAGCACCTCGAGCGCGTAGGGTTCGGAATCGCGCTCGACGTCCTCCAGCCGCGGGACCTTGAAGCCCATCAGCACGTACGGGTTCTCGGCGGGCGCCTTCACCCATGCGCGGCGCAGGCCGCGCTGCGCGGGTTCGTCGAGCGGCTTGCGTTCCGGCACCGCGTGCGCCTTCACCTGCCCGTAGCTGCGCTCGGCGAGCTGCCAGACCTGTTCGGCCGAAACGTCTCCGACCACGATGACGATCGCGTTCGACGGCGTGTACCACTCGCGATACCACTGGCGCAGGTCGTCGACCGTCAGCGCCTGCAGATCGCTGAACCAGCCGATCACCGGCTGGCGGACCGGCGACGCGACGAAGGCCTGCGACCGGAACTGCTCGTAGACGAGCGACTGCGCGCGGTCTTCGGTGCGCAGTCGCCGCTCCTCCATCACGACGCGGACCTCCTGCTCGAACTCCTTCTGCGCGAGCGCCAGGTTCGACATCCGGTCGGCCTCGAGCGTCATCACTTCGGACAGATGCTCCGCGCCGATCTGCTGGAAGTAGCCGGTGTAGTCGTTCGTGGTGAAGGCGTTCTCGCGCCCGCCGAGCTGTGCCACGCGGCGCGAGAACTCTCCCGCCGGGTACGCCTCGGTCCCCTTGAACATCATGTGCTCGAGGACGTGAGAGATGCCGGTGCGTCCCTTCGATTCGTCCACCGATCCGATCCGGTAGAGCACGAGATGCACCGCGGTGGGCGCCCGGTGATCCTCGCGCACGATCACCTTCATTCCGTTCGGCAGCGTACGTTCGAAGGTCTCGCGCGCGTCGTCGGCCGGCGCAGCGGGTGGCGAGGCGCTCGGCGCGGGTGCGACCTGCGCGTGCACGGCGGGCAGCAGCGCACAGCCCGCCGCGAACACGAGCAGCAGCGGCGCGACACGGGAGAGCGGGGAAAGCGGCATGGGTGGGGCAGGTAGAATCGGGGTCGAGTGTAGCCATGTTCGGATTCCTGCGTCGCAAGAGGCCCTCGGCGGCCGAAAGCTCCCCTTCCCCCGACGACTCTGCATCTTCCGGCGCGGCTACCGCGCCGAAGGAAGAGGCTGCGCGCGGCGGCATCGGCGTGCCCGCGCAGAGCCTGTATCCGTCGGAGATGCTCTATCCGGCGGAGGTGCTGCGACCGGCCGAGGCGCAGCGGGAGCCGGGACCGCAACCGAAGCCGGAGCCGGAGCCACAAGCACAGCCGCAGCAGGCACAGGAAAAGCGCGCGATACCGGAGCCCGGGCCGGAAGCACCGCTGGTGCGGCAGCCACCGCCCCCGGAGCCGCAGGCCGAGCAGGCACCGCAACCTGCTGCGGTCGGGCAACCGACGACGGCCGAGCAGGCACCGCAGCCGACGCCGACCGCGCCGACGCCGCCGCTCGAATCCGCCGTGCTCGCGCCGTCTCCGGAGCCCATCGCATCGTCCGCTGTCGCGACGGCGCCGGTCGAGTCACCGTCGTCGGAACCGGCGGCGGACGCGAGCCGGACGGCTGCGGCCGAAGCGACCGCCTCGTTCGGAAGCCTGTACCCCCGGGACGTTCTCGCGCGCCCCGAAGCGATCGTGCTGCCCTCGGGCGATGCGGTCGTGACGCTGCCGGAGGCGGAACGGCGCACGTGGATGGAGCGACTGCGCGAGGGAATGTCGCGTACGCGCGGCAACCTGGCAGGCCTGTTCTCGAACGTGCAGGTCGACGACGCGCTCTTCGAGGAGCTCGAATCGGCGCTGATCGCCAGCGACGCGGGCGTCGCGACGACGCAGTGGCTGATGGAGCGCCTGCAGGACCGCGTGCGGCGCGACCGCCTGGACGACGCCGAGCAGGTGCGGCTGGCGCTGCGCGCGCTGCTCGTCGAGCTGCTGATGCCGCTCGAGAAGCCGATGGACATCGACGCGGCCGAACCGCTCGTCATGATGGTCGCCGGCGTCAACGGCGCAGGAAAGACGACGTCGATCGGCAAGCTCGCGCATCACCTGCAGCGCGAGGGCAAGTCGATCCTTCTCGCCGCCGGCGACACGTTCCGGGCCGCTGCGCGCGAGCAGCTCGCCGAATGGGGTTCGCGCAACCGCGTCGAAGTCATCGCGCAGCAGGGCGGCGACCCCGCCGCCGTCGCTTTCGACGCCGTGCACGCCGGCCGTGCGCGCCGCACCGGAATCGTCATCATCGATACCGCCGGCCGGCTGCCGACGCAGACGCACCTGATGGACGAGCTGCGCAAGATCCGCCGCGTCGTCGGCAAGGCGATGGACGGGGCGCCGCACGAGACGCTGCTCGTGCTCGACGGCAATACCGGCCAGAACATGCTGGCGCAGGTCAGGGCCTTCGACGACGCGGTGCCGCTCACCGGGCTGATCGTGACCAAGCTCGACGGCACCGCGAAAGGCGGCGCTCTCGCCGCGCTGGCCTACACGCGTCGCGAACGACAGGTGCCGGTCTACTTCATCGGGGTCGGCGAGAAGATCGGCGACCTGCAGGCCTTCTCCGCCGAAGAATTCGCCGGCGCGCTGCTCGACTAGCGAGCGGCGCCGGCCTTCGCCGGTTGCGCTAGACGATCGCCACCTCGGCCAGCTGCGCCGCCATCCGGAGATGGTCGGGAATGGTGGGCGGCGCCGCGGCGCGCGAGGCGGCGCCGACTGCGCCGCCGAGCAGGTCGATCTCGGGATGCCGTTCGAGGAAGAAGAACTCGCGCAGCGGGTGCCCGCTTCGCATCATCGCCTCGTGCGCCTCGAACACGCCGAGCTGCAGCAGCCGATGCGTCGCGAGCTCGCGGCCGCGCGGCGCGAAGAGCGCGCCCCCCGGAAAAACGTCGGTGAAGCCGAGCCACTCGTAGTCGCGAGCGGCCGCTTCACGCGCGGCGACCAGCATCGTCTGCACCTGAGCGGCCAGGCAGTATCGATGGAAGGCCTTCCACAGCATGCGTCGCACGTCCTGCGCATGAGGCCCTTCCCGCACCACGAGCCGCGACCCTTCGGCGATCGACCGGTGCTTCATCGAAGCGGGAAGTTCGAGCAGCCCGTCGACCATCATCGGGCCGCGATCGCCGGCGAGAATGCGCAGCGTTCCGAGCGCCTCGCCGTCGAAAGCCGCCTCGGCCAGCAGCAGCGTCGAGTTCGGCAGCCGGTCGTAACGGTCGGAAGCCGGCGAGGAACCGATGGCGGCGTGGCTGCGCGCGCGCAGCGCGAACACGCGGGCGAGATCCCGGTCGCTTCGCGCAACACGGATGGTTACCGGAGAAGCGACGGCGAATTCGATCGGCATCTGGAGCACCTTGCGGTCGGCATTCGAGGAGCCGTACTCAGCCGTGGGGGGTCGGCGTCGGCGCGTTTTCCATGGTAGGCCGCGAAATGCCGCCCGCGCGCTCCGCCGGTCGGTGCGACTGATCCTCCGGTCGGAGGAGGGCTAGAACGCCAACTGCGGGCCGGGCCCGCCGGCCGACTACCGCCCCTACGAGCGGGCCGCCTCCGCCTGCCGGGAAGGCTGCGCCCTGCTGAACGCGTCGATCTTCATGCATTCGTCGAAGATCCGCATCGTGCGCTGGTAGCGCTCGACTTTCGTCTCGTACCGGCGCGCGTTGAAGATCTGCGGCACGAGGCATACGTCGGCCATCGTCGGCTCGTCGCCGTGGCAGAAGCGCCCGGTCCGCGCATCGGCCAGTTCGCGCTCCAGCGCGGCGAGCCCCTCGTCGCACCAGTGCCGGTACCAGCGGCCGACCGCCTCCGCATCGAGCCCGACCGCGTCGCGCAAGTGGTTGAGGACGCGCAGGTTGTTCAGCGGATGGATCTCGGCCGCGACGAGCATCGACAGCGAACGCACGCGCGCCCTGCCCAAGGGGTCCTGCGGCAGCAGCCGGGGTCCGGGCTTCGTCTCGTCCAGATACTCGATGATCGCCAGCGACTGGGCGATCCGCTGCTCCCCGTCGACCAGCACGGGAACGAGTCCCTGCGGATTTACCGCCCGGAACGGGTCGCCGCATTGCTCGCCCGAAGGCAGCCAGACGACCTTCGGCTCCCAGGGCAAGTCCTTCAGATTCAAGGCGATACGCACGCGGAACGAAGCCGAACTGCGGAAATAGGTGTGGAGTTGGAGCATTGGATTCCCGTCCATCTGTCTTTTCTGTCGAATTGTCGCCTGCTACTAGCACTCTCGGCCTGAGAGTGCTAATCTATCGGCTTGGAAAGGAGGTAACTGGATGACAAAGGGAAATTCCGCCGCGCTCGTGCCCGCTTCGCCCAATGCGATGATGGCGCTGCCTGCGGTCGGAAATCTCGATGCGTATATTGCCGCGGTTCACCGGCTGCCGATGCTCACCGCCGAGCAGGAGAGTGAACTGTCGCGCCGCTTTCGCGACACGGGAGACCTCGACGCCGCGCGCGACATGGTGTTGTCGCACCTGCGTCTCGTGGTGTCGATCGCGCGCCAGTACCTCGGCTACGGCCTGCCGCACGCCGACCTGATCCAGGAAGGCAACATCGGCCTGATGAAGGCCGTGAAGCGCTTCGATCCCGACCGCGGCGTCCGCCTGGTGTCGTTCGCGCTGCACTGGATCCGCGCCGAGATCCACGAATACATCCTGAAGAACTGGCGCACCGTGAAGGTGGCGACGACGAAGGCGCAGCGCAAGCTGTTCTTCAACCTGCGCTCGCGCAAGCCCGGTCCGCAGACGCTCACCGCCGCCGAGGTCGACGCAATCGCGCGCGACCTGAACGTGCGCGAAAAGGACGTCGTCGAGATGGAAACACGGCTCGGCGGACAGGACATCGCGCTCGACACGTCGACCGCCGACGGCGAGGAGAGCTTCTCGCCCATCGCCTGGCTCGCCGCGCCGGAAGCCGAGCCGACCCAGGTCCTCGAATCGCGCGACCGCGACCGGCTGCAGAGCGAGGGCATCGCCAGCGCGCTCGCCGCGCTCGATGCGCGCAGCCGCCGCATCATCGAGACGCGCTGGCTGAAGGACGAATCCGAAGGCGGCACGCTCACGCTGCACGAGCTGGCGAGCGAGTTCGGCGTTTCGGCCGAGCGCATCCGCCAGATCGAGGCAAAGGCGCTGCAGAAGATGAAGGGCGCGCTGGCCGAGTACGTCTGACGCGGTGCGCGCTCCGGCGCGCATCTTCCCTCCGGCCGGCGCCCTGGCGCATCATCCGTTCCGGCCAAGCGCCTCTCGTTCCGCCCGACCTTCGCGGGCTGCTCTCCCGCGCGACTTCCGCCCGTGCCTGCCGCAGCCCTCGCCTGCCTGCTGTTCAACGCCTTGGTCTGGGGCGTTTCCTGGTGGCCGTTCCGGCAGCTGAACGAACTCGGACTGCACAGCGTCTGGGCAACGGGCTTCGCGTTCCTGTTCTCGACGCTCGTAATCAGCGCCTGGCGCCCGCGTGCGTGGCCGGGACTCCTGCGACGGCCCCGGCTGGCGTGGCTGGTGCTCGCGGCGGGTGCGACGAACGTTGCTTTCAACTGGGGCGTGATGATCGGCGAGGTCGTCCGCGTCGTACTGCTCTTCTACCTGATGCCGGTGTGGTCGATGTTGCTCGCGCGCTGGCTGCTCGACGAGCCGATCACGCGCACGGCGCTCGCGCGCATGGCGCTCGCGCTCGGGGGTGCCGCGGTCGTTCTGTGGCAACCGGGCGCGGGCGTTCCGCTGCCGTCATCGCTCGCCGACTGGCTCGGTGTGGCCGGAGGCGTCTGCTTCGCAGTCGTCAACGTGCTCGTGCGCCGCAACCGGGACGCGCCCGATGACGTCCGTGCGCTGGCGATGTTCGTCGGCGGCTTCGTCGTCGCCTGCGCGATGGCGTGGATGATGGCCGAACACGGCGCGATCGCCTTTCCGCCGACACCGCAGTGGCTGTGGGTCTCGGGGACCATCGCGCTGGCGCTCGCGCTGCTCGCCGGAAACTTCGCGCTGCAGTACGGCGTCGCGCGCGTCCCCGCCGGGGTGACTGCGATCGTCATGCTCAGCGAAGTGCTGTTCGCCGCACTCTCGTCGATGGCGATCGGCGGCGAGGCACTGACCCCGCGCACCGTCGCCGGCGGCCTGATGATTCTCGCGGCGACCGTCCTCGTCGCCCTGACACAGCGCGAAGCGCGAGACGACACGCCCGACCCTACCCGCACGCTACCCGGCACGCAGCGCAGCGACTGATTCCAGGTGCATCGAACACACGGGGAGCGCTCGCTAAACGGCGACACGCCGATCGCACAGCGCGAAACGCAGCACCGGATTCGCAGGCAACACGAAGAAGTCGCACGCGCTCGCCGCGCAACCAGGCGACCTCGCTCGCAAAGGCGCGAGCCGTCTGCCGCGGACGCGCTTGTGCGCAGCCGAGAAGCGCAGCCGCGCCGGCGCGCGCGCAGCGCGCGTCGTCTTCATTCTCGCCGCGTCTGTTCGAGCGCAGCGCGCGAAGCGCGCGGAGCGAGTTACGCGGCGCCAGCCGGCGCTGTGAGCATCGCAGGTAACCCCCCGCGAAGCGGGGGGCTGCGCCCCTGCGCGTCCGCGGCAGATGGCTCGCGCCTTTGCCCGCGCGGCGCGCTCGTGCGCGACGAATCGCGCGCCGGAGAATCGCGCCGGGACTTCAACCCTCCAGCAGCGCCCGCAGGTCGTGCGCGATCGGCTCGGGCCCGGTGCCGTGCTTGATGAACAGGCGCAGCTTTCCCTGCGGGTCGTAGACGTAGCTGCCCGCCGTGTGGTCGACGGTGTAGCTGCCGGGTGTCTTGCCGGGCACCTTCTGGTAGAAGACGCGGAACGCCTTCGCCGTGCGTTCGGTCGCCTCGGCGTCACCGTACAGGCCGAGGAAACGCGGATCGAATGCCGGCACGTAGCTCGCGAGCAGCTGCGGCGTGTCGCGCTCGGGGTCGACGGTGACGAAGAGCACCTGCACGCGATCGGCGTCCGCACCGAGCGTCTTCATCACCTCGGCGAGCTCGGACATCGTGCTCGGGCAGACGTCGGGGCACTGCGTGTAGCCGAAGAAGATCACGACGGCCTTGCCGCGGAAGTCGGCCAGCGAATACTGCCTGCCGTCGTGGCCCGTGAGATGGAAGTCCTGCGCGAAGTCGGCGCCGGTGACGTCGGTGTTGCGGAATTCGGGCTTCGACTGGCAACCGGCCAGCCACAGCGCGCCCGAGACCATCGCCGCCAGCGCGGCCCGGCGCGACCAGCGCCCGGACAGCGGCGCCGGCACGTCGAGATTCGTCATCGCGTTGCATTCCTCCGCGGAAAGTCAGCTCATGAAGTGATCGACCAGCAGCGCCCCGAACAGCGCCGCCAGGTAGAAGATCGAATAGCCGAAGGTGCGCCGCGCCAGCTCGTCGGAGTAGTTGCGCCACATCCGCCACGCATACGCGAGGAAGATGGCGCCGAGCACGAGCGCACAGGCGAGGTAGAGCACGCCGCTCATCTGGATCAGGAACGGCAACACCGACGCGACCAGCAGCAGCACGGTGTAGAGCAGAATGTTCAGCCGCGTGAACTCGGGCCCGTGCGTGACAGGCAGCATCGGCAGGCCCGACTTGCGATAGTCGTCGATCCGGTACAGCGCGAGCGACCAGAAGTGCGGCGGCGTCCAGACGAAGATGATCAGGAACAGGACGAGCGGTGCAGCACTCACCTCGTTCACGACCGCTGCCCACCCGAGCACCGGCGGCATCGCGCCCGATGCGCCGCCGATCACGATGTTCTGCGGCGTGGCGGGCTTGAGCAGCACGGTGTAGATGCCCGCATAGCCGACGAAGGTGGCCAGCGTGAGCCACATCGTGAGCGGGTTGACGAAGCGATACAGGACGAAGGCGCCCAGCACCGCGAGCACGGTGGCGAACAGCGCGTACCCCGGCACGCCGACTTCGCCGCTCGCCGAGGGGCGCCCGCGCGTGCGCGCCATGCGCGCGTCGATGTGGCGTTCGATCAGGCAGTTGAACGCGAAGCCCGCGCCCGCGAGCAGCGAGATGCCCGCCGTGCCGAACAGCAGAATCTGCCACGGCACCTGCGAACGGCTCGCCAGCAGCATGCCGATCAGCGCGCAGAACGCGGCGAGCAGCACGATGCGCGGCTTGGTCACCGCGACGTACTGCGAGACGGCCAGGCGCCAGCCCGCGGGCCGTACTGCGGGCATGTCCATCGTGTTCGGACCCCGTTTCCTCAGAGAATCGTGCGCGCCTGTCGCGCGCGGAACAGCAGCGTGACGAGCAGCCCGAGCAGCAACGCGGCGCCGCCGTTGTGCGCAACCGCCACCGGCAGCGGCAGGCTGAAATATACGTTGGACAGCCCGAGAAGCCACTGCGCGACGAGCACGACGAGCACGGCGGCGCCGAGCGTGCGCACGCCTTCGGTGCCGCGCACTCGCCAGGCGAGCCAGCCGACGTAGAGTGCAACGACGACGGCGCCCAGCCGGTGCATCACGTGGATCGCGGTGAGTGCCTGCTGCGACAGCAGCTCGCCGTCGCCGGTGCGGCCCAGCTCGCGAACGAAATGGAACGCGTTGACGAAGTCCATCTCGGGCCACCACTGGCCGCGGCACGTCGGCAGGTCGGTGCAGGCGAGCGCCGCGTAGTTCGTGCTCGTCCAGCCGCCGAGGAAGATCTGCGCCGCGAGCAGCGCGACGCCGAGCACCGCGGGCCCGTGGAGCGCGGCGAGCGGCTCGGCGTCGATGTAGCGGGGCCGCTCGGTCTGGCGCAGCCACAACCACAGCAGCAGGGAGAAGGTGAGCAGTCCGCCGATCAGGTGTCCGGTGACGATCGCCGGCTTGAGCAGCAGCGTGACTGTCCACATGCCGAAGATGCCCTGCAGCACGACGACGCCGACCAGGGCGATCGGCAGCGCGGGAGACTGGCGCAGCTCGGCGCGCCTGCGCCACGCGACCACCGCGATGCCGATGCACAACAGGCCGAGCAGCTTCGCGAAATAGCGGTGGATCATCTCGCGCCACGCCTTGCCCATCGAAACCGGGCCCTGCTCGCCGCCCTGCTCGGCCACTGCCTTCGCGATCTCGTCCTGCGCGTGGAAGGGGCTGAGCGTGCCGTAGCAGCCGGGCCAGTCGGGACAGCCAAGCCCCGCGTCGGTGAGGCGCACATAGGCACCGAGCATGATCAGCGCGAAGGTCAGCACGAGGGTGAAGCCGATCAGCCGCCGGTAGCGGACGGCCGCTCGCGCCCGGGTGCGCTCGTGCAGCAGGGAAGGACTCTCGATCGTTGCGCTCATCGTTTCGACTCGAACTCTCGTGCTTCGGTGCGCGGCCCTGGACGCGTCATCCGATCCCGGATGCGCGCAACACCTTGGCGACATCCTTCTTGATCCGGCTGGGATCTGCGTTGCGCGGAAAGCGCATCATCAGGTGCCCCAGCGGATCGATCAACCAGATGTGGTCCGAAACGGAAGTCGTCCCGGTGGCCGGCAGGTTCGCCGCGACGACCTGCGCGGGCACGCGGATGACCTTCAGCCCCTCGTGTTCGGCGAGCAGCTGCGCGTCCGGCGTTCCCGTGTCCGGCAGCAACCATACGCGCTCGACCCGGTCGCGGTCCTTGCCCGTGGTCAAGCGCACCTGACGCACGTGGTACAGCCGCTCGCGGCACCCTTCGTCGCAGTCGGACGTCCCGACGACGAGCATCACCCAGCGCCCCCGCAATTCGCCCAGCGTGCTCGCGTCGCCGATCACCGGCGTGCCGCCGAGCGCGTCGACCGCGCGCTGCTCGACGAGCGTGCCGTAGTTCGTGCGCCCGTCCGGGCGCACGACGTAATACGTGTAGTACGAGGCGAGGATCGGCGCCGCAAGCACGAGGAGCAGTGCGAGCAGCTTGAGCCGCCCCTGCGGATTCCTTTCGCCCGCGCCTTCGGTCCGCGCCCGTTCCCGCGACATCGTCGAATCCGTCACCTGCCTGTCCCTGCCTGCCATCTCAGTTCGCGTTGCCCTCGTCGCGCCGCCCGCGCCACCGTGCGAGCACGACGAACCAAATCCACAGCCCGGCGGCGAGCGTCGCCATCGCGTACCACTGGAACGCATAGGCGACGTGCTTTTCGACGTCGCCTCCAGGCCGCGGCCAGTCGCGCACGAGTCCGTCGTCGAACGGCCCGGAGGCGGTGCGCGGCGCATCGAGCGCGCGCACGATCGGCAGCTGCACCTTCAGCCCCGACCATCGCCGGTATCGATCGAGATCGACGTTGAGCCAGATGCGGTCGTCGGGTCCGGGCTCCGGCGTCGTGCCCAGCTCGAGCGTGTGCGCCAGCTCGTGCAGCGCGATGCCCTCGACCTCCACCTCGCCGTCGGGCGACGAGACCCGCGGCACGCGCCATCGCTCGCGGGGATCGGAGGCGACCCAGCCGCGCAGCACCAGCACGTGCGAATCGGAACCCGCGATGCGCAGCGGCGAGAGCACGTGGAAGCCCGCGACGCCGCGGTACGTCCGGTTGTCGATGAAGACATCGAATTTTGACACGAAGCGCCCGCGCACCCGAACGCGCCGTCCCTCGAGTGCGGCGTCGACGTCGCCCGCGGCGACCTCGATCGGCGAGTCGCGCTCGGCCGCGTCGCGCTGCGCCTGCAGCGCCCGCTTCTCGTCGGCGCGCCGCAACTGCCAGTTGCCCAGCGAAACGGTGACGGCGACGACGACGAGCGCCGCGAGCGTCGGCAGCCAGGCACGAAGGCCCCGCCGCGCAGCGCTCACGCCGGTGCCCGGCAGGCACCGCCCGCAGGCTCCGGCTCCACTAGAATCGGAAATCGGCCCCCGGAGCCCCGTTCCGTGAAATGGATCGTAGTCGTAGCGTTCGTGCTGATCATCGGAAGCCTCGCTTCCGCGCTGTTCTTCCTGGTGCGTGATCGCGGCCGCACGCGCAACACCATGCGCGCCCTCGGATTCCGCGTCGGATTCTCCGTCGCGCTCTTCGCCTTCATCCTGTTCGCGCAGTATATGGGCTGGATCCACCCCACCGGCGTGCCGATCGGACGCTGAACGCCCGCTCGGCCCACGCCCGCTCGGGCCCGCGCCCGACATCGCGCACCCACACAGCGCCCCGCACCCGCAAGAACCCGATACACCCGGAAGTCGTCCACTGGTTGAAGCGGTCGTGCACCTCGACTCGAGGGTCGCGGGGTGCCGGGCCGGGGCGGGCACAGCCCCCGAGCGCCGGGCGCAGCCGGGCGG
>DASWVL010000286.1:0-1678 GCA_036406255.1 Zeimonas sp.
GTCGCCCTCGACGAGGAAGGCGACGTCGCGCCCTTCGGCGAGGAGCTCGGCGGTGCGGGCCGCGGCGCGCGCCCAGGCTTTCGCGAGCGCGACGGCGTCGCGCGTCATCGGGAACACCAGTTCGACCGCGTCGGCGGGCACTTCCAGGCCGCCGCGCACGACGATGTCGAGCGCGTAGGAGCGTTCCTCGGCCTTCTTCACCGGGTAGGTCCAGCGCGCGTCCGACTGCAGCGCGGACCAGCCGCGGCGCGTGATGAGGTCGGGGGCGCCGGGCCCGAGCGACACGCCGATCAGGCGGCCGTAGCGGGGCGTGGGGAGAGCGTCATTCATTATGGGTCTCTGTAGCGGGGAGTTCTTTGCGCGCCGTGACGATCCACACCGGGTTCTGCGCGGCCAGCCGGTGCATGTCGAGGATCGGCTGGCTGCGCGCGGCCGACAGCATCGTCACCTCCCACTCCGCGCCCGCGGTGGCGAGCGCCGTCGTCGCGGTCGCGAGGTTTTCGAGCGTGACGAAGTTCATCACGAGGCGACCGGCGGGACGCAGGCGCGCAAGGCACAGTTCGATCAGGTGGGCGAGTTCGCCGCCCGAGCCGCCGATGAACACCGCGTCCGGATCGGGCCACGCGTCGAGACCGTCGGGCGCCTTGCCTTCGACCAGCGTGTAGTTCGTCGCCTGCAGGCGCTGCGCGTTCTCGTGCGCGTTAGCGGCATCGCCGGTGTTCTTCTCGATCGCCCAGACGTGGCCGAGGCGGGCGATGCGCGAGGCCTCCAGACCGACCGAGCCGGAGCCCGCGCCGATGTCCCAGACGACGCAGTCCGCGCGCAGCCCCAGCTTCGCGAGCGATACCGCGCGCGCTTCGAGCTTGGTGATCAGTCCTTTTTCGGGCTGACGCTGCACGAAGTCGCCGTCCTCGAAACCGAACACCGCGCGCGGTGCGGGCGCAGTGGCGCGGTCGATCACGACGATGTTGGGATCGGGGAATTTGCGCGCCGCGGTTTCCCGAAGCGTCAGGTCGGCGAAGATTTCCTCGTCGGGCAGGCACAGGCGCGCGGCGACCGAGATGCGCAGCTCGTCGCCGTAACCCGCGGCAAGGAGCGCGCGCGCGACGCGGTCCGGGCTGTTGTGCGGGCTCGTGAAGGCGGCGACGCGCGCGTGTTCCGCGACGGCGCGCACGATCCCGTAGAGGCCATGTCCGGGCGTCGCGCCGGTGTGCCATTCGCCGGCATCGGCGCCGTGGCACGAACGAATCGCGGCATCCTGCCAGGTTTTGTTCAGCCGTGCGCAGGCGATTGCGATCGTCGACGGCGCCGGCAGCACTTCCACGCTGGTCGCCCCCAGTTTGTCGATCAGGAAGCGCGCGATGCCGTGGCACAGCGGATCGCCGGTCGCGAGCACGGTCACCGCAAGGCGGTCGGCGAGCGCCGCGCGTACCCATTCGGGCGTCTTGCCGAGCGCGCCGTCCATATCGCGCAATTCGACCTCGGCACCCAGATGCGGCGCGACCAGATCCAGCGTGCGGCGCGCGCCGATCACGACGCGGCTCGCGGCCAGCCGTTCGCGGCCGGCAGCCGACAGGCCGTCCCAACCGTCGTCGAGGATGCCCAGGATCAGGCAGCGAGGGTCAGACATTCGGATTCCTCCACGGTGACGATGGGCACGCCCTCGAAATTGCAGGCG
>DASWVL010000287.1:0-15166 GCA_036406255.1 Zeimonas sp.
ACGTCCTTCAGGCGATCGACGATGCGCAGCTGCCCGTTCTCCTCCTCGACGACGTCGCCCGTGTGCAGCCAGCCGTCGCGGATCGACTCGGCGGTCGCCTCGGCATTGCGGTAGTAGCCGGTGAAGACGACGTCGCCGCGCACGAGCAGCTCGCCGTTCGCGCCCACGCGGTGCTCGACGCCGAGCGTCGGCTCGCCGACAGTGCCGATTCGCACCGCGTCGAGCCGCTGGCCGGTGATCATGCCGGTGGACTCGGTGAGCCCGTAGACCTCGACGAGCGGCACGCCGATCGTGCGGAAGAAACGGATCACCGCCGCCGGGATCGGCGCAGCGCCGGTGAGCGCGATCCGCGCGCGGCGCAGCCCGACGAAGTTCTGCAGCGCGCGGAAGACGAGCCAGTACGACAGCGCGAATCGGATCCTCTCGCCGAAGCTGCGCTGGTGGGCCGACTTCTCGGCGAAGGGCTCGCAGGCCCGCATCGCACGCTCGAAGAGCCAGCGGCGCAGCCGCCCGGTCTCCTGCATCCGGATCAGGATCGACGCGTGCAGCTTCTCCCAGATGCGGGGCACGCCGAGGAACATCGTCGGTGCGATCTCGCGCAGGTCTTCCTGCACCGTGCGGATCGACTCGCCGAAGGCGACCTGCGAGCCGATGTAGATCGGCACGAAGGTCGTCAGCATCTGTTCGGCGACGTGGCACAGCGGCAGGTACGACAGATGCGTCGTTTCCGGCGAGAGCCGGAGCCGGTCGACGATGCCCGGGACGACCCCGCGGATGTTGCGACAGCTGATCATCGCGCCCTTGGGCTTGCCGGTGGAACCCGAGGTGTAGATCATCAGCGCGACGTCGTCGAGCGTCTGCGCCGCGAGCACGTCGTCGACCAGCTGCGGGTGCGCGGCTTCGTGCTGCGCACCGAGTGCCTCCAGCTCGTCGAAGGTCACGAGCAGGTCGCGGTGCTCCGCAGGCGTGTTGCGCAGGCCCTTGCGCTCCACCACGACGATCTTCTTCAGCCGCGGCAGCCGGTCCCGCGCGGCGAGCACCTTGTCGGTCTGTTCCTGATCCTCGCAGACGACGATCTCGACGTCGGCGTGCGCGAGCACGTAGGCGACCTCGGGGGTCGGGCTCGTCGGGTAGACGCCCACGGTGATGCCGCCGACCAGGCTCGCACCGAGCTGCGCGAGCACCCACTCGATGCGGTTCTCCGACAGCACGCCTACGTGGCCGCGTTCGCCGAGTCCGAGCGCGCGGAAACCGTGACCGACGCGACGCGAGCGCTCGAGCCAGGTGCGCCAGTGAATCGGCTTCCAGATGCCGAAGTCCTTCTGGCGGATCGCGACGTCGTCCGGACGCACGCGCGCCTGCTCGCACAGCATCTGCGCCAGCGTCCGTTCGGGCAACGGGTTCAGGAAAGCCATCGCTTGCGCCGCTTGTAGTGCTTCACCGCGCGGTAGCTGCGGGCTTCGCCGGCGCCGCCCATGCCGAGATAGAACTCGCGCACGTCGCGATCGGCGGCGAGCCGCTCGGCCGTGCCGTCGATGACGATCTTGCCGTTCTCCATGATGTAGCCGTAGCTCGCGACGGCGAGCGCCACCGATGCGTTCTGCTCGACGAGCAGCATCGACACACGCTGCTCGGCATTGATGCGCGCGATGATCGAGAAGATCTCCTCGACCAGCAGCGGCGAGAGCCCGAGCGACGGTTCGTCGAGCAGCATCAGCGTGGGGCTGGCGACGAGCGCGCGGCCGATCGCGAGCATCTGCTGCTCGCCGCCCGACAGGTAGCCGGCGAGCCCGCGGCGGCGCTCGTGCAGTCGCGGAAAATACTCGTAGACCAGCTCGAAGCGATCACGGGCCGACCGGCCCTCCGCGCCGCGACCGCTGAGCGCGTAGGTGGCCGACAACAGGTTTTCCTCCACCGTCAGGTCCTCGAAAACGCGGCGGCCCTCCATCACGTGGAAGAGTCCGGCGCGCACGAGCTGGTGCGGACGCCGCCGGGCGGTGTCGGTGCCCTCGAAGCGCACGGCGCCGCGCGTCCTCTCGCCGTCCTCGAGCGCGAGCAGGTTCGACACCGCCTTCAGCGTCGTAGACTTGCCCGCGCCGTTCGAGCCGAGCAGCGCGACGATCGCGCCGCGCGGCACCGAGAGCGACAGCCCGTGCAGTGCCTGCACCGCACGGTTGTAGATGACCTCGAGGTTCTCGACCTCGAGAACGGCGTCGGTCGTCATGCGGGCGTCGCAGCCGTTCTCAGTCGAGCACGATCCAGTCGGAGGCCGGCATCATCTTCTGCTGCTTGATGTCGGCCCGATAGATGCGGCCCACCGGGATCGAATTGCCGGGAATCGAGATCGGCACGCCGATGATCCCGCCCGTGTCGAAGTCGCGGATCGAGTTCAGCGCGGCCTTCAGGTTGTCGGCGTTCAGCGGCTTGCCCGCCGCGAGCGTGCGCTTCGCGGCCTCCGCGAACAGCATCGTCGTGAGGAAGCCCTGCAGGTACGCGGTGCTCTGGTACTCCGGGCGCATCTGCCGGATCTTCTCGAGCATCGGCGCCTTGCCTTCGGTGTCGTAGTAGTAGCGGAACGGCATCACGCCCATGAAGCCCTCGGCCGCTTCGCCCATCTTCATGACCATCGAGTGGTCCATCGTCCAGAACGTGCCCATGAAGTGGCTCTTCATGCCCATCTGGCGCGCCTGGCCGATGAACTCGGGAATCGGCGCCAGCACGTAGCCGTGGAAGATCGTGTAGTCGGGCGCCGCGCGGCGCAGCTTGATCACCTCGGCCGAGACGTCGACGCTGCCCGGCGGCGTCATGATCTCGCCGCTGACGTTCAGGCCGAGCTTCTTCGCCGCCTCCCGGCTCTTCTCGATCGGGTCGCGGCCGAACTCGCTGTCGGAATAGACGAACGCGACCTTCGCGCCCGGCTTCTCCTTCGCGATGTATCGCAGTAGGATGCCGAACATCTCGGTGTAGTCGGGGCCGACGAGGAACTGGTGCGGGTATTTCTTCGGGTCGTTGATCTCGCTGGCGAACGAGGCGCCGGCCATCAGGATCGAGCCCATCCGTTCGAGTTCGGGGTTGATCGTCTTCGCGAAGGCGGTCGAGTCGCCGTAGTAGAGGTTCACCTTCTCCTGGCTGGTGATCTTCTTGAACGCGGCCACCGACGCGTCGACCTTGTACGCCGTGTCCTCCGGCACGTAGCGCAGCCTGCGGCCCTGGATGCCGCCGGCGTCGTTGACGATCTTCACGTAGTCCTGGATGCCGGCGTGGATGCCGATGCCGGCGAACGCGAAGACGCCCGTCATCGGAATCGATCCGCCGATGACGATGTCCTCGCCGGACTGCGGCAGCGCGGATCTCGGGGCGAACGCCAGGCCGGTCGCGGCGGCGATGGCGGTGACGGTGCTGCGTCGGGTCTTCGAGACGGTCATCGTGTGCCTCCTTGGGGACTCGTTGTGACGGGAATCGGTTGCGAAGCTCGACTGCGGGAGAATCAGGTCCGGAAGGGATACAGGTGAAAGAAGCGCCGTACGCGGCGCCAGATCTCCGCGAGCCCGTGCGGCTCGAAAACGAGGAATCCGACGATCAGCGCGCCGAAGACGATCGTGCGCACCGGCGAGAGCACCAGCGTGGCATTCGCGCCCAGGGGCAGCCAGCCGACCACCAGCTTGAGCAGCTCGGGCACCATCGCCATGAAGGCCGCGCCGAGGATGCTGCCGAGGATCGTCCCCATTCCGCCGACGATGATCGCCGCGAGGTAGAAGATCGACAGGATCAGCGGGAAGCTCTCCGGCGTGACCACGCGAAAGAAATACGCCCACAGGCCGCCCGCCACGCCGGCGTAGAACGAGGAGACGGCAAAGGACAGCAGCTTGTAGCGCAGCAGCGGAATGCCGAGCACCTCGGCCGAGATGTCGCGGTCGCGGATCGCGATGAAGGCGCGCCCGATGCGCGTGCGGAACAGGTTCGCCGCGGCCACCACCATCGCCACCGTCAGCGGCACGATCAGCCAGTAGATGCGGAACGACGTGTCGAGTACGACGCCGAAGAAGTTCGCCGGCGCGACGGTCAGGCCGGCCGTGCCGCCCGTCACCAAGTCCCAGTTGGCGAAGACGAAATGCGTGATGAACGACGCGGCGATCGTCGCGATCGCCAGGTACAGCCCCTTTACCCGAAGCGACGGGATGCCGACGACGAGTCCTCCGGCCATCGCGACCCCGCCGGCGGCGACGAGATTCACGATCGACGGCGTTCCCCAGCGCGCCTGCAGCACGGCCACCGTGTATGCGCCCATGCCCATGAACGCCGCCTGCCCCAGGCTCACGAGCCCGGTGTAGCCGGTGAGGATGTTCAGTCCGGTCGCGCTCGCGACGTGGATGCCGACCAGGCATGCGAGATACAGCCAGTACTCGTTCGCGACGAACGGGAATGCGACGAGCGCGGCGAACAGCACCCCGACCCACGCCCATTTCGCCGGCGAATCGATCAGCGCTTCATCGGCGATGTAGTCGGGGCGTGCCAGCCCTATTCGCACCTTCGTCTCCGCGGATCGGCCGGGTACGTCACAGACGCTCGATCTCGTGCGTGCCGAACAGCCCGTACGGGCGCACCATCAGGATCAGCACGAGCAGCACGAAGACGGCGAGCACCTTGTATTCGCCGCCCAGATAGGCACCGGCCCAGGCTTCGACGAGGCCGATGAACAGGCCGCCCATCAGCGCGCCGGCGATGCTGTCGAGGCCGCCGAAGATCACCACGACGAGGACGGTGAGGCCGAAGATGCCCATCGTCGACGAGATGCCCCCGATCGCGCCGACGACGATGCCTGCCACCGCCGCGATCATCCCCGCCACGGTCCACGACAGCGAGAACACGCGTGGCACGTCGATGCCCATCGAATACGCGGCGGCCTGGTCGGAGGCGGTGGCGCGCAGCGCGACGCCGCCGCGCCAGAAGCGGAACACGAGCAGCATCGCGACGATCAGCAGCGCGGCCACGCAGAACCCGTAGAACACCTTCGGCGACAGGTATGCGTCGCCGACGAAGATCGGGTCGTTCGGCAGGAACTCGGGCAGCCGTCGCGGATCGGCGGTCCAGACGAGCTCCACCAGTCCGACGAGGATCGAGCCCAGGCCGACGGTGACCATGAACACCGAGATCGGCGACTCGCCGAGCATCGGCCGGATCATCGTGCGCTCGACGAGCGCACCGAGCAGGCCGCCGCCGACGATCGCCGCCACGATCGCGAGCCAGACGGGCAGTGCCAGCCCGGCGGCGAAGGCGAAGAAGACGTAGGCGCCGATCATCAGCATCTCGCCGATCGCGAGGTTCACCACGCGCGTCGCCTTGTAGATGATCACGAAGGCGAGCCCCGTGAGTGCATACAGCGCACCGGTGCCGAGGCCGGCGAGAGAGATCTCGAGGAGGAACAGCCAGTCGAAGCTCACGCGGCGCACTCCGCCGGCGCGCCGGCGAACCGGCGACGCAGCTCGTCGACGCGGCCGGAGCCGAGGTACGCGCGAACCACTTCGGGATCGTTCTGCACCTGCCCGGGCGTCCCCTGTGCGATCACCTGGCCGAAATTGAGCACGACGACGTGATCGGAGAGATCCATGACCATCCCCATGTCGTGCTCGACCATCAGGACGGTGACGCCCCACTCGGCGCGCAGGTCGAGGATGAAGCGCGCCATGTCCTCGGTTTCCTCGCGGTTCATCCCGGCGACCGGTTCGTCGAGCAGCACGATCTTCGGTCGCATCGCCAATGCACGCGCCATCTCGACGCGCTTCTGCAGTCCGTAGGAGAGGGACGCCACCGGCGCGTGCCGGATGTGGTCGATCTCGAGGAAGTCGATGACGCGCTCCTCGATCTCGGCGCGCAACTGCATCTCCTCGCGCCGTGCGCGCCCGAAGTACAGCAGGGCGTCGAAGACGTTCGTGCGCAGATGGCAGTGGCGACCGAGCTTGATGTTGTCGAGCACGGTCATGCCGCGGAACAGCGCGATGTTCTGGAAGCTGCGCGCGAGGCCGAGTGCGGCGCGCTTCGGCGCCGGCATTCGCGTGATGTCGCGTCCCTCGAAGCGGATCGTGCCGCGTGCCGGCCGATAGAAGCCCGAGATCGTGTTGAACAGCGACGTCTTGCCGGCGCCGTTCGGCCCGATCACCGACGTGATGCTGCCGGGCGCGACCGAGAAGCCGACGCCGCCGAGCGCCTGCACACCGCCGAAGGCGAGCGTCAGGTCATCGACCTGCAGGAGATCCCGCTCGTATGAAACGGAGTCTGGAAGCGACACGCGCGGGATTCGGCCTGCATGTTTCGTTGCCGCGCAGTCTCCGTTATCGCCGCACGGGATGCAATAGCGGAAGAAGAAGGGAAGGGGGAAGGGAGAAAGGGGAAAAGCCCCGGGTAGGAACGTCGAAGCGGTGTCGGGCGGGGGTTCCCCCTTCTCCCTTCCCCCTTCCCCCTTCCCTCTCTCTCAAGTGCGGCACTCGTTCGCCAGTTGCCGCCCGTGCTTCATGTCGAGCAGCATCGACTTGCCGGCGATGATCAACCAGACGAGGCCCGACTTGTCGTCCTCGTAGCGTAGCGCGCCGCTTCGTGCGTGCACGGCCTTCAGCCGGTATTCCTTCTTGTCGAAGCTGAGCACCGCGCTCTGCATGTCGGGCGAGACCTGGCGCACGTCGACGCTGCGATTCAGCTCGCAGCGGTACACGCCGACCGGGAACTTGAAATTGTGCGGGTTGAAGCTGGTCGGATCGGCGGGATCGGCTGCCGATGCAGACAGGTGGAACGAAGCCAGCGGGGCTGCAATGGCGAGGGACGCGAAACGGGCGATCTGGGAACGGGTCGAGCGCATCGATCGGACTCCATTGGGCTCGGCTCGGCGCCCGAGAAAGGGCGCCCGAAAGACGTCGAGCAGTATACGCCCGGCGGTTGCCGGAACGCTGCCTGAATGCTGCAGCCTGCTTCGAACCTCGGCAATGCGTCGGCATGCGGGAGTCGATGAACGGCAGCAAACGCGGCGCCCGCGGTGCCGGCCCCCTCGGACGCGTTGCGCGCCTCAGGCGGCGTCGTGGACCGGGTCCGGAACGAGCAGTTTGGAGTCCCGTACGCCCGCCGGGTACAGGCGGGCCAGCACGTCGAGCGCGGCTCCGGCGAGCGCCGGGCGCAACGCCGAGGCGAGCATCGGTTCGCCACCTTCTTCTCCGCGCAGCGACCAGGCGTGCTCGAAGTTCTCGTGGTGCGCCTTGAGCACCGCCTGCACCAGTTCGAGCCAGTGCGCGGGATGTTCCGAGGCCGCCCAGTCGCCCCGTCCGCGACCATAGTGCGCCACCGCCAGGTACGAGAGCAATGCGGCGGCGGCCGACTCGTCGAGCACCGCGTCGCTCCAGGCGACCGCCGGCGCCGGGCCGCCTCGCACCAGGTTGTAGCCTCGCGCCAATCCGAATGCGCCCATCGCGCCGAGCAGGCTGCCGCCGAGGATTCCGGCACCGAAACTGAAGCCGCCGGTGGCGAGATCGGCCTTCAGGCCGGCCAGCGCGCCGGTGACGACGCCGCCGATCACCGCGGCCCTTCCTTCCGGCACGCGGGTGCTCACCTGGTAGTGCCCGGCGAGCCGTTCGATGATCTCGGCCGATGCATGGCCGCCGAGCCCGTGCAGCGAAATCAGCCGGTCGGTCGCGCTGCGGATCGTCTCGTCGAGCCGCTGCGCGAGCGTGCGCATCGCCTGCCGGCGCACCGCCGGAAGCGAATGTCCGTTCGCCGGCGACGCCCGTCCGAACACCTGTGCAGCGTCGCGCAGGCGGTCGAGCATCCCCGCCTCGGGGATCGGCTCGCGGTCGCTCGCGATGCTCGCGAGCGACCGCGCGAGCGTATCGATCGATGCATCGAAGACCTTTCGACGCACGCGCAGCCATTCGTCGATCAGCCGCCGGCAGGCCGGGCGCTGCTCGGCCGGCAGCGCGTCGGCGATCGCCCGCAGCAGCGTCGCCGCCTGCACCCAGCAGCGGGCGAAGGCATCGAGCGGGAGCACCGCGCGCACCGGTCGGGCACCGGAAAGATGGCGGCGCCACGCGTCGAGCTCCGCGGCCTCGTCGGCCGTGGGGCGTGGTGCGCCGAGCTGGTTCAGCAGCACGATCACGGGCTTCCCGACCCAGTCGAGCACGCGCATCTCGTCGTCGATGTATCGCGCCTGCGGTTCGGACGCATTGACGAGATAGAGCACGAGGTCGGCGCGTTCGCGCGCGTTGTTCACGGCCTGCTGGCTGGCCCACAGCGCGCGGTCGCGAAAGCGGTCCCAGACCTGGGTGAGGAACCAGCCGATCGGGTCGCCGGCCGACTCGAGCCGGCGCGCGAGTCGCGCGCTGTCGCCGAAGCCCGGTGTGTCCCACAAGGTGAGCCGATCGCCCTGCGGCGTCTCGACCAGCGTGTGCTCCTCGGCCGACTCGGTGACGTGCGCTTCGTCGCGCACGATACCGATGTCGCGTCCGAGAAGCGTGCGCGCGAGCGTCGTCTTTCCGACGTTCGTGTGCGAAACCAGGCTCAGGGCGATGGTGCGGGCTTCGCTCATGCCGGAACGGGTTGCGCGACGCGGCGGTCGAGCGCTTCGCGCACGCGTCGCCCGGCCTCGGCCGGGTCTTCGTGCTCGAGATCGACGAACACCGGACGGCATTCGTGCGCGGCGAGCAGCCGCTTCCACGCGCTGCGGCGCTCGTCGCGCCGACGATGCGAAGTGGCGTCACTGCCGCCGAAACGTGCGGCGAAGGCGGATTCGTCGACCAGCGAGACGAGGTCGCTGCCGGCCGGGCGCGAGGCGAGCAGGCGCGCGAGGAAGAGGCCGTGCGTCTCGGACTCCGGTGTGGCGCTCGACGAGAACAGCGCAACGATGACCGCCGCGCCGGGCGTCCCGGCGGTGGCGGCGTCGACCTTCTCCTCGTCTCCGTAGCCGACCGCGTCCTCGACGACGAGCCGCAGCGTCGGCCCGAAGACGGTGCCGAGCAGCGTGCGCAGCGTGAGCGTCGCCTGCGGTGCGGGAGCGAGGTGGCACGGTACGACGAGCACGAGCGCGGATTCGCCCGAGTGCTCGCGCACGAGCGAAGCGAAGTAGCGGTCGGAGACGGGCAAGGGAAACGAGCCGGCGAGTCGATGCTCGAGCGCCCGATCGTACAGCGCCAGCAGCGCGCGCGGGACGAGGACGACCAGTGCCACCGTCACCGCGTAGAGGTGGATCCACGGCGCGGCGCGCTCGCCGACCGCTTCGGGAAATCGCATCGCCTCGAGCCGTGCGACGTCGGGCAGCGCGATGCCGGTCAGCGCGGACGCGGGCCGGAGAACGAAGCCGAGCACCGCGTGCAGCGCGCCGGCATCGAGGAACGTGCTCTCCCATCCGGCGCGATACTCGAAAACGAGGCCGCGTACGTACAGTCCGGCGAGCGCTCCGAGCGCGAAGGCGATGGCCGAGACGTGCAGTACGCGGGCGACGCGCGTGCTCGTGAGCCTCGCGCTCGCGCGGGTCCAGTCGCCGGCGAAACGCGCGATCACCGCCCTGCGGGCGCGGGCTCGTCCGCTCGCGTCGTCGCGCGCGTGCAGGCTTGCGAAGGCGCGCTCCGGGACGATCGTGCGCTGGGCAAGGCGCGCGATCGCGCCGGCGATCATCCCCGGCCCTGCGCGGCCCCTTCGTCGCAACACTGCGCGAATCGCGAGCGAGACGTACGCGAGGACATTCCACGCCATCACGGCGAGCAACGGCGGAGCGAGTACGTTCACGTGCCGCGCGGGCCCGATCGCATCGGTGCCGAGTCCGGCCAGCGCGGCGACGGCGGGCAGCGCCCAGCCGAACCAGGGCCGCCAGTCGGTGCCGCGCTGTGCGCGACGCACGGCGGGCTCCCGCGCGCGCAGCCGCTCGATCGCGAGCTGGGCGCGTCGCGCCACGAAACGCTCGCCCGGCGCCTTCGCGCCTTCGACTTCGGCTGCCGCGCGGCTCGCCCATGCCCGATCGTCGTCGTGCCAGTCGACGACGCCCGGCGGGGCAAGCTCGAAGGCACGTACCAGCAGGGCGTTGCGGGCTTCGGTTTCGGTCATCCGCTTTGCCCGCGCGATGTTCGTGCGAGCCGAAAGCTCCATCGTAGCCGGCAATCCTGTCCTGCCGGCAGGGCACTGCGATTGCACCGGAACCGCCACCTCCTCCGGCAGGTCCCATCCGTGCGATCGAGCATGACATCGTCCCCGCGTCGCGTGCCGGGCCGCCCCGTGCCAAGAGGAAGACAAGGCGCGCCGGACCGACGTTCCCGATTCCGCGATCGCTGCGTGCAAGCGGCGAATCGATCGCTTCAACCAGAGTCGCAACGACGCCGTCCGAGCCGGAAACCGTCACGCCCGACAGCGCCGCGTGGCGGCGACACCACCTGCACAGCGCGGCGAATCTCTGGCACCTGCAGACCCGTCTCGGTCTCGATGCGACGCGGCAGCGTCTGTACCGGGTCGCCTGGGTCGGTGGCTGCGTGTTCGACGCGCAGAAGTTGCGCGCGAGCGGCGGTTTCGATTTCTGGCGGGAGCTGCCCGAAGAGCACTGTGGCGAGGACGTGCTCGCCCAGTTGCGAGTGATGAAGCGCTTCGGCGGCTGCGCGATCCTCCCGTCGGGTGCCTATCGCCAGGAGCTTCCCACTACGGTGACCCGGCGCGAATTCGATGCACCGCGCCTGCTGGGGGTCTGAACGCGGCGTGCGCGAGATCCTCGAGCGGCGGCGTCATCAGCGCGTGTGCTTCGGCCAGCACCGCCTGCGGCCCGGACCGGCCGGCATTGACGACGGCGCGGTGCAGGTCGGTATCGAGCGGAGCCCATCGTGCCGGATCGGAAGCAGTGAAGACGATCACCGACGGCACGTGCAGTGCCGAGGCCAGGTGAGAGACGCCGGTGTCGTTGGCGACGAGCAGGCGCGCATCGGCGAGCAGCGCTGCCAGAGCGCCGATCGTGATCGGCGCGGCGGCGTCGATCGCCGGTGCGCGCATCCTGGCGCGCACCTCGGCGCAGAGCGCGCGTTCGTGCTGCGATCCGGTGACGACGATGGGCAGGCCGTACCTCTGGTGCAGCGCGTCGGCGACCTCGGCGAAGTGCTCGGCGGGCCAGCGACGATCGGCCGCGCGTGCACCGGGATGCACGCAGACGTAGCGACCCGGTGCGAGCGTGCGCGCGAGGCCGCTCTCGCGCAGCTCGGCGACGTCGGCGGGCAGCAGCGGGAACTCGAGCGACTCGTCGCGCTGCTCGCAGCCGAGGAAGCGCGTCAGCGCGAGCAGGCGCCGTACCTCGTGGCCATGGTCCGGGTACCGCAGCCAGGCGTCCCTGTTCCGGCGCCCCGCGTCGCGATGCGCGTCCGCGTCCGCGGCCGCATCGGCCGCGCGCCGGAAGCCGGCGATGCGCCGGGCGCCGAGCAGGCGCGCGACGCGGTTCGAGATGCGGCCGTCGCCGTGCATCTGCACCGCGAGATCGAACGCCCTGGAGCGGACGTCGAGGACGAAGCGTGCGAAGCCGGGCGGATGTGCCGGTTGTTCGGGAAATCCCGGAAAACCCGGGAAAGGGATGAAATCGTCGAGGTAGCGGGAAAGCCGATCGGGCAGCGATCGCGCCCACGGCAGCCCGACCAGCGTGATCGACGCGTGCGGGCATTCATTGCGTAGCGCGCGCAGCGCGGGGACGGCGCACAGCATGTCGCCGATCTGCAACGCTCGAAGCACGACGATGCTGCGGGGACGGTAGGTTCGGAGCAGGGGCATGACGAATCCGGCGTCTGGAATTGCCGGGCCCCGAGCAATCGCGGGACCCTCCCCGCGCGTCAGCGCGCCTCGATCGCCGCGAGAGAGACGCGGAAACGGGCGCCGCGGTCGGTGTCGGGCATCAGCGCGAGACTGCCGCCGAGTCGCCGCATGATCTGCCAGCTGATCGCCAGGCCGAGTCCGGCACCGACGACCGAAGTCTGCGTGTGCGCCCAGCCGCGCGCGAACTTCGAGAAGATGAGATCGCGCTCCTCGGGCCGGATGCCCGGTCCGTTGTCTTCGACGTACACCTCGTACTGTCCGTCGACCACGCGACTGCGGACGAGCACGTACGGCGCGTCGCTCGTGTTGTACTTGATCGCGTTCGAGATCAGGTTGATGAAGACCTGGCTCATCCGGTCGGCGTTTGCCTGCACGCGTACGCCGCTTGCCCGCTCGCCGTCGAGAAGCCGCACCCGAGTGTTCGCGGCCAGGCCGTGACACATGCGCACCGAACGATCGAGCGCCGCTTCGGGATCGATGCGCTCGAGCGTCCAGGGCGCTTCGCCGCGCTCGAGAAGACTCAGGTCGAGCGTGCTGTCGAGCAGGCGCGTCAGTCGCACGCTCTCCTCGTGGATGATCGCGAGGAAGTGGCGCGCCTGCGCGGCCTCCAGATCCGGCGTCTCGAGCAGGATCTCCGAGAACGACCGGATCGACGTCATCGGCGTGCGCACTTCGTGGCTGACCTGGCTGAGGAAGTCGTCCTTCTGCGCGTCGAGCTGCGTGAGCCGTTCGTTCGCCTCGCCGAGCTGGCTCGCGGCGATCTCCAGCTCGCGCGACTTGCGCTCGAGCCGTTCGCTGTATTCGCGGATGCGCTGCGTCTCGTCGGCGATCTGCATCAGCTCGTCGAGGCTGATCGTTTCGCCGGTGACGACCTGCGAGATCATCGCGCGCGCCGAGGCCGCGCCGACGCTGCCGGCGAGCTTGCGCTCGAGCTGCGAGATGAATGCGTCGTCGGCCTTCGTCGTGCCGGCGGGAGCCGGCCCCGTCGCCACGACGTCCTGGAACAGGCGCCCGGCCTCGTCGGCGCCCAGGATGCGCTGCGCGAGCAGGTTCAAGTCGTAGGTGGTCGCGGAGCGCCGGATCAGTGCGACCGTCGCGTCGGCCGGCGTGCGGAACACGTCCACGAACAGCGTGCCCTGCAGCCGTTCGAGCGGCTTCGGATCGCGCCACAGCGATCCGAGCACGAACAGCAGCGTGTTCATCGACAGGCTCCAGAACATCGCGTGCACGAGCGGATCGACGCCGTCGAAGCCGAAAAGCGCCTGCGGACGCAGCAGCCCGATGCCGAAGGGACCGTATTGGATGTCGTCGGGCGAAAGCAGGAAGCCGCCGCCGAAACTCGGCAGGTACAGCGTGTAGGCCCACAGCAGCGAGCCTGCGAGCAGTCCGGAGAACGCGCCGGTGGCGTTCGCGTGGCGCCAGTACAGCCCGCCGAGCAGGCAGGGCAGGAACTGCGCGACGCCGGCGAAGGAGATGAGTCCGATCGAGGCGAGTGCGTCGGAGTTGCCGCTGAGCCGGAAATACACGAATCCGAGCAGCAGCATCGCGCAGATGCTCAGGCGCCGGCTGACGAGCAGGAAGCCGCGGATCTCGCCGGCGGCGCCGACCGGCACCCAGCCGAAGCGCAGCGCGACCGGCATGACCAGGTGGTTCGACACCATCGTCGACAGCGCGATGCACGCGACGATGATCATCGACGTCGCCGACGAGAAACCGCCGAGGAAGGCGAGCAGCGCGACCGTGTCCTGTCCGGCCCACATCGGCAGCGTGAGCACGAACATGTCGGGGTTCGAACCCTCGGGCAGAAGGCTGAGTCCGCCGATCGCGATCGGCAGGACGAACAGCGTGATCAGGAACAGGTACAGCGGAAACAGCCACGAGGCGGTGCGCAGGTGGCGCTCGTCGGAGATCTCGACCACCGTCACCTGGAACTGGCGCGGCAGGCAGACGATGGCGGTCGCCGACAGGAAGGTGAGCGTGATCCAGCGCGGACCGAACACGTCCTCGGAATGCAGCATCTCGGGCGAGGCGAGCGCGAACAGCTCGCCCGGGCTGCCGGCGACGAAGAACACGAGCAGGATGCCCACGGCGAGCAGCGCGACGAGCTTGACGACGGCCTCGAGCGCGATCGCGGCGACGACGCCGTGGTGGCGTTCGTTGGCGTCGATGTTGCGCGTGCCGAACAGGATCGTGAACACCGCCATGCCCGCCGCGATCCAGAATCCGGTGCGGTAGTCGGGGCCCACCATCGGCACGCCGCTGAGCGCCTCCGGACCGGCGTTGCTGACCACGTGATAGCTGGTGGTCACCGCCTTCAGCTGCAACGCGATATACGGCGTTGCGCCGATCACCGCGATCACCGTGACGAGCGCCGCCAGGCTCGCGCTCTTGCCGTAGCGGGACGAGATCATGTCGGCGATCGACGTGATGCGCTGCGAGCGCCCGATGCGCACCAGCTTTCGCAGCACCACCCACCATCCGACGAAGACGAGCGTCGGGCCGATGTAGATCGTGGCGAACTCGAGTCCGTCGCGTGCGGCGGAGCCGACCGCGCCGTAGAACGTCCACGACGTGCAGTACACCGAAATCGACAGCGTGTAGACGATCGGCGACTGCAGCCAGCCGATGCGACCGGCGCGCGCGCGCCGGTCGCCGTGGAACGCGACGGCGAACAGCAGCGCCACGTACAGCAGCGCGATGACGAGAACGAAGTTCGGCGAGAGCATTCAGCGATCGGGCAGGTCTGCGGCGTCGCCCCGCTCGGGCGGTGTCGCGTCTTCCGGGCCGGGATCGTCGGCGCCGGCGGCGAGCCGGCGCGAGAACCACATCGCAAGGACGATCAGCGCGAGCCAGACGCCGAACAGCCACGCGACGATCAGAGGGATTCCGAGCACGCGTCCGGATCCGGCGAACAGGCCGATCACCGGCGGCATCCACGCGAACAGCCCGAGCAGCGGCAGCACGGCGGCCGCGTCGCGCAGCCGCGGCGAGTGCGCGGAGGCGGGGCGGACGCGTTGCAGGCGCTTCATTCGTGCTCCGGCCGCTCGGCCGCGGCGTCGTTCAATCCGGTGCGAGGCGGCGCACTTCGTCGACGATCTCTCGATTCGAGAAGGGCTTGGTCATGAAACCGTCGACGCCGATTTCCTCCGCCATGCGGCGATCCTGCGTCTGGCCCTTCGCCGTCAGGATGATGACCGGGATCGAGCGCAGTGCAGGGTCCGACTTCACCTGCTTGAGCACCTCGAAGCCGTTGAGCTTGGGCAGCATCACGTCGAGGATCACCATGTCGGGCGGATCGCTGCGCAGCCGGGACATCGCCGCCTCGCCGTCGAACACCGACGAGACCTCGTAGCCGCTTCGC
>DASWVL010000288.1:0-6427 GCA_036406255.1 Zeimonas sp.
AGCTTGCCGCCCCGGAGCACGCCGACGGCGATGCCTTCGAGCGAGAAGGTATCGCTGCGCGAATCGACGACGATCGGTTGGAAGTCGGGATTCTCGGGCAGCAGTTCGACCGTGTTGCCGCGCCGTCGCCAGCGCTTGACGGTGACCTCGTCGCCGACGCGCGCGACGACGATCTGTCCGTTGCGCGCTTCATGCGCCTGGCGCACCGCGAGCAGGTCTCCCTCGAGGATGCCAGCGTCGCGCATGCTCATGCCGCGCACGCGCAGCAGGTAATCGGGCGCTTCGAGGAACAGGTTCGGATCGATCGCGTAACTGGCCTCGACGTGCTCCTGCGCGAGAATCGGGCTGCCTGCCGCGACGCGGCCGATGAGCGGCAGGCTCGAGACGACCTGCACGGCACTCGTGTTCTCATTCGGCGTATCGGTGACCCGCTTCAGTCGGATGCCGCGCGAAGCACCGGCCGTGAGTTCGATGACGCCCTTGCGGGCGAGCGCCTTCAGGTGCTCCTCGGCGGCATTGGCCGAGCGGAAGCCGAACTCCGCAGCGATTTCCGCGCGCGTGGGCGGGAAACCGGTGTCCGCGATGTGGCGGCGGATGAGCGAGAGGATCTGCTGCTGTCGGGCGGTGAGGTCGTGCATTTTCAGGAAGAGAAGGGTGAAGGGAGAAGGGTGAAGGGGGCCGAGCCGGCTGCCCAGGTGCTCTCCCTTCTCCGAGACTGTATTTCCGTACAGTACACCCTTCCGCCGAGAATTGCACTGGCTCGACGAAGCGGCTGGGCCCCCTTCACCCTTTCCCCTTCACCCTTCACTGCCTCTAGGCTCGCCACTTGCTACGCCGATTTTCGCGATGGCGCCTCTCCCACTCATGCCTGTTCGAAGCTCCGCAGCCCGCTGCGAAGTTGTCTGTGCATCCGTGAGCGTTTGTGGCAAAGTCGAAAAACGGACCGGTCCATCCGGCTCGCGGAATTGCATTTCTCGGTCTGCTGGATCGGTGTTCCTCGAAATGCAATGAGGCTAACGGTTCGAGGAAACTTTCTCCGATGGGAACCAAGATCTATGTAGGCAACCTGCCGTGGCGCGCAACCGATGCACAGTTGTCGCAGCTGTTCGGCAGTCACGGTGAAGTCACCGATGCGAAGATCGTCACCGATCGCGAAACGGGTCGTTCGCGTGGCTTCGGCTTCGTCACGATGACTTCAGACGATGCGGCGCAAGCCGCGATCCGCGCACTCAACGGCTACTCGCTCGAAGGTCGCAGCCTGGTCGTCAACGAGGCACGCGAGCAGGGCGGCGGCGGCGGTCGACGTCCGGGCGGCTACGGTGGCGGTGGCGGAGGCTACGGCGGCGGTGGCGGCGGCTATGGAGGGGGCGGCGGCTACAGCGGCGGCGGCGGTGGGTACAACCGCGGCGGCAGCGGGGGCGGCGGCAGCGGTAGCGGCGGCTCCGGTGGTGGTGGCGGCGGCTACGGCGATGGAGGTGGAGGCGGCGGCAACCGCGGCGGCTACGGCGGCCAGCGGCGCGCGCGTCAGTTCGGGCAGTGAGTTCAGTGAAGGGTGAAGGGTAAAGGGTGAAGGGGGCAGGGCCGGCTACGCTGGTCCGCTCGCTTCCAACCCTTACCCTTCACCCTTCACCCTTCACCCTTTACATCTCCGAGTAGTTCGGTCCCCCGCCCCCCTCGGGGACGACCCAGACGATGTTCTGCGTCGGGTCCTTGATGTCGCACGTCTTGCAGTGCACGCAGTTCTGCGCGTTGATCTGCAGTCGTTCGCCGCCGGATTCGTCCCGCACGAACTCGTAGACGCCGGCCGGGCAGTAGCGCTGCTCGGGGCCGGCGTATTGCGCGAGGTTGATCTGCACCGGCACCTTCGGATCCTTCAGCGTCAGGTGCACCGGCTGGTTCTCTTCATGGTTCGTGTTCGAGACGAACACCGACGACAGCCGATCGAAGGTGATCTTCCCGTCGGGTTTCGGATAGGCGATCGGCTTCGATTCGGCTGCCGGCTTCAGGTACTCGTTGTCGGGCCGCTTCACGTGCATCGTGAACGGCGCCTTGCCGCGGAACACGGTCTGGTCGATGCCGACGAGCAGCGTTCCGCTCCACAGCCCCTTGCTCATCGCCGGCTTGAAGTTGCGCGCGCGATGCAGCTCTTCCCGCAGCCACGAGCGTTCGAAGGTCTCGCGATACGCGACGAGTTCGTCGCCCGAACGTCCGGCCGAGATCGCGTCGAAGGCCGCCTCGGCGGCGAGCATTCCGCTCTTGATCGCCGCGTGGCTGCCCTTGATGCGCGAGGCGTTCAGGAAGCCCGCATCGCATCCGATCAGGCAGCCGCCGGCAAACGTGAACTTCGGCAGCGAATGGATGCCACCCGCGGTGATCGAGCGCGCTCCGTACGACAGCCGCTTGCCGTTCTCGAGCAGTGAACGAATTGCCGGGTGCGTCTTGTAACGTTGGAACTCCTCGTACGGCGACAGGTACGGATTGCCGTAATTCAGACCGACCACGTAGCCGATCGCGATCTTGTTGTCGCGCCAGTGATAGAGGAACGATCCGCCGTAGGTGTCGCTCTCGAGCGGCCAGCCGGCGGTGTGGATGACGAGGCCCGCTTCGAACTTCGACGGCTCGATCTCCCACAATTCCTTGATGCCGATCGCGTAGCTCTGCGGGTCGCGGCCTTCGTCGAGGCGGTAGCGTGCGATCAGCTGGCGGCCGAGGTGGCCGCGCGAGCCTTCGGCGAAGAACGTGTACTTGCCGTGCAGCTCCATTCCGGGCTGGAAGTTCGCCGTCGGTTCGCCGTCTCGTCCGACGCCCATGTTGCCGGTGGCGATGCCCTTCACGGCGCCGTCGTCGTCGTGCAGGACCTCGGCGGCGGCGAACCCGGGATAGACCTCGACGCCGAGCGCTTCGGCCTGCGCGCCGAGCCAGCGTACGAACTCGCCAAGGCTCACGACGTAGTTGCCGTGGTTGCGGAAGCACTCGGGCAGCATCCAGTTGGGAACCCGGCGCGCGCGTCGTTCGGACAGGAACAGGAAGCGGTCTTCCTTGACCTCGGTGTCGAGCGGGGCGCCGCGCTCCTTCCAGTCGGGAAACAGCTCGGACAGCGCCCGCGGATCCATCACCGCGCCCGACAGGATGTGCGCGCCGACCTCCGAGCCTTTCTCGACGACGCACACGCCGATCTCGGTGCCTCGCTCGGCTGCGAGCTGCTTGAGCCGGATCGCGGCCGACAGCCCCGCGGGGCCCGCACCGACGATCACGACGTCGAACTCCATCGACTCGCGCTCGATTTCCATCTTCGTGTGCTCTCCGTTAGCGCTCGGCGGCGTTGCGCCGCGTATCGCTGCGGATTGTCCCGGAAAGCATCGGCCACACGCAAACGATGCAGCTCGGGACGCCGGGCCGATCGGCTACCATTCCTCGCACGCGGCGTCGGTCGCCGCACGTCCGTCGTCGATGCGATCCGTACGCATTCTTCGGACATCGAGGAGAACCGACCGTGCCTACCCGATTCGATCTCGACGGAAAAACCGCGCTGGTCACCGGCGCCTCGAGCGGCCTCGGAGCGCGCTTCGCGCGCGTGCTCGCCGACAACGGCGCGCGTGTCGTGCTCGCCTCCCGGCGCGTCGAACGGTTGAAGGAGCTGCGCGCGGAGATCGAGTCGGCCGGCGGCGCCGCCCACGTCGTCGCGCTCAACGTCACCGACCCGGCGAGCATCCGCGACGCCGTCGAACAGGCCGAGGCGTACGCCGGGCCGATCGACATCCTCGTGAACAATTCCGGCGTCAGCACGACGCAGCGGCTCGTCGACGTCACCCCGGACGACTACGACTTCATCTTCGACACGAACACGCGCGGCGCGTTCTTCGTCGCGCAGAACGTCGCTCGCCGCATGATTGCGCGGGCGAAGGAAGATCCGAACCGCGGCGCGCGCATCATCAACATCGCTTCGATGGCCGCGCTGCGCGTGCTTGCGCAGATCGGCGTGTACTGCATGAGCAAGGCGGCAGTCGTGCAGATGACGAAGGCGATGGCGCTCGAGTGGGGGCGCTACGGCATCAACGTGAACGCGATCTGCCCGGGCTACATCGAAACCGAGATCAACGCCGAGCACTGGAAGACCGAGGCGGGGCAGAAGCTGATCGGGATGCTGCCGCGACGCCGCGTCGGCCAGCCCGAGGACCTCGACGGCATCCTGGTGCTGCTCGCCTCCGATCGCTCGGGGTTCGTGAACGGCGCGGTGATCGCCGCCGACGACGGATTCGGCGTATGAGTGCGGCGCATCCTGCCCGCGGCGCCCCGACCGTGGCCATCGATGCGGACGACGCCGAGCGCGTCGCGCGCAGTTTCGAACTGCGCACGCCGCCCTCCGCTTTCTGCGACGATCCCTACCCGTACTACGCGGCGCTGCGCACGCACGACCCGGTGCGAACGATGTCCGACGGCAGCGTCTTTCTCACGCGCTATGCCGATGTCTCGTGCGTCTATCGCAGCGCCGCCGCGAGTTCGGACAAGAAGATCGAGTTCGCGCCGAAATTCGGCGACTCGCCGCTGTACGAGCACCACACGACGAGCCTCGTCTTCAGCGACCCGCCGCTGCACACGCGCGTCCGGCGCTTGATCCTGGGTGCATTGAGCCAGCGCGCCGTCTCGCGGATGGAGGCCGGCGTCGTGCAGCTGGTCGACGGGCTGCTCGACGCGATGCAACGCAACGAGCGTGTCGATCTCATCGACGACTTCGCGGCGGCGATCCCGGTCGAAGTCATCGGCAACCTGCTCGCCGTGCCGCGCGACGCGCGCGAACCGCTGCGAGGCTGGTCGCTCGCGATCCTCGGCGCGCTCGAGCCGGTGCCCACCGGCGAGATGCTCGAGCGCGGCAACCGCTCGGTGCAGGACTTCGCGTCGTTCCTCGACGGACTGATTGCCGACCGGCGCGCGAATCCGCTCGACCCCGACGAGGACGTGCTGACGCGGCTGATCCGCGGCGAGAGCGACGGCGAGCGGCTCACGCATCGGGAGCTGGTGCACAACTGCATCTTCCTGCTCAACGCCGGGCACGAGACGACGACGAACCTGATCGGAAACGGCCTGGACGCGCTGCTGCGATGGCCCGACCAGATGCAGCGGTTGCGCGACGATGCCTCGCTCGTCAACGGCGCCGTCGAGGAGATGCTGCGCTACGAGAGCCCGCTGCAGCTGAACAATCGCCGCCTCGTCGGCGAGGTCGAGCTGTCCGACCGCGCGCTCGGCGCGGGCACCTTCGTCACGCTGGGCATCGGCGCGGCGAACCGCGACCCGGCGCAGTTCCCCGACCCCGATCGCTTCGACGTGTCACGCAGGCCGAACCGGCATTTCGCGTTCGGCCATGGCGATCACGCGTGCGCCGGAATGAGCGTCGCGCGCCTGGAAGGCCGCATCGCGATCGGGCGGCTGCTCGCGCGCTTTTCGCGCATCGAGCGCGACGGCGACCCCGAGCGCGACCGTCGGGTCCGCTTCCGCGGCTTCCGGCACCTGCCGGCGCGCGTGCGGGCGGCCTGAGCGCCGTCGTCAGTCGTATCGCGGATCGGCGGGCGGCGCGTCGCGCAATCGGCGGCCGACGGTTTCGCGGATGTGTCGCACGCCGAGCGCGACGACGATCGCGACTGGAACGACGGCGATGCCGGTCGCCACGTCGACGTCCACCGCGATTCCCCCCGCGTGGACGGCGACCAGCAGGTAGTGCACGATCCCGACCACGTAATAGGTGATGGCGGCGACCGACAGTCCCTCGACCGTCTGCTGGAGCTTCAGCTGCAGTTCGGCGCGTCGGTTCATCGCGGACAGCAGCGCCTGGTTGTGGCGTTCGCGCTCGATGTCCACGCGCGTGCGCAGCAGTGCGCTCGCGCGCGCGATGCGCTCGGCGGCCGACTCGATGCGCCGGCCGACGCTCTCGCAGAACGCCATCGCCGGATCGAAGCGGCGTTCGAGGAACGCGATCGGCGTCTGCAACGATGCGAGCCGCTCGGCCCGGAGGTCTTCGCTGCGCTGGCGCACGATCGCGTGATAGGCGCGCGCCGCGCCGAAGCGGAAGCCGACCGTGGCCGAGAGCCGCTCGACCGTGGCCGCCAGCCGCGTGATCTCCTGCAGCAGCGCCGGCTCTTCGCGGGTCGGTGCGTTTTCCAGGCGCGCGACGAGCGCGCCGAGCGCGTGCTCGGCCGCGTCGAGTTCGCCGGCGGTGCCGCGCGCGAGCGGGAACGCGAGCATCGCCATCATCCGGTAGACCTCGATCTCGACGAGGCGCTGCACTTCGCGTCCCGTGCGCTTCGCGTCCATCGAGACGTCGAGCAGCAGCATGCGCACGAAGCCGTCGCCGTCGGTGCGGAAGTCGGTGTAGACGCGCGCCGCGCCGCCGGCGATCGACGCGCCGCTCAGCTCGTTGCCGTCGAAGGCGTGC
>DASWVL010000289.1:0-4743 GCA_036406255.1 Zeimonas sp.
GGCGCGCCGCTCGCCGGCCGCGTCGTGATCGTCGACGACGTGATCAGCGCCGGCACCTCGGTGGGCGAGTCGGTCGAGATCATCCGTTCGCACGGCGCCGAACCGGCGGCGGTGCTGATCGCGCTCGATCGCGAGGAACGCAGCGGCAACGCCACCGAGATCGGCGAGCGCTCGGCCGCGCAGGAGGTCGAGCGCAGCCACGGCATTCCGGTGATCGCGGTGGCCACGCTCACCGACCTGCTGGGATTCCTCGACTCCGACGAGGCGCACGCCGCGGGCGTTGCCGACTTCCGCGAGCGCGTCGCCGACTATCGGGCGCGATACGGCGCACCCGATCGGGGCTGATCGGGCCCGATCGCTCGGGCCGATTCGGCCTACTTGAGCACGAAGGTGACCTTCAGCGTCACACGGTACTCGGTGATCTTGCCGTTGCTGACCGACACCTGCTGATCCTGGATCCAGGCGCCGCTCACGTCTTCCAGCGAATCGGTCGCTCGTGCGATGCCCTGTGCGACGGCGTCATCGAAGCTCTTGCTGCTCGACGCCTTGATCTCGATGACCTTGGCTACGGACATGATCGTCCTCCTTCGATGAGACGGGCGGGGAAAGACGTGTAGACCTTGTAGCACGGTTCGCTGCGCCGGCGCCCGTTCCCGCATTCGCGCGATGCGGTTCAGAGGTGCGCGCGGCCCGTTCAGCCGAGCCGCCGGCGCAGCAGTTCGTTCACCTGCTGCGGATTCGCCTTGCCGCGCGTGGCCTTCATCACCTGGCCCACCAGCGCGTTGAACGCCTTCTCGCGTCCGGCGCGGAACTCCTCGACCGATCGTGCGTTGTTCGCGAGAACCTCGTCGACGATGCGTTCCAGCTCGCCGGTGTCGCTGATCTGCCGCAGGCCCTTCGCGTCGACGATGCGGTCGACCGCGTCGGCGTCTCCTGCCTCGCCGTTCCACAGCTCGGCGAAGACGTCGCGGGCGATCTTGCCCGAGATCGTCGCGTCGGCGATGCGCTGCACGAGCCGCGCGAGCTGCCCGGGCGTCACCGGACACCGGGCGACATCGCGCTCGTCGCGATTCAGCGCCGCCGCAAGCTCTCCCATCACCCAGTTCGCCGCCGCCTTCGCCAACGGCTGCGCGCCCGCCGCCTCCGATGCCGGCAGCGCGCCCACGACCGCCTCGTAGTAGTCGGCGATGCCGCGCGAAGCGGTGAGCGTCGCCGCGTCGTAGGCCGACAGCCCGTACGCGTCGACGAAGCGCGCCCGCATCGCCGCGGGCAGCTCGGGCATCGTCTCGCGAACACGCTCGATCCACGACGCGTCGATCGCCAGCGGCGGCAGGTCGGGGTCGGGAAAATAGCGGTAGTCGTGCGCGTCTTCCTTGCCGCGCATCGAGCGCGTCTCGTCGCGATCGGGATCGTAGAGCCGCGTTTCCTGCACGACGCGCCCGCCGTCGGAGATCAGCTCGATCTGGCGCGCCGCCTCGAACTCGATCGCGCGCTCGAGGAAGCGGAACGAGTTCAGGTTCTTGATCTCGCAACGCGTGTTGAGCTCGGCCTGCCCCATCGGCCGCACCGAGACGTTCGCGTCGCAGCGGAACGACCCTTCCTGCAGGTTGCCGTCGCAGATGCCGAGCCAGACGACGAGCGCATGCAGCGTGCGCGCGTAGGCGGCCGCCTCGCGCGCCGAGCGCATGTCGGGCTCGGTGACGATCTCGAGCAGCGGCGTTCCGGCGCGGTTCAAGTCGATGCCGGTCATCCCATGGAAGTCTTCGTGCAGCGACTTGCCCGCGTCCTCCTCGAGATGTGCGCGCACGAGCCGCACGAAGCGCTCGCGGGTGCCCTCCTCCGCGTCGTCGGTGCGCCCCTTCGCTTCCCCGTCCTGCCAGAGCACCTGCAGACCTCCGCCCAAGACGACGGGGATCTCGAACTGGCTGATCTGGTAGCCCTTCGGCAGGTCGGGATAGAAATAATTCTTGCGCGCGAACACCGAGCGTTCGGCGATGCCGGCGCCGACCGCGAGCCCGAAGCGGATCGCGCACTCGACGGCGGCGCGGTTCGCCACCGGGAGAACGCCGGGTAGCGCGAGATCGACGAAGCTCGCCTGCGTGTTCGGAGCCGCGCCGAACGCGGTGGAGGCGTCGGAGAACATCTTCGAGCGCGTAGCGAGCTGCACGTGCGTCTCGAGTCCGATCACGATTTCCCACTGCATCGTTTCGCTCGTCCGTTCGTGTCGTCAGCGTTCAGGGGCGCGCGCAGCGGCCCGTGGCGGGGTCGAACATCACCGGCCACGCCTCGTCGTAGATCCCCGGCGTGCACCGGTTCTCGCAGCCGGCGTGCGCGAGCGTGACGCGCCGCGGCTCCTGCCAGATCATCAGCCGGCAACCGCTGCCGTCGCGCGAAGCGAGTTCGATGTGCGGACGGCTCTTCGTCTGGCGGAAATCGGCCTGATGAAAGCTGCAGCTTCCGCGGCGTCCGACCTGCAGCGTCCAGTCGAGCGCCAGCACGCGGTTGTCGCGCACGCTCAGGTGCGCGTTCTCGCGAAAGCCGTCCTCCTCGCTCTGCACGCAGGCGCCGTCGAGATCGATCGGCCGGTCGGCGATGGGGGCGGGCCCCGGACCACGACCCGGCAGCGGAATCGGGATCGGGATGACCGAGCAGCCGCCCAGCGCGAGCAGCGTCGCCCCGAGCAGTGCGCTGCGGCACGGCGACGCAACGGCGCGCGCGCGCGAGACCGACCTGCGCATCACGCCGGCCGCTGCAGATGCCATGCGCTCGCCTGCTGGAATGCGTGCGCCACGCGCAGCAGGCGCGCCTCGTCGAAGGCGCGGCCGATCAGCTGCAGCCCGACAGGCCGTTCACGCTCGCCGAAACCGGCCGGAACCGAAACGCCGGGCAGCCCGGCGAGTGACGCCGGCAGCGTGTAGACGTCGGCGAGGTAATTGCGCACCGGATCGTCCACGCGCGAGCCGATGTCCCAAGCGACGGTGGGCGCGACCGGGCCGGCGACGACGTCGACCGCGTCGAACACGCGCCGGAAGTCGTCGGCGATCAGGCGTCGCAGCTTCTGCGCCTGCAGGTAGTACGCGTCGTAGTAGCCGTGCGAGAGAACGTAGGTGCCGACGAGCACGCGTCGCTTGACCTCGTCGCCGAAGCCTTCCGCCCGCGTGTTGCAGTACATCTCGCGCAGGTCACCGTAGCGGGCCGCGCGGTGACCGTAGCGCACGCCGTCGAAGCGACTCAGGTTGCTCGACGCTTCCGCCGGGGCGATCACGTAGTAGGCGGGAATCGCCAGCTCGGTCTGCGGCAACGATACGTCGACCAGCTCGGCCCCCAGCCCGCGAAGCGTCTCGAGCGCGGCGTCGACGGCGGCGTGCACGTCGTCGGCGAGGCCGTCGCCGAAGAACTCGCGCGGAACGCCGATGCGCAGACGGTCGATCGGCTGGCCGAGCATGCGAGCGAACTCCTCGCCGGGCCGCTCGACACTCGTCGAATCGCGCGCATCGAAGCCGGCGATCGCGGACAGCAACGTCGCGCAGTCTTCGGCCGTGGTCGCCATCACGCCCGCCTGGTCAAGGCTCGACGCGTACGCGATCATTCCGTGGCGCGAGACACGCCCGTACGTGGGCTTGAGCCCCGTCACGCCACAGAACGCGGCGGGTTGCCGCACCGAGCCGCCGGTGTCGGTGCCGGTGGCCGCCGGAACGAGACCGGCCGCCACCGCCGCCGCCGATCCTCCCGACGAGCCGCCGGGGATCGCCGAGCGATCCCAGGGGTTGCGCACCGGCCCGAAATGCGAGTGCTCGTTCGATCCGCCCATCGCGAATTCGTCGCAGTTCGTCTTGCCGATGCACACCGCGCCGGCCGCGACGAACCGCTCGACCACCGCGGCGTCGAAGGGGCTGACGTAGCCCTCGAGCATCTTCGAGCCGGCCGTGGTGCGCCAGCCGGTGGTGACGAAGACGTCCTTGTGCGCGACCGGCACGCCGAGCAGCGGCGTGCGCTCGCCGCGCGCGCGCCGCGCATCGGCCTCGCGCGCCTGCACGAGCGTGCGCTCGGGCTGCACGTCGACGAACGCATTCAGGTCGCTCGCCGCCACCCGGCGCAGGCACTCCTCGGCGAGTTCCACCGCCGACACGCGTTTCGCATCGAGGCTCTCGCGCAGCTCGCGCAGCGAGGCGCGCTCCGGAAAGGCCGCGCTCACTCGATGACCTTCGGAACGAGGTACAGGCCGCGCTCGACGCTGGGCGCCATCGACTGCCCCGCCTCGCGGCGATCGGTCGCGTCGGCGACGTCGTCGCGCAGCCGGAGCGTCTGGTCGTGCGGGTGCGTCATCGGCTCGACGCCCTTCGTGTCGACGGCGCGCAGCCGTTCGAACAGCGCGAGCACCTCGCCGAGCTGCGCGGCGGCGCGATCCAGCTCGGCGTCGGTCAGCGCGATGCGCGCGAGCGTCGCGATGCGCTGGACCTCGTCGCGCGACAGTGGCTTCGATGGCGGGGTGGTGGACACGGCGTTCGAGAACGACTGGGGGCGGGTGGCACCCGCCCCGGGAACGCAGCCGACGGACGGCGTGCGGCGGGAAAGAACGGCAAGAAAACCGTCGGGTCGACGAGGAATTATACGGTATCATGCGACGCGAATTTCACGGGTCGCGAAATGCTCGGGTTCCTGCGCAAATACTTCTCCAACGACCTGGCGATCGACCTCGGAACGGCCAACACGCTGATCTACGTGCGCGCCAAGGGCATCGTC
>DASWVL010000290.1:0-7579 GCA_036406255.1 Zeimonas sp.
CCACCGAAGCGCGCGCTCGAGACGAGTCGGGCCGGCAACCGGCGGTGGGGATGCGTACATGAGCGACAATCGGGCTCAAGGATAACCCTTCGGACGGGCGATCATGCGCTTCGACGGCGAGCGCCATTCGGCGTACTTCCGGCGCACGCTGGCAGCGTTCGCAGCGCGTTCGGACGAGGCATCGGCTCGCACCCGCCTCGCCGCGCTCGCGGGCGGCACGCTGTCGCGGGCGGCGATCGAATCGCTCGTCGAGCACGAGCGCGCGCTGGCCGTCGGCCGATCCGCCGGCGTCGGAGGAACGGGCGCCGCCGGCGTGCCGGTCGCGGAAGACGACGCCGCGCTGGGTCGCGCACTGCGGCGAGCGCGCAACTGGCTGATGCTCGCGCTGATCGAGCGTGACATCGGCGGGCACGCGACGCTCGAGGAAGTCTGCGAGGCGATGACGGCCTTCGCCGAGATCGCGACCGGACTCGCGATGCGCGCCGCCGCCGTCGCGCTCGTCGCGCGCCACGGCAACGCGCTCGACCGCGACGGTCAGGCACAGGATCTTCTCGCCGTCGGAATGGGCAAGGTGGGCGGCGGGGAACTGAACGTTTCCTCCGACCTCGATCTCGTCTTCGTCTTCCGGGGCGAGGGCGAGAGCGCCGGCGCGCCGGGCACCGGAGGCGGCATCCTCGCGACGAGCGAATGGATGCACCGTCTCGCGCGCCGCACGATCGCGCTGCTGTCGGAATGCGACGCCGACGGCTTCGTCTTTCGAGTCGACGCGCGGCTGCGGCCGAACGGGGATTCCGGGCCGCTCGTGGCCTCGCTGCCGATGCTCGAGCAGTACTTCTACGCGCAGGGCCGCGAGTGGGAGCGCTTCGCGTGGCTGAAGGGCCGCGTCATCGCCGATTCGGGTACCGCATCCGGGACGGCGCGCGAGGAGGACGAAGCAGCGCTCGCGCGCATCGTCACGCCGTTCGTCTATCGCCGCTATCTCGACTTCGATGCGATCCAGGCGTTGCGCGAACTGCACGCGAAGGTGCGCGCCGAGGTATCGCGGCGCGGCGCGCGCGATCCGGAGGCGTTCGACGTCAAGCTCGGCCGCGGAGGGATCCGCGAAGTCGAGTTCATCGCGCAGCTGTTCCAGATCGTGCGCGGCGGACAGGATCCGACGCTACAGGGACGGCGTACGCTCGAGACGCTCGACGCCCTCGCCGAGCGGGGGCTGCTGCCGCAGGACGAGAGCGAGGCGCTCGCGAGCGCCTATCGGCTGCTTCGACGAACCGAGCACATGCTGCAGTACCGCGAGGACGCGCAGACGCACCGGCTGGCGCGAGCGCCGCAGGTGCGCGAAGCGATCGCCGCGATGCTCGGGATGCCGGCGAGCGCGTTCGACGCCGCCATCGGCGAATGCACCGAGGAAACCGCGCGCATCTTCGACCGGCTGCTCGCGCCGCCGCAGGACGACGGCCCTGCGCCCGAGGCAACCGACCCACCGCAGGCGCCCGACCCGGGGACGGCGCGCCGCTTCGCGGCGCTGCGCGAGGGCGCGCGCTATGGCGCCGCTCGCGCGGACACCCGCGCGGCCATCGACCGCCTGCTGGCCGAAGCGGTGCGCCGCGGCACCGGGCAGGCCGGCCTCGCCCGGCTCGTCGACCTGCTGGAGGCGATCTGCCGGCGACCCGGCTACGTCGCGCTGCTCGATCGCTTCCGCGACGCCTTCGCACGCGTGCTGCGCGTGCTCGACTGGGCGAAATCGCCGGCCGAATACCTGATGCAGCACCCGGTCGTGCTCGACGAGCTGCTCGACGGCGAGTTGCTCGAGCCGCAGGACTACGCGGCGTGGAGCGAGCAGCTGCGCGAACGCGTCGAAGCCGCCACGCGGGACGGCGTCCCCGACGTCGAGCGGCAGATGGACCTCGTGCGCGAGGCGCATCACGCGCAGGTGTTCCGGCTGATGGTCCAGGACCTCGAAGGCCGGCTCACCGTCGAACGTTTGTCCGACCACCTGAGCGAGCTGGCCGATCGCGTGCTCGGCCTGGTCATCGATCTCGTCTGGGCCGGCTTGCGGCGGCGCTTCCGCCAGACGCCGCGCTTCGCAGCGATCTCGTACGGCCGCCTGGGGGGCAAGGAGCTGGGCTACGCCTCGGACCTCGATCTGGTCTTCCTCTACGAGGATCCGGACGAACGCGCGCCCGAGGCGTACGCGCTGCTCGCGCAACGCGTCTCGGCCTGGCTGTCGACACGCACCGCCGCGGGTCTTCTCTTCGAGACCGACCTGCGCTTGCGTCCGAACGGCCAGGCGGGAATGCTCGTCTCGAGCACTGCGGCCTTCGAGGCCTACCAGAACGAAGCGGCCTGGGTATGGGAGCACCAGGCACTGACGCGCGCGCGTTTCTCGGCCGGCGATGCGTCGATCGGCGGACGCTTCGAGTCGATCCGGCGGGAAGTCCTCGCCCGCGCACGCGATCGCGGGAAGCTGCGCAACGAGGTGCGCGCGATGCGCGCGCGGATGCGCGACGGCCATCCGAACCGCAGCACCCGATTCGACCTGAAGCACGATCGCGGCGGCATGGTCGACATCGAATTCATCGTGCAGTTCCTCGTGCTCGCGCACTCGGGCGAGCACCCGCCGCTGCTCGACAACGCAGGCAACATCGCGCTGCTCGGACGCGCCGCCGACTTCGGCCTGATCGACGTCGAACTGGCGCGCCGCACCGCGGACGCCTATCGCCGCTACCGCCGCCTGCAGCATCAGGCGCGGCTCGACGGCGTGGTCGCGCGCGTCGAACCGGGCCCCGTCGCCGGGGAGCGCGAAGCGGTGCGCGCGCTCTGGGTGTCGCTGTTCGGAGCCGACTGAGGACTCGGCGGCCCTGTCTACGACGCCGCGCCCACGCCGGCGCGGCCGAGCGCCCAGCCGTTTCGCGCCGCGAGCCACACGACCGCGACGAGCGCCGCGACGACGAAGGGCAGCGACAACAGGTTCAGCACCGACCATCCGTCGACGAAGAGCAGCGCGCCCGACGAGGCGGAGCTGGTGATCATCGTCGCGAACACGCACGAGTCCATGAAGCCCTGCACCTTGTTCTTCTCGGCCGGCCGGTAGGCGTTCGTCAGCAGCGCGGTCGCGCCCGTGTACATGAAGTTCCAGCCGACGCCCAGCACGAACAGGGCGACGGCGAAATGCAGCAGCTCGACGCCGGAGAGCGCGACCGCCACGCAGCCGAGCATCAGGGCACAGCCGACGAACACGACGGGCAGCGCTCCGAAGCGGCCGATCAGCGCGCCGGAGAACAGCCCCGGCGCGAACATCCCGATCACGTGCCACTCGATGACGAAGGCTGCCGCGTCGTACGGCAGTCCGCACACCTCCATCGCCAACGGCGTCGCGACCATCAGCAGGTTCATCACGCCGTACGCGAGCGCCGCGCAGGCGATCGCGACCCGGCAGATCGGGTCTCGCAGGATCTCGCGCAGCGCACGCGCACCGCCGCCCGCGACCGCTCCGGCAGGCGCGGGAAGACGCAGCCCCTGCACGAGCAGCAGCGAAACCGCCGCGAAGGCGACCAGCATCAGGTAGCTTCCCGCGAAGGGCGTCGCGAGGGCGGCGCGCGACCACTTCGAAATCTCGGGACCGACCACGCCGCCGGCGATACCACCGGCGAGCACGAGCGAAATGGCTCGAGGCCGCCAGCGCTGCCGCCAGGCCGCCGCGCCCTCGGGCGCCGCATCCACGACGTCGGCTGCCGCGAAACGCAGGCTGGCGCCGAAGGCGTTGTACAGCCCGCAGACGAAAGTGGCCAGGCAAAGCAGCGCGAGGCTGCCCGCATTCATCGCGTGCCAGGCGAGCAGCGACCCAAGCATCGCCACCACCGAGCCGAGCGTGTAACCGGCGCGCCGCCCGTATCGACGCATGAAGAGCGCGGCGGGCATCGCCCACACCGCCCCGCCGAGCACGTAGCCGGTCACCGGAAACGTCGCGAGCAGCGGCGTCGGGGCCAGTTGCAGTCCGGCGAGGCCGTTGACGGCGATCAGCGTGACGTTGTTCGTCAGCAGCAGCGCCTGCAGGACGGCGAGCAGCGTGATCTGCGAGCGGAAGCGACCGGGCGGGGCGGCGGGCATCGGGCGGAGTCTACCGCGGGCGCCGATTGCTAGAATGAGTGGTTTCGGCGCACCTTTCGAGCGCCTTCGGAAGTTCCCGGGAGATTGCGATGTCGATGGCTGACCGCGACGGTCATATCTGGTTCGACGGCAAGATGGTCGACTGGCGCGACGCCAGGATCCACGTGCTCACGCATTCGCTGCACTACGGAATGGCCGTCTTCGAGGGCGTGCGCGCCTACAGGACCGATGCGGGCACCGCGATCTTCCGGCTGAACGAGCACACGCGACGGCTGTTCAACTCGGCGAAGATCTTCCAGATGCAGCTGCCGTACTCCGTCGAGACGCTGTTGCAGGCGCAGAAGGACGTCGTCCGGATGAACGCGCTCGAGTCGTGCTACCTGCGCCCGATCGCGTGGGTCGGCTCCGAGAAGCTCGGCGTCTCGGCGCGCGGCAACACGATCCACGTCGCCGTCGCCGCCTGGCCGTGGGGCGCCTATCTCGGCGAGGAAGCGATCGCCGGCGGAATCCGCGTGAAGACGTCGTCGTACACGCGCCACCACGTCAACGTATCGCTGGTGCGCGCGAAGGCGAGCGGCTACTACATCAACTCGATCCTGGCGAACCAGGAGGTGTGCGCGCACGGCTACGACGAGGCGCTGCTGCTCGACACCGAGGGATACGTCTCCGAAGGCTCGGGCGAGAACGTCTTCATCGTGCGCGACGGCGTCCTCTACACCCCCGACGTCGCCTCGTGCCTCGACGGCATCACGCGCGACGCGGTGATCACGATGGCGCGCGACAGCGGCATCGAAGTGCGCGAGAAGCGCATCACGCGCGACGAGATGTACTGCGCCGACGAAGCGTTCTTCACCGGCACCGCCGCCGAGATCACGCCGATCCGCGAGCTGGACGACCGGCAGATCGGCGAAGGCCGCCGCGGACCGGTCACCGAGCGGCTGCAGGGGCTGTTCTTCGACATCGTCGCAGGGCGCAACCCGCGCTATCGCGAGTGGCTCACGCCGGTGGGAGCGGCGCAGCGATGAACGGCCCCGACGCCACCCTCGGCCTGCAGCAGGCGCAGGACGCCATCGTCGAAATCGACCCTTCCGACCTTCCCGCGTTCTGCCCCAATCCGAAGATGCCGCTGTGGTCTTCGCACCCGCGCGTGTACCTCGAGCTTGCGGCGACGGGGAAGGCAATGTGCGCGTATTGCGGGACGCGCTACCGCCTGGCCGGCGGTGCAGTACCCGGAGGGCACTGACCTTCTCCCTTCTCTTCCTCCAGATCGGCCCGGCGAGTTAGGATCGATGCGAGGTAACGGCCGGGCCGGGAACGACGATGGGTTCGCGAGCGCTGGTAGTCGCGCCGAGCACGATCGGTGACGCAGTCATGGTGCAACCCCTGCTGTCGCTGCTGCGCCAGCAGAATGCCCGCATGCGCATCGACGTGCTGTGCGGCGCGGGCGTCGCACCCGTCTTTCGCTGCATGGACGAGGTCGGCGAGGTCGTCGAGGGTCCGCCGGCCGATGGGCCACCCCTGTGGGCGACGCGCTGGCGTCTGGGCCAGGCGCTTCGCGCGCGACGATACCAGCGGGCGTACGTCCTGCCCGACACACGAATCTCGGCGCTCGTGCCATGGTTCGCCCGCGTCCGAGAACGCATCGGCTACCGCGGCCAGTCGCGCGCGCTGCTGCTCAACCGTGTCCACGAGACAGGCGGCGCGAGGTCGCCGCAGGCAGCCGAGCATTTCGCAGCGCTCGCCTTCGAGGCGCGGGAACCGGGCCCGGGCAGCGTTCCCGACCCGCGACTCGCACACCGCCTGCAGCGCGAGCGTGCGGTGCGCGCGAAGTTCGACATCGGTCGCGAAGCGCCGCCCATCGTGCTGTGTTCGGCCACCGGCGGCGGCGACTCGCACCGCTGGCCCGCGAGACATTACGCTTCGCTGATCGCCATGCTCTCGGCCGAGACACCCGAAGCCGACGTGCTGCTGCTCGGCCCGGTCGCCGAGCGGCGCGCGGCCACCGAGATCGCGGCGCTCTCGGGCCAGGCTGCACGCAACCTGTGCGGCGAGACGACGCTCGATGAAGCGATCGCGATCGTCGCGCAGGCGGCCGGCGTCGTCACCGTCGACACCGGCCTGATGCACGTCGCCGCCGCGTACGGGCGCCCGCAGGTCGCGCTCTTCGGTCCGTCCGATCCGCGCCGCGGGCAGCCGCGTTCGCCGCGCGTGCACGTCGAATGGCTGCATCTGGCGTGCAGCCCGTGCTCCGAGCCCGGATGTCCGCTCGTGCACCATGCGTGCATGCAGCGAATCGCGCCGGCGCAGGTCTTCGAGACGCTCTCGCGGGCGATGCGTTTCGAGACCACGGGCGCGCGGCCCTCGCGCTAGAGCGATGCGGCGCGCGATCCTGTGCACGGCCGACGCGGTGGAGGAAGCGTTCTACGACGCGATGCAGCGCGGCGACCTCGACGCGATGATGGCGTTGTGGGCCGACGACGAAGACGTGCTGTGCGTGCATCCGGGCAGCGACCGCTTCGTGGGCCTGGCCGCCGTGCGCGCATCGTGGGCGCGGATCTTCCGGCACGGCCACGTCGAGATCCGTCGCAGCGACGTGCGCACGCACACGGGGGCCGTGCTCGCGATCCACAACGTCGTCGAGCAGACGCTTTCGGTCGATCCCGGCAGCGCCGCGACGGGCGGCGTGCAGATCGTCGAATGCATCGCGACCAACGTCTACGTGAAGCAGGCGGACGGCTGGCGAATGATGCTGCACCACTCCGCGCTGCGGCAGGCGAATTCGGCGGGCGCCGAGAAGCTGCATTGAGCGAGTGCCTCGCCCAGGAGCCTGTCGGAGTTGAATCGAGCCCGCGCCGCCGCCAGGCGGGCTGCAGGCCAGGCGCCGGCGACGCCGGTGGTGATTCCACCGAAGGAGCCGGCAACGCGGCAGGCAGCCCGCCTGGCGACGGCCCTTCGGGCGAGCCCCTTTCCGGGGCGCACCCCGCGTTGCAAATGCTCGCCGTGACCCCGCCACGGCTGCGCTTTGCGCCTTGTTTGCGCCCCGGAAAGGGGCTCACGCGGGCTCGATTCAACTCCGACAGGCTCCTGGCGCGGCGACATCCGGCAAGCCCTGAGATTCCATGGCCGACATGCGGCCGTCGAAGCACAGAGCGTCCCGTTGCGCGCGGAGTCGCTCAAGAGTCGAGCACTTTGGCGCCCCCATTCTCCGTCGCGAGCGGAAACGCTCGAAAACCGCGCGCTTTGGTTCGCGGAGTCAGCCGCGTGCAGCAGAACACTCGTATTCCGTGCGTTTCGCTCCATGCAAATGCGCCGGCACCATCGAACGCTCGTGATTCCTGCATTTCAGGCCGTATCCTTCTCCTTCAGATGGATTCGCACGTCCTTCGCGCCCTCGAAAAGTGGCCTTCGGTGCCCGCGGTGTTCGGCTGGCTGCGGCTCGATGCGCGCGGGAACTGGCGACTCGTCGACCGGG
>DASWVL010000291.1:0-9237 GCA_036406255.1 Zeimonas sp.
GAGCACCGGCGCGTGCACGAGCACCGGCGCGTGCACGAGCACCGGCGCGTGCACGAGCACCGGGTAGCCGCGAAACGCGGCATCTTTGGTTGCGGAAGTCGTTGCCCAGTTGAAAACGCCGTGTTTCGCGGCCAAGTTTGCGGGCGATGGGTGTGGCGGCACCCGGGTGCGGCAACGCGCGGGCGGCGCGCATGAGGCGGCGCGCGTAGGGGCGAGTGTGCACAGCAAGGCGCGCCCCGGCGCCGCCCAGTTGCGCGCAACAAGCCCCGCGCCGCGAAACGCTGCATTCTTGCCCAGGGGAATCGTGGCCACGCGGAAAACGCCGCATTTCACGGCCCATCGCAGTCGACTATCACTCTCAGGATGCGTACAGCGCGAGACGTTGACGGGCGCTGCTCTGCGGAGCCCCGCGCGCCTTGCGCTGTGCTTTTGCTGCTCAGGCTTCGCCGTGTGGGCTGCGCCGTCGCACTGGGGGCGAAGCAACTGGGTCGCCTCGCGGCGTCGCCGGCGTCGGCAGTCGATGCCGTCCTGCCGCCTTGCCGGCCGCTTCGGCAGCTAACGACGGTTCCTCTCTACCTCCAGCGGAAAGCCGCACGTCTGCACCGCCCTCGGCGTTTCGTCGCACCATCACTGCATCGGGATTCGTCTAGACCCTCAATCGAGGGTCGGCGAGTGCGAGGGCCAGGGCGTGCAATTCGTCTGCGCCGAGCGCGTCGCGTCCCTTCGCTGCAGGACGACCGCGATCGCTGTCGCCTTCAGGAGTGTCCCCGCGTCGCTGACGTCGGATCGTTCGCTGCGCGCTCGTCGCGTTGCATCCGAGATGCCGAGACAGTTCGGCGCCCGAGTAGCGGGTCCATCGCGCCGCCGACAGCAGGAACAGCCGTCGTTCGGCGAGGCCGAATTCGTGTGGCAACGTGCGAGAACTGCGTAGCGCGAGCGGGACGGTCCGCAGCAGGGTGTCGACCGAAGCGTCCTTCGGGGCCGAACCGAGGAAAGGCGCGGCATCGGCCAACGGGCGGCTGTGCTGCACGGATGGATCGGACGACACATACTCATGCAGCCAGGCGATGCACGACGACATCCGCTTGCCCATCGCCGCCGCCCATCGTGCCCGGTCGACGCAGGGGCGGGCGACGGCGCCGACCCAGTCGCGATGCGTGCTCCACTCCCATTCGAGCGGGTCGCTGCACAGCGCGTGTCCCGGGTGGGGTTCAGGTGGATGTACCGGATCGTCCGCGCAATGTGCCTCGGGTCGCGTTGCACTTTCTCGGGCGACGGAAGGCGCTCCCATTCGAAACCGAGATCCGGGTTCGAGCTGGCCTGCATCTGCAGGCGGAATGCGGATAGCACGCGAGCGAATGCTCGCAACGCCGACTCGCGCTCGATCTGCGCGAGCAAGTGGACGTGATCGGGCATGAGCGCGAAGGCGACGACGTCGAAATTGCGCGACACCCGATGCCACAGTTCGGCGCACGCTTGACGATGGCGGAAGGGGCGCGCGCCGGCCGCGGTGCGCGCGACGAGATGCAGCAAGTGTCTGTCAGCCATGGCGCCAGCATGAACGGCGCGTGAGGCGTTGGCATTGGTGCGGACGGACGAGGCATAACGGATGAGCCGATCCGTCGCCGGGCCGAAGGCAGTTCCAGCGCGCGGGCGTCGGCTGGTGCCAAGCGGCATTCAACGCCGGCCGACCGAAAACTGCATCGATCAGCGCCGCGGCCATCACCTCGTCGCCCAAGACCGGGTGCCGCACTCGTCGAAGCCCTTTTTGGAGGCCGGGACGATTGAGGCGCTCGTGTCGCAGATTCATCAGCTAAAAGAACGGCACCGCCCGTGTGGCTGACCGGCAAGTAGCCCATCTCGTCGACGACGAGCAGCGCCGGATGCGTCAGCACCGGCAGGCGACGCGACAGAGCGCCGGCGGCCCGTGCCTTCTCCAACGAGGTGATGAGGTCGGCGAGCGTGCCGTAGTAGACCCATCAGCAGGCTGCTGTCGGCACATTGTCGACTCAGGAGTAGACGGTTCGACGACGGATCCCCGAACGTTCCGCGATCGCCGCCTTGTGCTCCCTGGTAGTGTCCGGAGTTGTGTGCAGAACCGCTTGAAGGCGGGTGGCAGTCATGGCAAGAGGTTGATTGTCGAGACCAACCTCCCCCTGACGGGGGCAAGCCGCCATGACCGCCACACAGAAGGGTAAACCGTCCGTCGCCTCGATCGAAGCCCTGCTGGGGCAGGATCGAGATGTCTTCAAGCAACTGCTGCGCGAATCGATCCAGGAGGTGCTGGAGGCCGAGATGACCGAGGCGCTCGGCGTCGGCCCCGGAGAGCGCAGCGCCGAGCGCCTGGGCTACCGATCGGGCTACTACAGCCGCAGCCTGATCACCCGCATCGGCAAGCTCGAGCTCAGGGTGCCGCACGATCGCGATGGGCGCTTCTCGACCGAGCTCTTCGAGCGCTACCAGCGCTCGGAGAAGGCGCTGGTGTCCGCCTTGGCCGAGATGTACGTGCAAGGCGTCTCGACCCGCAAGGTCAAGGCGATCACCGAGGAGCTGTGCGGGCACGCATTCTCGGCGAACACGATCAGCCAGATCAACAAGGGGCTCGACGAGGCGCTGGAGCGCTTTGCCAGCCGCACGCTGGACGAGCCGTACCCGTACCTGGTGCTCGATGCGCGCTACGAGAAGGTGCGCATCGACGGCGTGATCCGCTCGCAGGCAGTGCTCATCGCCATCGGGATCAACTGGGAGGGCCGCCGACAGGTGCTCGGGGTGGAGCTGGCCCAGCGCGAGTCGGCCTCGAGCTGGAAGGAGTTCCTGCGTCGGCTCAAGGACCGCGGCCTGCACGGCGTGGAGTTCGTCGTCTCCGACGACCACGATGGCTTACGCAAGGCCGTAGCCGAGCTGCTCACCGATGCCGCCTGGCAGCGCTGCTACGTGCACTTCCTGCGCAATGCGCTCGATCACCTGCCTCGTAAAGCCGACGACGATTGCCGCCAGGAGTTGCGCTGGATCTACGAGCGTCGCGACCTGAAGGAGGCGCAGACGGACCTCGCGGCGTGGCTCAAGCGCTGGGAGCGGCGCTATCCGAAGCTCACCGACTGGGCTGAGGAGAACATCGGCCAGACGCTCACCTTCTACCGGCTGCCGCTTCAGCACCACAAGCATCTGAAGAGCACGAACCTGCTCGAGCGGGTCAACGAAGAGATCAAACGCAGAACGCGCGTGGTTCGTATCTTCCCCAACGAGCAGTCGTGCCTGCGGCTCGTTCGAGCGTTGTGTGCCGAGATCCACGAAACCTGGCTGGAGGACAACCGCTACATCAACATGGACCTGCTGCGAGAGCACAAGAAGGCGGCGATGAAGCTCGCCGCCTGACGAGCCCGACCTCTCAGCCTTGATTGCCTATTTGCACAACTTGACGGACACAACCTGCTCCCTCCGATGCAGGCGGCTCACCGATCGCTCGCCAGGTGAGCAGCGTAAACGAGCGGGCGCAAGTTTCGTCCGCTACCGACATGGCATCCAGAACTGACCCCGCTGGAGGTGGGAGGTGCCGGAGTTTTACGTGTCGCCTGACGGCTCGGCGGCCGGCGTATGAGAGCGCGTACCCCGGAGCAACGCATGCGAGCAAGGCGCGAAGAGCAGGGCCTTGTACTGCATCGCCTCGCGTACGACGAGCTGATGCCGCGAAGCGCGGCATTTTCGATTGAGGGAATTGCACCTGGCGGGGAAACGCCGTGTTTCACGGCCAATTGCGGCCGCCACGTGCAATCTGCGCCACGCTGTCGCGCCACACCTGCGTTGCCACTGCCGCCGCGTTGTTGCGCCGCAGGGGCGCCGTTGCCGCCGCTCGCGCGCCGTTGCCGCCGCACCCGCGCTGTCGCCCCCACGAGTGAAACGCAGACAGCCAACTGTTCCGAATCACGAACAATGAATTGCCGAATCACCGTCTAGTCCAGGCATCGTTCCGAACCTATCCTCTCTGCATGGCCTCGGTGCCGTTTCCAACCATGCGACAGGAGCAACGACAAATGGCAAAGGTTCTGGTTCTCTACTACTCGTCCTATGGCCACGTCGAGCAGATGGCGCACGCCGTCGCCGAGGGGGCACGCGAAACCGGCGCGAAGGTCGACGTGATGCGCGTACCGGAGCTCGTTCCGCTCGAGGTGGCGAAGGCCTCACACTACAAGCTCGACCAGGAAGCGCCGATCGCCAAGGTGGATCGGCTCGCCGAGTACGATGCGATCATCGTCGGGAGCGGCACGCGCTTCGGCCGGATGTCGTCGCAGATGGCGAACTTCCTCGACCAGGCGGGCGGGCTGTGGGCGCGTGGCGCGCTGAACGGCAAGGTAGGCGGGGCGTTCACGTCGACGGCAACGCAGCACGGCGGCCAGGAAGCGACGCTGTTCTCGATTCTCACCAACCTGATGCACTTCGGCCTGATCACCGTGGGCTTGCCGTACAGCTACCAGGCGCAGATGACGCTCGACGAGGTTGCCGGCGGCAGCCCCTATGGGGCTACGACGATCGCCGGCGGCGACGGCTCGCGCCAGCCGTCCGAGATCGAACTCGGAGGCGCGCGCCATCAAGGCAGAATGATCGCCGAGGTCGCGAACAAGCTGTTCGGCTGAGCCGGACCGCAGTGCACCCGCGGGCGGTGGTTCCGCACCGTCGTCGCCCGCGTGCGTGCTCGAAAGGAGTCAAGTCATGAACGAAGCCGGCATCGATGCGGGTCGCGCGCTCGTCGAGTCCGTCGCCTCCTGCGATCTGCCCACGCCGTGGGCGACGTTCCGGCTGCACGGCTTCCTCGATCCGGACAGCGGCGCCGAGCACGTCGCGCTCACGCTGGGCGACCTTTCGGGGGATGCACCGGTTCTCGCGCGCGTCCACTCCGAGTGCCTAACCGGAGATGCGCTGTTCAGCCGACGCTGCGACTGCGGTGCGCAGCTGCGCGAGGCGATGAGGCGCATCGCCGCGGAAGGACGTGGAGTGGTGCTGTACCTGCGGCAGGAAGGGCGCGGCATCGGGCTGCTGAACAAGATTCGCGCGTATCGGCTGCAGGATTCGGGCGCCGACACGGTCGAGGCGAATCTCGCGCTCGGTTTCGCCGCCGATCTGCGCCGCTACGGAGCGTGCCGGCCGATGCTCGAGCGTCTCGGCGTGCGCACGCTGCGCCTGATGAGCAACAGCCCCGCGAAGGTCGACGCGCTGCGTGCGGCGGGAATCGACGTGGTCGAGCGCATCGGCATCGAGGCTGGCCGCGACGCATCGAACCTGCGGTATCTGCGCACGAAGCAGGCCCGGATGGGGCACGTGTTCACCGCACTCTTCGACGAGACGTCCGACTGAATCCGCATCTGCCCGCGTCGCTCAGCCGTGACGGGTCGCGAGGCACTCCGCCAGCTTCGGCACCGCATCGTCCTCGACGGTGGGCAGTGCGCAGGCGTGCACGCGCTGCGCCGCCGCTTCATGGTCCTGCTCGGCCGCCTTCCACAGCCAGTGCGCGGCGAGTTCCCGACGACCTTGCTCGAGCATGAGCTGCGCGAGATCGTATTGCGCCGGCGCATAGCCGAACGCGGCCGCGTTGAACAGGTGCGCGGCGGCGCGCTCCTTGTCCGATTCGACGCCCAGGCCGTGCAGGTACATCCGGCCCAGCTCCCAGCTCGCGCGCACCTGCTCGAGACTCATGCCGACCGCGCGCGCGAACCACTCTCGGGCCTCCTCGTAGCGGCGGGCGTCGAGGTACAGTTTCCCTGCCCAGTACGCGGCATTCGCGTCGCCCATCTGCGCGGCGCGCCGGTACCAGCGCACGGCCTGCGTCCAGTCGCGGTGCACGCCGAAGCCCGTGCGGTAGTAGTGACCCGCTCGCACCATGTCGCGCACGGTGCCCTTCTCGGCGGAGGTGATGGCGCCGATCGCGATGCCCTGCCAGTCCTGCATGGGCACCTGGGCATGGGCGGTCGAGAGCGTCAAAGCGAACAGGGCGATCGCGAAATGCAGGGGCTTCATGGCGGTGCGGCTCGGGTTTCGGTTCGGAAAACCGGCGGCACGGCTCGCGATGCAGGGCAAGCCGCGCGCATCTTCGCGAGTCTGGGCGCGAGCCGCCCGAGACGCATCCGACTCGCGCCCGCCGCATATCGATATGCGGCTGCGCCGCGCCGCGCCGGCACGTTGTCGACTGCAGCGAGTCGCACACCCCCGCACCGGCGAAAACGCGGCCGTCGCGAGCTTGCACCGCCTTTGCCCGGGCAGCCGCCCTCGCCTCAGCCGTAGTTGATCACGAGATGGCGGATCTCGCTCATCTCCTCCATCGCGTAGCGCGTTCCTTCGCGCCCGAAGCCCGACTCCTTCCACCCGCCGAAGGGCATGTTGTCGATGCGGTAGATCGGCACGTCGTTGATCATCAACCCGCCGACCTCCCACTCGTCGATCGCGCGGAAGGCGCGGCGCAGATCCTGCGTGAAGATGCCGCCCTGCAGGCCGTAGCGTGAGTCGGCCGCGCGCGCGACCGCGTCGTCGAAGTCGTCGTAGGCGTTCACCGTCAACACCGGACCGAAGATCTCCTCGTCCTCGACTTTCATTCCCGGCCGCGTGTCGGTGAGCACGGTCGGTTGCACGACGGCGCGTTCGCGCCGGCCGCCGGCGAGCACTCGCGCGCCCTGCGACACGGCCTCGTCGACCCACGACTGGATTCGCTTCGCCGAGTCCTCGTCGATCACCGGCCCGACGTCGATGCCTTCGTCGAGCGGATTTCCGACGCGACACGCCTGCACCTTCGCGAGGAGTCTTTCGACGAACGTCTTCTCGACGCTTCGCTGCACCAGGATGCGCTGCACGCCGATGCAGTACTGCCCGCCGTAGACGACGCCGCCGCGCACGCAGCGTGCGGCGGCGTAGTCGAGGTCGGCGTCCTCGGCGACGATCACCGCTCCGTTGCCGCCCAGCTCGAGCGCGACCTTCTTGCGCCCGGCGATGTCCTTTATGTGCCAGCCGACCTTCGCGCTGCCGGTGAAGCTCACCATCGCGAATCGCTCGTCGCGCACCATCTTCTCGGCCAGCGGCACCGGGCAGTGGCAGACCTCGAAGGCGCCTTCGGGAAGCCCCGCCTCGGCGAACACCTCCTGCAGCAGGCGCGCGGTGAGCGGCGTCTGCGGCGCGGGCTTGAGAACGACGGCGTTGCCGACCGCGAGCGCGGGCGCGACCTTGTGCAGCACGAGGTTCAGCGGGAAGTTGAACGGCGCGATCGCGAGCACGAGCCCGATCGGATAGCGGCGCGCGAGGCCGACTCGCCGGCGGATCTTCGCGAGCGCGTCGGCGTCGAGCGCGTCGAGCGACAGTGCGCGCCCGCTCGCGTCGGTCGTCTGGTACTCGAAGACGCCGGCGTCCATGTCGAGCGGCACTTCGTCGCCGCCGAAGCGGCGCGCCTCGGCCGCGGCGTTCGCCAGGTTGAAGGTCGCGCGCGAGACCTCGCCGCGCGCGTCGTACAGCGGCTTGCCGGCCTCGGCCGCGATCCGCTTCACGAACTCGTCGCGTCGCTTGCGCACCAGCAGCGATGCGCGGTCGAGCACGTCGGCGCGCGCGAAGCGCGGCAGGCGCCTGAGAGTCGCGAAAGCGCGCTGCGCGCGCGCGATCGCCGCTTCAATCGCGGCTTCGTCGGACACCGGCATGTGCCCGACGACGGATCCGTCGTAGGGGGAGAGGATGGCTTCGGTCTGCATCTTCGTCTCGTGGGTTCGTTCGACTTCGTGCGCGCGCCGCGCACTGCATCCCGCGCGTGTTGCGCGCGGCGCGCGATTCGCGCGCGTACCGATCGGTACCATTGCGCCTCGAAGGGAGGTGTCGGCTTGATCGAGACGGCGAGTCTAAGGTACTTCCGCGAAGTCGCGCGTCAGGGTTCGCTGCGGCGCGCGGCCGAACGGCTGTTCGTCGCGCAGAGCGCGATCAGCCGGCAGATCGCCGCGCTCGAGGAGGAGCTGGGCGTGCAGCTGTTCGAGCGCCGTGCACGCGGCATGGCGCCCACCGCTGCCGGCCGGCTGCTGCTCGAGTTCGCCGACGACACGCGCGTGCGGCTCGACGCGTTGCGCGCGCAGATCCACGAGTACGAGCTGCTGCATCGCGGGCACGTCGAGATCGCCTGCGTGGAGGGGCTGCTCGCCGGACTGATGCCGGCGTTCACCGAGCGCTTCCTCGCCGGGCACGAAGGGCTGAACCTCACGGTGTCGGCGTACGGCTCGCACCGGGTCGCCGAGCTGGTGGCCGAGCACGAGGTCGACTTCGGCATCGTGTTCGGCGGCTCGCCGCGGCGCGACCTGCTCGAGCTTGCGTTCATGAACCAGCCGTTGTGTGCGATCGTGCGCCCGGCCCACCCGCTCGCGCGCCGGCGCAAGTGCCGCCTCGCCGACGTCGCGCCGTGGCCGATCGTGCTGCCGAACCGGGCGTTCGGCATCCGCCAGCTGATCGATCGCGTGCGCGCGATGCACCGGCTCGAGCTGCGCGCCGTCGTCGAGACCAACACGCTCGCCTTCGCGTGGCGCCTCGTGCTCGCCAGCGAGCGCGTCACGTTCCTGCCGCTCGATTCGGTGCGCGCGGAGGTTGCCGAGGGGCGGGTCGTCGCGGTTCCGATCGACGAGCCGCTGCTCGCCGCGACGCGGGTGACGCTGGTGACGAGCGCCGCGCGCAGCCTGTCGCCGGCGGCGGAGGCAGCGGTGGCCTGCCTGAAGCAGCTGATGGCTTCCGATCGGGAGCGGTCGAGACGCGGGGGGAACGCGCGCGCGGCAAACGAGGGCGTGGGCGAGGCACGACGGCGCCGAGCGACACGACCGACCGCCACGCCCTGAGCGTTCGAAAACGGAGAACGCTCCGCTCGCAATTCAGCGGTTCCCTGCAATCAATAGCTCTATTAGACTCGATCTCCCGGAACGACGCAGCCTCGACGTCGACCCTCGACCAGGAGACCCCATGACCGCCCGAACGCTTCGCCGCGCACTTGCCTGCGCCGCCGTCGTCGCCGCCGCACCGCTCGTCTTCTCCACGCACGCCGTCGCGCAGGAAACGATACGCTTCGGCGCGCCGCTGCCGCTCACCGGTGCGCTCGCGCCCGAGGCGCTGAAGCAGCAGCAGGGCTACGACCTCTGGGCCGAGCAGGTCAACAAGGCCGGCGGCATCGACGTCGGCGGCAGGAAGATGAAGGTCGAGATCGTCTACACCGACTACCAGTCGAACACGCCGCGCGCGGTG
>DASWVL010000292.1:0-2927 GCA_036406255.1 Zeimonas sp.
ATAGGCGTCGCGCGAGCGCGGCGTGGGGCGCGCGCCGCCGGCCGGCTTCGCAGTGTCCGCCCCGCTCACTCCACCGTGCTCTTCATCGACGTCGCGTTCGACGGCCGCGGCATCGCCGCGCGCTCCATCCGGGTGGGCGCCGCGAGCCGGCCCGAACCGCGCTGCGGCATCTTGCGCAGGTCGAAGCCCTGCATGTACGCCGCGCGCACGATCACCGTGTACTTCCAGGCGGCTCCGCCCGCGATGGCCGCGAGACCAGCGAGCGCGAGCAGTGCGCTCGACGCCGAAGGCAGGAGCCACGCGACGATCGCGAGCACCGCCGGTGCCGCATGCCCGACCCCGTGCAGCGTCGGCGTGAACGCGTCGAGCACGCGGCGCGCGAGCGGCGGAATGCCGTTCGCGCGCGCGCTGCCGACGTAGGCGTGCCACAGCCCGGCGTTGAGCACGGCCAGCACGACGATCGACGCAGACGCGAAGGATGCCCACGACGCCGAGCGAACCGAAGCACCGAGCAGCGCGACGACGACGGCGAGCGCACCGGCACCTTCGAGCAACGCGGTCGCGATGAGCATCCACGGCATCAGCGAGACGCGCCAGGCCGGGATGCCTCGTGCCCGATGCAGGATTTTCGCCTGGCAGAAGAGAAACACGGCGGCCGAGACCGCGGCGAAGGCGAAGGGCACCGGCCCCGGTGCGAGCAGGCTGGCGAGCACCGACGGGAAGAAGACGAGCGCCGCGTACAGCTCGCGCGTCATCCACGAAGTCTGCCAGCGCGTGGCAGCGCGCCAGAAGCGCATCTGCCGGCCGATCTTCAGGAACACGCAGAACAGGCCGATCGCGACGAGCGCCGCTGCCACGAAGAACAGCGACCGCCCCGCATCGAGTGCGAGCGCCCCCACGCTCATCGCCGCGGCGCCCGTGAGCGCAAGCCCGGTGCCGATGCCGCCGAAAATCCAGTTCATCGCCGCGCGCCAGTCCCAGAAGGTCTGGCGCGGACCGACGAGCGGATTGGCCGGATCGGCGCGCCGCTCGTCGTCGAGATCCTCGTCCGACGCATCGCGCCCGGGCACCGCCGGCGTCGTGTAGAGGTACTTGATCTGCGGATCGGTGCCGACGTCGGCGTTCAGCTGCAGGCTCTCGCGCTCGCGCGTCAGGCGCGAAACGTTGCTGTCCGGATCGTTGAAGTCGCCGAACTGGATCGCCTGCGAGATGCACGAGGCCGAGCACGCGGGCGTCGCTTCCGGGTGCACGCCGGGAACCAGGCCTTTTGCCAGCCCCTCGTCGACGCGGTCGACGCAGAACGTGCACTTCTGCGCAACGCCGATGCGCTCGGGGTGCTCGGTGGCCTTCTCCTGCGTCGTGCGCTGCTTGCCGTAGTAGCCCGTCATCTCGTGCACGATCGTGCGGGCGTTGTACGGACACGAAACGGCGCAGTACGCGCAGCCGATGCAGACGTCGTAGTTCATCGTCACCAGCCCGTCCTCGCGCTGGCGCGTCGCCCCGGTGGGACAGACCGGAACGCAGGGCGGCTCGGCGCAGTGCTGGCAGCCGGTGACGAGGAACAGCCGCTCGACGTCCGGAAAGGTGCCCTGCTCGACGTCGAGCACGCGGCGCCACTGCACCCCCGGCGTCGTGTCGTTCGCGTGCTTGCAGGCAATCGTGCACGTCTGGCAGCCGACGCATCGGTTCAGGTCGATGACCATGCCCCAGCGCGGCGTGTGCGACCCCTTCGGCGCGGCGCCCGGCGTGTACCCGTCGACGCGCGAACCGAGCACCTGGTCGAGATCGGCCTGCTCGATCGTTCGGGCGAGCGGGCTTTCGTTGCGCGACGCGGAGGTCGCGCTCCGCGTGACGGCGTCGTTCATGCGGTGGCTCCTCGCGTCGATTCGCGCCGGCCCGATGCGCCGGCGGACGGCTCGGCCTGCGGCGCGCCGAGCAGTTGTCCGTTCGCCGCGCGACGGATCCGGATGCGCATCACGTCCGATCCGCTGCCGGTGCCGTCGGTGAGCTTCAGCGACAGGTCAGTGAGCGAGTTCAGGCTCGGCAGCTTCAGGTCCTTCGCGAACGGCGTCTTCCAGTGGTCGAACTGCCCGATCATCAGGACGGTGTCCGGCCGGATTCCCTCGCGCAGCACCGCGTTGCCTTCGGTGTGTCCCGACACCGACTCGAGGATCAGCCGTTCGCCCTCGACGATGCCGAGCCGCCGCGCCGTGCCTCGATTGACGATCACGCCGCGGTGGCCGGCGACGTTGTTGGCGACTTCGTTGATCAGCGGAAGGCCCACGTTCGCGCCCCAGCTGTACTGCATCGAGCGCGCGGTGAGTGCCCAGAACGGGAACTCGTCGGGGTCGCGCCCGTACTCGCGCGCGTACTCGATCCAGATCTCGGGGAAGCGCTCGTAGGTGGGCAGGAACTCGTACTCGGCGAGCTGGTGCTCCCACCACGAGACGCCGATCTCGTGCAGCCGGTTGGCGAGCTGGCGGCCGTGCCGCACGATGCGTTCCTGGTACGGCAGCTCGAAGCGCAGGTTCTGCCGCTCGAGCGCCGGGTAGATGTACCAGTCGAGTTGCGGGAACGGCCGCAGCAGGAAGCCGTTCTCCTTGAACCAGTCGAGGTCGTGTACTTCCTCGCCGGCGGTGAGGTCGTGGCTGGCCGCCTTCGCGATCGCGTCCCACACCTCGCCGGAGCTCGGTGCCTTCGTTTCATCGAGCGAGTAGTCGAAGGCGCCGTTGCGGGCGCGCAGCGCCATGCCGGCCGCACCCTTGTTCACCGCGCGGACGTACTCGGGCAGGATTCCCGCCCGCTCGGCGAGCGCGGTGGCGATGTCGCTGAAGTCCATCACGTCGCACTGCGACTCGACCGCCGGCTGGCGGATCGCCCAGCCCTCGTGCTTCCAGAACTGCTCGGTGAACTTCGTGCTGCCGATG
>DASWVL010000293.1:0-3785 GCA_036406255.1 Zeimonas sp.
ACGCGAAATCACCGCGCAGCGCGTCGCGTTGCTCGAGGCCGAACAGCGCATCAGGGGGCTCGCCGCTGCACTGAACGGGCTGCTTGCGCGCCCGTCGCAAGCGCCGCTCGCCGCACCGACCGAAGCGCCGCCCCTGCCCGAACGGCTCGAAGCAGCGGCGCTCTTCGGATCGGCAGTGGGAAGCTCCTTCTTCCCGCTGCCGTGTCGAGCGTCGCGCAGCAGAGCGCGGAATCGGCCCGCTCGACGGCCGCTCCCGCCAATGGCCCCGCAACCGATCCCACGACGACGTCCGGCGGTGCAACCCCCACCGGCGAGCGCCAGATCCTCTACTACCGTAATCCGATGGGCTTGCCCGACACGTCGCCCGTCCCGAAGAAGGATTCGATGGGGATGGACTACATCCCGGTGTACGCGGACGACAATCCCGGCGACGCCGGTGTCGTCGTGAGCCCCGCGCGCGTCCAGACGCTCGGCGTGCGCACCGCGCTGGTCGAGGAGCGCCCGCTCGAGTCGATGGTGCGCGCAAGCGGCCGCGTCGAGGTGGACGCGCGCGCGCAGGTGGTCGTGCGCCGCGCTTCGAAGGGTGGATCGAACGCCTGCACGTCAGCGCCGTCGGCGACAAGGTACGCAAGGGGCAGGCGCTCTTCACCACGTACAGCCCGGAGCTGCAATCGGCTGGCGAAGAGCTGCGCATCGCCGAGCGCCTGGCGCGCGACAGCGAAGGCAACGACGCGATCGCGAACGAATCGGCGCGGCGGCTTGCGGAGGCCACTCGCGGCCGACTGCGCAACCTGCAGGTCGCCGACCAGACGTCGCCGCGCCAGACCTTTCATTCGCCCGCCAACGGGATCGTGCTGGAAAGCCGGCGATCCAGGGAGCGAGGTTCGCAGCGGGCGAAACACTGTTCCGCATCGCCGATCTTTCCCGCGTCTGGATCCTCGCCGACGTCTACGAGCGCGACCTGGCGCGTGTGCGCATCGGCCAGCCGGCCCGCGTCACGCTCGACGCCTTCCCCGGCCGACGATTCGAAGCCAGGGTTGCGTACCGCTATCCCACCTTGAACGCGACGACGCGCAGCACATCCGTTCGTCTCGAGCTCGACAACCGGGAGGGGCTGCTGCAACCGGGAATGTTCGCGCAGGTCGAGCTCGACACCGGCGGCTCCACGCCGCGAACGACCGTGCCGGTGCGGATCGGCGACGTGGCGCGCGTCGAGCTGGTGCCGGCGGAGCGGCGCGGCGTCGCCGAGTTGAACGGCGAAGGCGAAGTGGCCTCGGGAATCGTGATGGCGCGCTTCGGCCAGAACGCGCTCGACGTGTTCGCCAACGTGAAGGCGAAGATCGCCGAGATCGCGCCGGGCCTGCCGGCCGGCGCCGAAATCGTGCCGGTCTACGACCGCTCGACGCTGATCGAGCACGCGATCGCGAACCTGAAATGGACGCTGCTCGAGGAAAGCCTGATCGTCGCGCTGGTGTGCATCGTGTTCCTGCTGCACGTACGCAGCGCACTGGTGGCGATCGTCACGCTGCCGCTCGGCATCCTCGTCGCGTTCATCGCCCAACCTGAAGCCGTCTTCGAATGGCGGCCGGGCCTGACGGTCGACGCCTCGATCGCCGAGATGGACGCTGCGCTGAAGTTCCCGGGATTGGCGAACTCGTGGACGATGCCGATCAAGGCGCGCATCGACATGCTGTCGACCGGCATCCGCACGCCGGTCGGCGTCAAGGTGTTCGGCAAGGATCTCGAGACGCTCGAGAACGTCGCGCGGCGCGTCGAGGCGGCGGTACGCAAGGTTCCCGGCTCGAGCAGCGCCTACGCCGAACGGGTCGCGGGCGGCTACTACGTCGACGTCGTTCCACGACGCGATCAGCTGGCGCGCTACGGCCTGACCACCGATATGATGCAGGACGTGATCGCGACCGCACTGGGCGGCGAGACGGTGACGACCACCGTCGAAGGGCTCGAGCGCTACGGCGTTTCCGTGCGCTATCCCCGGGCCCTGCGCGACGATCCGCAGCGGCTCGGCAGCGAGGTGCGGGTACCGACGGCCAACGGATCGATCCCGCTCGGTCAGCTCGCCGACGTGCGCATCACGCGCGGCGCACCGAGCATTCGCACCGAGAACGCGCTGCTCGCCGCCTACGTCTACGTGGATACGCGCGAGACCGACATCGGCGCGTTCGTCCGGCGAGCGCAGCAGGCGGTGGCCGACGAAGTCGAGTTTCCGCCCGGCTACTACGCGACCTGGAGCGGTCAGTTCGAGAACATGGAACGGGCCAAGGAGCGCTTGAAGGTCGTCGTGCCGCTGACGCTCGCACTGATCTTCGTGCTGCTGTACCTGAACTTCCGGCGGCTCACCGAGACGCTCATCGTCATGCTGTCGGTGTCCTTCTCGCTCGTCGGCGGCGTCTGGCTGATGTGGGCGCTGGGCTACCAGATGAGCGTTGCCGTCGCGGTAGGCTTCATCGCACTGGCCGGCGTCGCTGCCGAGACCGGCGTCATCATGCTCATCTACCGCGACCACGCGTGGCAGGATACCCGCGAGCGATGCATCGCCGAAGGCCGCGAGGCGACGCTCGCCGATCTGTACGAAGCGATCATGGACGGAGCGGCCGAACGCGTGCGGCCGAAGATGATGGCAGTGGTTGCGATCATGGCGGGGCTGCTTCCGATCCTGTGGAGCAGCGGCATCGGCAGCGAGGTGATGAGCCGGATCGCCGCGCCGATGGTCGGCGGGATGGTGTCGTCGACCGTGCTGACGCTGGTCGTGATTCCGGCGCTGTATGCGCTCGCCAAGCAGGCCGAGCTACGCCGAAGGCGCGGTTCGTCGGCCGTTGTGCAGCCAGCCTAATCAGCATGTTCGCTCACCGTCGAGTGGAACGCGGCGCCGATCCCCGAACACCACGTCCTCCGCCCGCGTCCTTCTTGACGATGCCAAAGAATCCCTCGAAGCACAGCTCGATCGCGCACTACCCGCGCCCGCGGAGCTGTCGCAATTTTCCCCGTCGCGCCCGGCGGACGATACGGTGTTCGATGACGATCTCGTGGAATCGGACGGGCCGCTGCTGCTTTCCGACGGCATTGGCCGCTTCACAGCGGACGGCCGTGAGTATGTGATCCATATTGACCACGGTCAGCTGGCGCCGCCTGGGCTTGCGCTTGGCGGTGGAGGAGATTCTCGGTTTGCGGCGCGTCGAAGGCAGACTGCTAATCGATCCGTGCCATCCGCCCGGCTGGGGAGGATATGAAGCGATGCTTCGCTCGCCCCGCGGCGCAATCGGGCTGCGCGTCTGCGACCCAGAAGGATTGCGTCGTGGCCGCGTCGAGCCCAGGGTGGAGGGCAGCACGGTCGACGGGGCGAAAGTCGATTTCCCACCGGACGGTTCGATACGAAACGTCGAAGCGCATCTCGTCAAATGAAGGCGAGAGAGCGCCTGGTGCGCCCGCGCACCGTCGATACGCGGAATTCGCGCTGCACCGTCGCTCAGCGCTCAGCGGTAAAGATCGCGCCGAGTCAGCGGTACCGCAGACGCGCGCCGCTTGCGCCTGGACGCGACGATCTGGTAGATGCCCGTGCCGCCTTCCTCGAACGCGCGCGCGCAAGCAGCCATGTAGAGCCGCCAGACGCGGTAGGTCGCTTCATGGACCTCCTGCAAAGCGTCCTCGCGGCGCGCCTCGAGTCGTTTCACCCAGTGGCGCAGCGTCAGCGCGTAATGCGCTCGCAGTCCTTCGACGTCGTGAATTTCGAACCCGGCGCGCTCCATGCCGAGCTGGATGTTGCTGAC
>DASWVL010000294.1:0-8940 GCA_036406255.1 Zeimonas sp.
GAGTTTCGATCAGCGCGTTCGCCTGTTCCGAGAACACGTGCGCGTCATCGAACAGGGCCACCCATACGTTCACGTCGAGCAGGAGGCGCATTCTCAAATGCCTTCGCGCTCCATGATTTCGCGAATGTGTTCCGGGGTGATTACCTCGTCGCGCTTCGGCAACAGTGCGAATCGGCCCCGCAAGGGCTGAGCGATCGGCTCGGCGACGCGGTACTCGTTGACGCCGCGACGGATGAGCAGCGAGATCGCTTCTCCGACCGAAATGCGCTCGCGCGCCGCGAAATGCTTCGCCGCCAGCAGCGCATCCTCGTCGATGTTGACGGTCGTTCTCATTGGCACATCATAGCATCAATTCTGCATCTACGCATCATCATTGGACGGGCGGGGCGGTGCGTCCAGGCGTAGCGCGCCTTCCGCCGCCACTTCGTGCCGTTCGCCGATCTGCTGGCGCCACATCGCGTAGTACAGCCCCTTGCGCTCGACGAGGTCGGCGTGCGTGCCGCTCTCGACGATCCGACCGCGCTCGAGTACGTGGATCGTGTCGGCGTGCAGGATCGTCGACAGCCGGTGCGCAATCAGGATCGTGATGCGCTCCTTGCGGTGCGCGATGCGACGCACGGTGTCGGTCACCTGCTGCTCGCTGATCGAGTCGAGCGCGGACGTCGCTTCGTCGAAGATCAGCAGCCGCGGATCGCGCGACAGCGCGCGCGCGATCGCCACGCGCTGGCGCTCGCCGCCGGAGAGCTTCACGCCCATCTCGCCGATGCGCGTGTCGAGCCCCTCGCCGCTCTTCTCGAGCAGGTACGCGCACGCCGCCTGCTCGAGCGCGGCGATCATCTCGGCGTCGGTGGCGTCGGCCTTCACGAACCGAAGGTTCTCGCGCAGCGTGCCGGCGAACAGGTGCGTCTGCTGCGTCACGATCCCGATCTGCCGGCGCGCCTCGTTGTAGCGCAACGCACGCGGACTGGTCCTCGAACTCCTGGTAGCGCAGCCGCAGCGTCTGCCGCAGTCCGTCGTTGAAGATCTGCGCACCGAACTTCTGCACGACGAGCCGCCGCCAGGTCGTGTGCGCGGGTGATGGCGTTCAACTGACGCTCTGCATCGGCCATCTCGCCGAATCCATACGCCCCTTTCGTGTACCCGGACGCGCCGAAGGTGCGCAAGACTGGCAACTTCGGGCCCTCACGTTCTTGTCAACCGGTAATTTACACTTTACAGTCTTGCGGAACGAACAGTGATCGAAAGCTTTCGCCACAAAGGGCTGAAGAGGCTGTACGAGCGCGGTGACCGGAGCGGTGTCAATCCCGATCATGTCGAGCGAATTGAGAACATTCTCTCGGTCCTGTCGATCGCCCAGAGCCTGTCGGAGATCGACCTCCCCTCGTTGCGTCTTCACTCTATGAAGGGCGACCGCAAGGGCTTTCACGCGGTCACGGTGCGGGCGAACTGGAGGATCGTCTTCCGCTTCGACAAGGGAGCGTGCCAGGACGTGGATCTCGTTGACTATCACTAGAACCGAACGGTAAGCCACGACCAACGATGCAGATGAAGAACCCTTCCCACCCGGGGCGGATCGTGCGCGAGGAGTGCCTCGACGCATTCGGGCTTTCGGTGGCCGAGGCTGCCAGGGCACTCGGTGTCACGCGCCAGGCCCTGAACAACGTGGTAAGCGGAAGATCGGCGATCACGCCCGAGATGGCCGTGCGCCTTGCGAAGGCCGTCGGAAACGATCCGGACTTCTGGCTGCGCCTTCAGCGCCAGTACGACCTCGCGCAGGTGCTGAAGGATGCGTCCCGCATCAAGGTTGCCCGTCTCAGGAAGCCAGTCGGCGAATCCGATGGCGCGCGCTGATGGCGGCAGCGGCGCCCGGGCCCTTCGAAAACAGATGCCCGACGCCGCAACGCCTCACCGATCCGGCTCGATCCCCAACTCGTCCCAGAGAAAGTGGAACGAGATCGCGCTTCTTCCCGCCTGCGCAGCGCTTTGCGCCTCGCCGGCTTCGTAGCTGCGCAGCAATCCCTTCACACGCTCGAGGCCGCCGGGCGTGCGCATCGCCTCGCGCGGCGACTGGCCGTGCAGCGCCGGAATCGGTTCGTCGGCCCAGTTCGCGTAGCTGTTCCGCAATGCCTGCTCGATCGCCTGCGAAAGCGCCTCCGGCGACATGCCGAGGTCGGCGGCGGTCTGCGGTGCGGGTGGCGCCGTACCCGCCGCCCGTGCGCGTTCGACGAGCGCACCCGGATCGGATATTTCGCGCGTCAGGAATTCCACCGATGCGCTCGCGAGCGCTTCGAACCAGGCGCGGCCCTCGTCGGCCAGGCGTTGCGTGCGATAGAAGACCGTGAGGCGGTCCGCGCTCTTGCCGCGCTCGATGGTCGCGCTCGGTCGCATCATCCCATCGTCGGCCTCGACGGCGCGCACCCATCCGTCGTCGTCACCCTGTAACTCTGCAGACGAGTCGAGTGCGTCGACCAGCGCCGCGTCGTCGATGATCCGGTAGTGGTCGATGACGAACAGCAGCGGATCGCCCGTGCTTGCATCCACGAGTCCAGGCATCCCGACGGGATCGAACAGCTGCCGCAGCCACTCGCGCATGATCGCGAGGCCGACCTCGTACGCGCGATCTTCCGGATGCAGGTCGTCGACCTCCATCGCGGTGCGCACCGCCTCGATCGCCACCGACGCGCCGAGCATCGAAAACGGATAGAGCGCCCCCGACAGCTCGAAGTGATCCTCGATCTGCACGACGCGACAACCGAGGAGCAGGCCCGCCACCATCGTCTCGCTGCCCGTACGCTCCCGAACGACGACCGGTGCGCTCTCCGGGTCGAGCGCGTCGACCAGCGTCAGGCCTTCGCCGCGGCGCACCTGCGTCACCGTGTAGAGCTTCAGCGGCGTCGCGGCGAGCTGCGCGATGTACGCGCGCTGCTTCGCACTCAAGGCCGGGCCGCGCGACCCGAGCGCGTACTCGTGGACGTCGCGCCACTGGCCGCCCACCTCGATCTCGCCTTCGGCAAGGAACCACTCGTTGACGTTCACGACGATCATCGAGATCAGGTCCTCGTCGACCTCCTCCGGGTCGGGACCGTCCGCGGGCCAGAGATCCTCGAACAACAGTTCGGCGATCGCCGTTTGCGTTGCGTCGCGATGGCGCGAGAACAGCCATTCGAGCACGCGCTGGACTGCCACCGCGTGAGTGTCGGAAGCTGGGTGCTCGCCATCCGCGACACGGGCGCCGCCGTGGCAGTGCTTGTACTTTCGCCCGCTGCCGCACGGGCAGGGTTCGTTGCGTCCGGGTTTTCGGCTCACGTTGCGATTCTGCAGGGGTTCGACATTGCACCGAGCGCGCCGCGACGAGCGCGGCCGATCAGTCCAGTGCGCTCAAGGCCGCCTTCGGCACCTTGTCGAGCACCTTCAGCAGCGATCTTGCCGCGCCCGTCGGAAAGCGCTTCCCCTGCTCCCAATTGCGGATCGTGTCGAGCGGCACATCGATGCGCCGCGCGAATTCCTGCTGTGTCAGCCCGAGGCGCCGTCGGATGCGGCGGACATGGCGAGCAGCGTCCTGCATCGCCTCTGCGTCGTCCTCCGCCTGCTGAATGGCAAGGTCGGCTTCGGTGGCCGAGTCCACCTGGCGCCGATCGATCTTGCCCTTCGGCAGCGTGGCCGGGCGATCAAGATCGACCCTGTCTCGTACTGTGCCCATACTCCTCGACCTCACGGCGGTTTGCCTTGCGCGCCGGGATGATTCGGATTCGCATAGGAGAAGTCGAACCCGCGCCGCTCGAGACAGGCGTCGCTCTTTGCCCGATCCCATTCGGACTCGGGCTTTGATTGTAGTTCAATGAACGACACGCGCCCACTGCTTCCGCAACGTGATCGAGCGTTGGAAGCTACCCGTGCCGAAACGCCACGCCCTCGAACGAAGGGCCGAGTCAGAGCGAGTGCCGGGTCATCGCTCCGCAGCTGACGTCAATCTTTCCGATCTGCGCGGCGGCGAACCCGAGGTCCTTGGTGAGTGCGCCCAGCACGTCGCCGGCGCGGATCCCGGCGGCAACCAGCTTCGTCGCTCAGCGCACGCTTCGCGGCGCCAACAACCGGACGCCTGGAAAGTAACTGCGGTATCGGCGCGCGTCGCGCGTGAGCAGAGGCAGCTGCTCGACTGCCGCGTGGGCCCCGATCAGGAACTCGGGCAGGACACTCGATTTCCCGCCACCCGACTTGCGATAGCGCACGAAGGCCTTTCCGGCGAGGAACAGCGCGGGCCGCGGAATGTCGAGCAGCGCGAGGCCCAGCCGGGACACCGCGTCATCCAGCTCCTCGTATCGCACGAACGCCGCCGAAAGCTCGGCGTAGACGATGCCGTTGATCGCGAGCTGATGAATGCGCGCCTGCGCTCGCAGCTGGCCGATCGACCAGTCGGCCCAGTCGGGATCGTCCTGGAAGACGTCGACGAGGACGTTCGTATCGACCAGAAGCATCAGCCTTCGTCGCGCAACAAGCGCATCAGTGCTTCGGTGCGCCAACGGATGGTGGCCTTTCCGCGCGCCGCCTCGAAGCGGTCCTTGCGCGGAGGCTTCTGCCCGGGGCGCGCGGCCTGCAGCACGACTCGACCCTGATCATCGACGTCGAACTCGACACGGCTGCCCGGTACGAGCCCCAGCGCTTCGCGAATGTGCTTGGGAATCGTGACTTGCCCTTTGGAGGTGATCGTGGTCGCCATGCAGGACCTTCGTATTACTTGGATCGGTATGGTAATACCGATACCACTTCACCTCGATGCGACCACCGGTCGAGGCCGAAACCGAATGCGGAAGCAGCAAGGCGCGTCCCGGTCGCTCGGCTCGCTGTCCTCGATCAACGTTTCCGATCAGCGGGCGGCCGGCGGCTGATTCGCTCCGCCATTCGCGTCTGCCACCCGGGGCCGGTGGCACGCCACCGTTCGATGACGTCCGCAGGCAGCCGAAGCGTGATCAACTTGCGCGGATTCGAGGACACCGGTCGCCCGCCCTTCTTGACCACGGCTCGCGACAACATCTCTTCGGTGAGCTCGGGGACTTCCTCGTACTCATCCGGTTGGATGGCGTGGGCGTCAACTTTCGCGAGGTCCGACTTCCAGGCGCGACGAGAAGCGTGCTTTCTCACGGTCATTGGCTTTCCTCATGCGGAAAACGTGCCGAACCGCGCCACGCGCCGTGTAGCAGATGACGACCATGCGCCCAGCGAGCATGCCGTAGCAGATGATCCGTCGCTCATCGCAGTTCCGGCGCGTGTCTTCGATTTCGACCGTGATCCCGCTGAAGACCCTGCGGGCATCTTCGAAGTCGAGTCCACGGTCCTTCAGCGTGCGAACTCGCTTGTCTGGGTCGAACGAGACACGCATAGTTATTGTAGTTACGGAAACAGGTTGGCGCAACGAGTGCCGCCGTTTCAATCGGCCGGGGCTGAGGACCCTCGCTTCGACGGGTGGTCAAGGCACGCGAACTCGCGAGTCGCAGCTGCTGCGCTTTCCTCCCGAAGCTGCCGTGACAAGCACGCCACGGCAATCGGTGTCCTGCCTTTTTGCTTAGGCAGTTTGGTCGTGCCAGTCCCGATAGCCGCAAGCAAAGCGGCGACGCGACGCTCCGATCCGCGCTCGCAATTGAAGCGTTCCTCGTCGTGGAATCGATTCCGCATGCGAAGGCGCTCGTTTTGCGAGCGTCGAATCGGGAGTTCCGGGCGCCGCATCATGAATTCCGAGCGGATCGGCGCACCCGCGCGACCAGGCTCCAGCACGTCAGGGTCAGCCCGAGCGTCATCAGGCACATCCGGCCACTCGTCGTACAGCTGCAGCCCCTTCTGGGGCGAGCATTCGAACATGGCGGCCGCAGACCCGACGGCACGGCGTGGTGCTGGTCGAGGTAGCCGGTCAGGGAAGTGGTGGAGATCGACGTCGTCGACCCGACGCAATGCCTTGCACCCCGCGCCGCCCATCGCGATACTCCCACCCGCGCATCAAGAAGGGCTCCGCCCCTGCCAACCTGCCCCGCCCGGGCAAGGTGGTTCGCGAAAGCGGATGCGGCCAACCTCGGCAACCAAACGGGTGAACCGATGAACCAGCCTTCCTCCCTGCGCCCCGCCTGAGCGCGCGCAATCCCGCAGCACTTCCGAATCGATCGCAGCACGCCCGACCCACGTCACGGGTCCGGGGGATTTGATCCCGCTTGCGGCCCCGGGCACATCGCCGAAGCCGCTAAAGAGGAGCACCGCGCATGCGCACCCACGCGCTTCGCAGCCTGGCCCTGCATGGCCTCGACCAGCTCGACGCAGTCGTCGTCGCCGCGCTCGCCTCCGAAGAGCCGCTGCTGCTCGTCGGCCCGCACGGCAGCGCCAAGTCGGCGCTGCTCAACCGCATCGCCGCCGCGCTCGGACTCGAGCACCGCCACTACAACGCGAGTCTGCTTTCCTTCGACGACCTGCTCGGCTTCCCGCTGCCGAACGAGGCACGCACCGGACTGCAATACCTGCGCACGCCCGCCACGCTGTGGGACGCGGAGTCGGTCTTCCTCGACGAGATCTCGCGCTGCCGCCCGGAGGTGCAGAACAAGCTCTTCTCGATCGTGCACGAGCGGCGCGTGATGGGCGTGGCGCTCGAGCGGCTGCGGTACCGCTGGGCGGCGATGAATCCGCCCGCGGCGTTCGACGCGTCGGGCGACATCGACGACGCGTACCTCGGCTCGCAGCCGCTCGACCCTGCGCTCGCCGACCGCTTCGCGTTCGTCGTCGAGTTGCCGACGTTGGCCGAGATGGCGCCGGCCGATCGGCGTCGGCTGATCGCGCACGGCGACGACTTCGCACCGGTCGCGATGCCTCCGCTGCGCGCCCTCGTCGACGCCGCCCATGAGCGCCAGCGCCTGTCGCTCGAAGCCTTCGACGACTGGGTCGTCGGCTACGTCGACTCGCTGGTCGCGCCGCTCGCCGAAGTCGGCCTGCCGATGTCGGGCCGACGCGCCGCGATGCTGCGCCGGTCGATCCGCTTCGTGCACGGCGCGCGCGAGGCGCTCGGCTGCGCGAAGAAGAACCGCCCGAGCCAGGCGCAAGCGACGCCGAACGACGAGACCCCAGAGCCGACCTGCACGATCGACGACTCCGCCCTCGAAGCGCTGCGCTGGGGCCTGCCGCACCGCGCACGCGGCCGCGCGGCGTGGCAGGAGTCGACGCTGCTCGCGCTGCACCGGCACGCGGTCGAGCTCGCCGGCGAACCGCTCGGCTCGCCGCGCGCGCGCCTGCGCAACGAGCCGAACCCGGTGCGCCGCATCGCGCTCGCGCTCGCGATGCCCGAAGGAACGCTCTCGCGCACCGCGTTCTCCGCGCTCGTCGCCGACACCTGGGCCGCGCAGGACGTCGCCGGCCGCTACCTGCTCGCGCGCCGCCTGCTGCCCGTGCTCGCCGAGCGCGACGTCGCGAATGCGCCCACGCTCGAGATGCTCGCCGAGCCGCTCGGCCGCGTGCTCGACTTCGAGCGCGACGCGACGCACCGCATGCAGCTCACGCGCGCCGAGGTGACGCGTTACAACGAGCTGCTCGCCGTGCTCGCGAAGCTCGACGCGTCCGACGAGCGCGAGGCGTCGCTCGGCAACGTGCTCTACACGCTCTTCGCCGTCGAGCAGGCGAGTTTCGATGCGAAGGAAGTGATCGCGCGCGACGCGCAGTTCGCGCGTTGGTTTGTTCAGTGCCGGGAGAAGTCAGCGGACGACGCGGCGAAGCCAGGCTCGCGTGCGAACGCACCGCGCCCAACGGAAGGCGCAAGGACGGCGAAGCCCACGCGCGCCGCCGCCCGCTCCGCCACCGCGAAGGCGGCGTGATGCGCGAGTCCGCCCCCTCGGCGCTGCAAAACATGTCGGCGCCGCCGCGCAGCACCGTCGACGTGCGGCCTCTGTGTGCGACCGGCAAGGCGCGCGGGCGCTCGGCGAGCGGCCTCGGCGAGGCCGGCAGGCAAGGCCGCGCGGGCGCCAAGGGCCGCACGCCCAGCGGCGAGTTCTTCGCCCGCGTCTGCCTCGTCGGCCTGCTGCACGACGGCCGCGCGCACGAACTGTGCGGCCGCGACATCGCGCGTTCGGTCTGGCGAGAACCCGACGAGCTGATCGACGCCGTGGCAATGCTGCGAACGAACGGGGAACACGGCCCCTGCTTCAAGGCCGAACAGCTCGCCGTGCGCGAGCTGTCGCACACCGCGCTGCACGACGAGTTCCTCGAACGCGTCGCCGCGTTGGGCCCGATGGACCTGCCGCCGCTGTTGCTCGCGCGGAGCATCCCACAAGGCGGCGCCGTGCCTGTGCAGCGCCCGACCGAGCCGCTCGTCGCACTGCGGCTGCTCGCCGGCACGGCAGGCGGGCTCTTCCTGCGCGCCCGCGCACCGAGCGTCGGCCTCTTCCTCTTCGGCACGCCCGGCGCGTCGCTCGGCGCGAACGACACCACCTTCGACTACTACCTGCCCGCGGGAGCCGCACGCCGATGACCACCGCCAACGCCGTCCACGAAACCGGGCGCCACGCCGTCGAGCTCCAGGCGCGCGCGCTGCGCGACCGCATCCACGCCTGCGTGCCCGTCACCGGCCAGGCTTTCGCGAAGCTGCTCTCGCTGCTGTCGATCGAGGTGTCCGACGAGATCCCGACCGCCTGCGTGACGACCGGCGCGCGCTCGTCGATGCTCGTGAACCCCGAATTCGTCGCGCGCCACTGCCGCACCGACGAGCACCTGTCGATGCTCGTGTTGCACGAGCTGTACCACGTGCTGCTCGGCCACACGCGGCTCTACCCGCGCGCGACCCCCGCGCAGAACTGGGCGTTCGACTGCCTGATCAACGCGCAGCTGTGCCGACTGTTCCCGAGCGCGCGATACACGACCTTCTTCACGCAGTTCACGCAGCAGGCGAGCGGACCCGTCGTGCTGCTCGCCCCGCCCCCC
>DASWVL010000295.1:0-4381 GCA_036406255.1 Zeimonas sp.
CGAAGGCCGGCGCGGCAGAAACGCCGGCGGACGGATCCGACGCCGCTGCATCCGTCTCGCAGGCGTCGAACGGCGTGTCCGATGTTCCGGCACCGGCGTCGCCGCCGGAGAACGGGGCATCACCGGAGAACGGAGCGGCGCCGGAGGACCGGGCGCCCGATCCTCCTTCTCCCGGGCCCGCAGTGCCCAATGGCGAGCGTCCCGCCCCGACGCACGGCGCCCGCCGCGCCCGCGTCGCCTGAGTCGCGCGGCGGATCTCCCGCGCAGATGTTCCGCTGCGGTACCGTCGCCATCGTCGGGCGACCCAACGTCGGCAAGTCGACGCTGCTCAACCGGCTCGTGGGGCAGAAGCTGTCGATCACCTCCGACCGCCCGCAGACGACGCGTCATCGAATCATCGGCGTCGTGCATCGGCCGGATGCGCAGCTGCTCTTTCTCGACAGCCCCGGCTACCAGACGCGGATCGGCGGCACGATGAATCGCGTGCTCAACCGCACGTCGATGCAGGTCGCGCAGGACGCCGACGTCGTCGTGCTCGTGTGCGACGCGCGCAACTGGACGGCGACCGACACGCGGATCGCGAAGGCACTGCCGAGCGATCGGCCGGTGCTGCTCGTGATGAACAAGGTCGACCTCGTGAAGGACAAGGAGCGGCTGCTGCCTGCGATCGACCGGGTGCGGCAGGTGCGCGAGTTCGACGAGATCGTGCCGCTGAGCGCCCGCAGCGGCCGGCAGATCGAAGCGCTCGTCGATGCCTGCGCGAAGCGCCTGCCGGAAGGATCGCCGCTCTACGACGCCGACGCGCTGACCGATCGCAGCGAACGCTTTCTCGCCGCCGAGACGATCCGCGAGAAGCTGTTCCGGCAGCTCGGCGACGAGGTGCCGTACGCGAGCACCGTCGAGATCGAGCAGTACGAGGAGCTGCCGAAGCTGCGGCGCATCCACGCGGCGATCGTCGTCGACCGCGAGGCGCAGCGGCCGATCGTAATCGGCGCGCACGGCGAACGCATCAAGCGCATCGCGACCGACGCGAGGCTGGACCTGGAACGGCTGTTCGGCACGAAGGTCTTCCTCGAGCTGTTCGTCAAGGTGAAGTCGGGCTGGGCAGGCAGCGAGCAGAGCCTGCGAAGCTATGGCTACGAGTAGTCGCGAAGAGTCGGCCTGGCTGCTGCACTCGACGCCGTATCGCGAAACCAGCCTCGTCGTCGACCTCTTCACGCGCGAACACGGGCGCATCGCCGCGGTGGCCAAGGGCGCCAAGAGACCGCGCTCGAGCCTGCGCGCGGTGCTCCTGCAGTTCCAGCCGCTGCGCGTCTCGTGGACCGGGCGCCGCGAGCTGCGTACGCTCACGGGCGCCGAGTGGACCGGCGGCGTCGACGCGCCGCGCGGCGACGCGCTGCTGTGCGCGTTCTACCTGAACGAACTGCTGATGCGGCTGCTCGCGCGCGAGGATCCGCATCCGCTGCTGTTCGACGCCTACGGCGGGGCGCTCGCGCAGCTCGCGTCGCAGGTCGCGCTCGACGAGACGCTGCGCCGCTTCGAGTGGACGCTGTTGCGCGAGATCGGCTATGCGCCGGACCTCGATCGCGACGCCGCGCGCGAGCCCATCGATGCGCAACGCTTCTACGGCTGGCGACCGGGCGAGGGCTTCGTCGCGCGCGACGCGGCGGCGCCGGACGCCGTGCCGGGTCGCGTGCTGCGCGAGCTGGCCGAAGGCCGGCCCGGGTCGGCCGCGAGCCGACTACAGGCAAAATACCTCACGCGGGCGATCCTCTCGCATCACCTCGACGGTGCGCCGTTGAGCACGCGGCAGATCCTGATCGACCTGCAGAAGCTCTGAACCGGGAAGCCATTCCGACATGATCGAGCTGGGCGTCAACATCGACCACATCGCCACCGTGCGCCAGGCGCGGCGCACCTACGAGCCCGACCCGGTATGGGCGGCGGTCGAGGCGCACCTGGGCGGCGCCGACGGCATCACCGTGCACCTGCGCGAAGACCGCCGGCACGTGCACGACGACGACGTCCGCCGCCTGCGCGAGCTGACGCACATCAAGCTCAATCTCGAGATGGCGCCCACCGACGAGATGCTGCGCATCGCCCTCGACCTCAGGCCCGAGATGGCGATGCTCGTTCCCGAAGGCCGCCAGGAGGTGACGACCGAGGGAGGGCTCGACATCGCTGCGCAGTCCGACCGGCTGCGCGACTTCGTCGCCGCGCTCGCCGAAGGCGGCATCGTCACCAGCGTCTTCATCGATGCCGACCCGCGGCAGGTCGATGCGGCGGCGTCGATCGGCGCACGCGTCTGCGAGGTGCACACCGGACCCTACGCGCACGCCTTCCACTCGCAGGGGCGAGATGCCGAGGGCGCGCCCGTGGTCGCCGAGCTTGCGCGCATCGCGAGCGCAGGGGCCGCGATCCGCGCGCACGGCATGCGCTTCAATGCCGGGCACGCGCTGAACTACTTCAACGTGCAGCCGGTGGCCGCGCTCGACGGCGTGCGCGAGCTGCACATCGGGCATGCGATCGTCTCGCGCGCATTGTTCGTCGGGATGCGCGAGGCGGTGCGCGAGATGAAACGGCTGATCCGCGAGGCGGCCGGAGGCAGCGCGCGATGATCCACGGCGTCGGCACCGACATCGTGCTCGTCGAGCGGGTCGACGAGCTGCTCGCGCGCTGGGGCGAGCGTTTCGCGCGCCGCGTGCTCGGCGACGACGAGTTCGCCGAGTATCGTCGCCGCGGCGCGAAGGGCGGACACGGCAGCGGCTATGCGTCGCGGTATCTCGCCAAGCGCTTCGCCGCCAAGGAGGCCTTCGGCAAGGCGCTCGGCGTCGGCCTGCACGCGCCGATGACGCTGCATTCGCTGCAGGTGCTGAACGACGCGCGAGGCCGGCCGGTGGCGGTGGCGCGCAACGCGCTCGAACGCCATCTCGCCGAGAACGGGCTCGTCGCGCACGTGTCGCTGTCCGACGAGCGCGACAGCGCGGTCGCCTTCGTCATCGTCGAGCGCCGGGAAGCACAATGAGCGGGCCGCGAGACGCTTCGAAGGACAGTGCCGCGGCGGCTGCGCAGCGAGGCGCCGCGCCAAGGGCACTCGCGCGCGGGCCGGTCGTCGTCGACGTCGCCGGGTGCACGCTCGAGGCGCACGAACGCGAGCGGCTGCTGCATCCGCTGGTCGGCGGCGTCATCTTGTTCGCCCGCAACTTCGAGTCGAAGGCGCAGCTCGAGCGCCTGTGTGCGGAGATCCACGCGCTGCGCACGCCGCCGCTGCTCGTGTGCGTCGATCACGAGGGCGGGCGCGTGCAGCGCTTTCGCAGGGAGTTCACGCCGCTGCCGTCGATGCGCGAACTGGGCCGCCTGTGGGACGAGAATCCGCAGACCGCGTGCCGGCGTGCCACCGAGATCGGCCGAACCATCGGATCGGAGCTGCGAGCGGTCGGGGTCGACCTCAGCTTCACGCCGGTGCTCGATCTCGATTGGGGGCGCTCGGCGGTCATCGGCGATCGCGCGTTCCATTCGGACGCCGGCGCCGTCGCCGCGCTCGCGCGCAGTCTCTCGCACGGCCTGCTGCTCGCCGGCATGGCGAACTGCGGCAAGCATTTCCCCGGCCACGGCTTCGCCGACGCCGATTCGCACGTAGCGCTGCCGGTGGACGAGCGCACGCTCGAAGAACTGCTGGCCGACGATGCCGCGCCGTACGGGTGGCTCGGCGAGACGCTGCTGTCGGTGATGCCGGCGCACGTCGTCTATCCTGCGGTCGACCTGCAGCCTGCCGGCTTCTCGCCGCGCTGGCTGCGCACGATCCTGCGCGAGCGCCTCGGCTACCGCGGCCTGGTGTTCAGCGACGACCTGACGATGGAAGGCGCCACGGTCGCGGGCGACATCGTCGCGCGCGCGGAAGCGGCGCTGTCGGCCGGCTGCGACATGGTGCTCGTCTGCAATCGTCCCGATCTGGCCGACGAACTGCTGGCGCGGCTGCAGTGGAGCGCGCCGGACGGATTCCAGGAGCGGCTCGCGGCGCTCTTCCGGCCCTGATGCCATCGGGCATTCGCAGCTGAGCGTTGTGCAAGCGAAGGATTCGACGTCCCCCGACCGGCAGCAGCCGGAAGCGCCAGCGCAGGCCGAAACGCCGGCCTTCGACGTGCGCGCGTATCTCGCGCAGCTGCCGAACCGGCCGGGCGTGTACCGGATGATCGGCGCCGACGATGCGCTGCTGTACGTCGGCAAGGCGCGCGACCTGAAGAAGCGCGTCTCGTCGTACTTCAACAAGGGCCAGCCGAGCCCGCGCATCGCGCACATGATCGAGCGCATCGAGCGCATCGAGACGACCGTGACGCGCTCGGAGGCCGAGGCGCTGCTGCTCGAGAACAACCTGATCAAG
>DASWVL010000296.1:0-13165 GCA_036406255.1 Zeimonas sp.
CACAGGGCAGTCGGCGCGCAGCGCCGACCGCCGCAGCGGGAGCCGCACCGGGCGCAGCCCGCTCGGCGCATGCCGTTACAGCGCACGCCACGCCGGCGCGGCGCGGGCACAGCCCCAACCGGCCCGCTGCCGACTGCCGCGAGCGCGCAGGCTTCACTTCAGCGCCCGAGGTACGCATCGAGCACCTTCGGGTCGCGGCGGATCGCCGCCGGTGCGCCTTCGCCGATCTTCGTGCCGAAATCGAGCACGACGAGTCGGTCGGCCAGGCTCATCACGAAATCCATGTCGTGCTCGACGAGCAGCACGCCGACGCCCTCGTCGCGCAGCTCGCGCAACAGCGCCGCCAGCGCCTTCTTCTCGCCGTGGCGCAGGCCCGCTGCCGGCTCGTCCATCAACACGAGCACCGGATCCAGGCACAGCGCGCGCGCGACCTCGACCAGGCGCAGTTGCCCGAGCGCGAGCGTGGCAGCCGGCCGGTCGGCGAGGTCGGCCAGCCCGACACGGCGCAGCTGCCGCGCCGCCTCGTCGAGCAGCCGCGCTTCCTCGTCGCGATCGAGCCGCAGCATCGCGCGCATCACGCCGGCCTCGCCTCGCAGGTGTGCGCCGAGCGCGACGTTCTCGAGCACGCTCATCTCGCCAACGACGTCGGCGTGCTGGAAAGTACGCCCGAGTCCGCGCGCTGCGATCGCCTGCGGCGTCGCGCCGGCGATCGGCTCGCCGCGAAGGCGGATCGCGCCGCGATCGATGGCGAGCGCCCCGCAGATCAGGTTGAAGGTCGTGCTCTTGCCGGCGCCGTTCGGGCCGATCAGCCCGACGATCTCGCCGGCGCGCACGTCGAAGCCGACGTCGTTGACGGCGACGAGGCCGCCGTAGGTCTTCGTCACCGATTCGACCTCGAGCAGCGCGCTGCCCCGCTCGGGCGCCGCCCGTCGCGCGAGCTTCCCGCACGCCGGGCGCGACGGCGGGAACACCGCCGGCGGCGGCCCGAAGACGATCGGCCACAGGCCCTGCGGGGCGGTCTGCAGCGCGAGGACCAGCACGGCTCCGAAGACGACGATCTCGTAGTTCCCGGCGCTGCCGACCAGCAGCGGCAGCAGGTCCTGCACCTCGTCGCGCAGGAAGGTGATGCCGGTGGCACCGGCGATCGCCCCGTAGACGCGGCCGGCGCCGCCGACGACCGCCATCAGCAGGTATTCGATGCCGGCGTTCACGCCGAACGGACCCGGTGCCACCGAACGCTGAAAATGCGCGTACAGCCAACCGGCGAGCCCGGCGAGCACGGCGGCGAGCACGAAGACCTTCAGTTTCGCCGCCGGCACGTCGACGCCGAAGGCCTCGGCGGCGATGGCGCTGCGGCGCAATGCGCGCACCGCCCGTCCGGTGCGCGCGCGCAGCAGGTTGTGCGCGGTGACGACGGCGAGCACGACCGCAAGCCAGACGACCACGAAGTAGTGCCGGGGGTCGATCAGTGCGTGACCGGCGACCTCGAGCGCCGGGATGCCGGACATGCCGTCGTGCGCGCCGAGCACCGCGAGATTGCCGAACAGGTAGAAGATCGCCACGCCCCACGCGATCGTCCCCAGCGGAAGGAAGTGCCCCGACAGCCGCACCGTGACCGCACCGAGCAGCAACGCACCGAGAGCGGTGGCGACGAGCGACAGCGGCAGGCTCGCCCACGGGCTGAAACCGAGCTGCACGGTGAGCACGCTGGTCGTGTACGCCCCGACGCCGACGAAGGCCGCCTGCCCGAACGAGGTCATTCCTCCGACGCCGGTGAGCAGGACGAGGCCGATCGCGACGAGACTGGCGATGCCGATGTAGTTGAACAGCGTCACCCAGTACGCCGGCAACAGGCCGGTGAACGGGAGCACGACGACGCAGGCGGCGAAGAGCGCCCCGATCCATCGGCGGCGTACGGCCCTCACTCCTCCTCCACATGCGCGGGCGCGCGCAGCGAACGCCAGAACAGGACCGGCAGGATCAGGCCGAAGACCATCACTTCCTTGAAGTTGCTCGTCCAGAACGAGAAGAAGGCTTCGGCGATGCCGACGCCGAACGACGCGAGCACGGTGAGCGGGAAGCTGACGAGCCCGCCGAGGATCGCCGCGACGAAGGCCTTCAGGCCGATCAGGAAGCCGCTGTCGTAGAAGGTCGTCACGATCGGGCCGGCGAGCACGCCGGCCACCGCACCCATTGCCGCGGCGAGCGCGAACGCGATCTCGCCCATCCGCGCGGTGGGCACGCCGACCAGGCGTGCACCGAGCCGGTTCGACGAGCACGCACGCAGCGCCTTGCCCAGAAGCGTGCGCTCGAAGAACAGCGCGAAGACGACGAGCAGCACGACGGTCGTGGCGACCACCGCGACGCTCTGCCCGGTGACCGGAATCGCGCCGAGCGAAAAGTCGCGCGTGATCAGCGGCTGCGTCGCCACGCCCTCGGCGCCGAAGAAGACGAGGCCCAGCCCCATCAGCGAGAAATGCACGCCGAAGGCGGCGATCAACAGCACGAGCACGCTCGCATGCGCCATCGGTGCGAAGGCCACGCGATACAGCATCGGACCCATCGGGACGATCAGCGCGATCGTCAGCGCGACGTGCACGAGCGTTCCCGCCTTCGCCTGCGCGGCGATCACCGCGAGATACGCGAGCAGCGCCGGCAGCAGCAGGTTGATCGAGGCGATGCGCGCGACCGCGCGCGCCCCGAGCACGTGCCGCTCCTGGATCAGCGAAGCGACGGTGGACAGCGCACCGAGCACGAGCAGCAGCCAGAGGGTCGGCGGCGTACGCCCGGCCTCGAAGGCGGCGACCGTCATCGCGCCGAAGGCGATGAACTCGCCCTGCGGCACGAGGATCACGCGCGTGACGGCGAAGACGAGCACGAGCGCGATGGCCGCGAGCGCGTAGATGGCTCCGTTGATGACGCCGTCCTGCACGAGGAAGAGGAAGATCGTCGAGTCCAACGCGGCGGCTAGTATCCTGTTCCGGACGGCAGCTCGGAGACGTCGATGCGCCGGTTGTCGCGCTTGTACGGTGCCGGGGCCACCGTTGCGCGGATCGGCTTCACGCGATACCCGGCGGAGCCCCAGAGAACGGTCACCTCGGTACCGGGCTTCGCGTGCTCGACGTCGATCGTGCACAGCGACAACATCTCGCGGAACCAGTAGCTGTAGCAGCGGGAAGTGCTGGCGCCGACCGGGCGTCCGTCGGCGACCACCTCGTCGACGTACATGCAGCCGAGCAGGTTGCGCGGCATCTCCATCGGCTCGTACGTCGGGCCGGCGCGAAACAGCGAGGCGTGCACGTCGAGCACGTCCTCGGCGTTCCACCGGAGCGTGACGATCGAGCGTCGCGGCTTCGCCAGTTCCTCCTCGAGTGCCTCGCGCCCGCGGAACGCGCGGTCGAGCCGGATGCTCTTCGCCCAGCCCAGCTCGATCGGGCTGCGGTACAAGGCGCAGAGAGCTTCGAAACGCAGGCTTCCCGCGGTCCGCGGGGGCGCGGTCATGCTGCGAAAGCGCCTCGCGCACCAGTGGAAGTATTCCTTCTCGTCTTCGCCGTACAGCGCAGGAACGTAATCGACCGACGGCGTCGGGAAGCACGCCTCCACGTGGTTGACCATCTTCGTGCGCCCGCCCAGGCGACGGATGCCGAATTCCCGTCCGGCGTCGAGCAGCGCCTGGTAGATCGCCCGTCCGAGCCGGATCGGTCCGTGCAGCTCGTATCCGAGTTCGCCGGCCATGCCCTGTCGCAGCACTAGGAACTCCATGTCGCCGATGCGCGATCGCCGGAAGCGCAGGAAGCCTATGTCGCGCAGGCTCTCGCCGGTGAGCTTCTCGAGCAGCTCGAGCGAACGAGGGCCCTGCACCTGCGTGATGAACTGCGACGGCCCGAGTTGCGTGGCGCGCGCGTGGTACCCGCCCTTCTCGTGCAGGTAGGCGAGCCACGGCACGCCCGGGCCGCTGGTGAACAGGAACTCGTCGTCGGCCAGGCGCATCAGGATGCCCTCGCCCATCAGCTTGCCGGCGTCGTTGCACAGAGACAGGTGCTTCGCCTGCCCGACGTCGAAGGACGAGAAGCCGTTGACCGCAACGTCGGAGAAGAACCGCAGCGCGTCGGCGCCCTGCAGGTGCAGCTTCGCGAGCGGAGACCAGTCGCCGACGTAGCACGCGTTCTTCCACGACCCGCTCTCGTCGACCCAGCCGGTGTACTCGTAGGCCTCGAAGTACCCCGCGAAGCGGGTGTAGGTGGCGGTGGCGCGGTCGACCGGGACGGCGGGAGTCAGGGCGATCGCCGGCGTTTCCTCGGAGTATTCCACCGACCGATCGTCTATTGGGGAATAGGCGCTGTCAAGTACGCCGCGTCGCGCGACGTTTCGCGATCGGTGCAGGCGCCGCCTGCGTGGAGCGCACGACACCCCTGCACAGCAGGGTCGAGAAATGCCCGGCGATGCTTGCCGCCGTCGCCCCGGGCTCGCGCCCGTACCACGCGGCGGCCGAGTTGCACAACGCGAGCAGCGCGAGCGTCGCCAGCCGCGAATCGAGATCGGCGCGGAACTCGCGCGATGCGACCCCGGCGTCGAAGATGCCCTGGATGATCGACTCGTAGCGCGCCGAGAGCCGGCCGATACGGCGACGAGCATCGTCGGGCAGGTGCTGGCGCTCGTTCAGGAACACGCGGACGAAGGCATGCTTCTCGGCCGTTGCAAGCAGGTGGCTGCCGACGACGCGCGACAGCCGCTCGCAGGCGCCCACCGGCGCCTGCGCCGCCTCGAGCGCGTGCTCGATGAAGCCCTCTACGCCGCGCTGACAGACCACCTCGAGCGCCTTGTCCTTCGACGGAAAGTAGTAGTACAGGCTCGCCTGGCGAATGTGCAGCCGCTCGGCGATGTCCTGCGTCGTCGCGCCGTGGTAGCCGCGCTGCGAGAAGACTTCGGCGGCCGCCTCGATCGCCTCGTCGATGCGGCGACGCCGGCTCCCGGCGGTACGGCGCGGCGCGCCGGAGGCGGAGTCGGCGCCGCGCTCGCGGCGTGTGGAGCGGGCGTGCGCAGCGGGCGTGGATCGGGTCACGGCTTCCGGGGACAGGTGGATGGCGAGCATGGTAACGGCCCCGCGGCAGGCAGGGAAAGCCGCTGCCGTTCAATGGATCGATGGATGGAATCGGGGCAGCAGCGGCGGAGCTCGCGCGACGCTCCGACCGCGCCGGGTCCGACCGACGCGATGCGCGTTCAGCGCGAATCGAGCTGCGCGACGAGCGTCTGGACCGCGTCCAGCTCGACCGGCTTGACCAGATGGTGGTCGAAGCCGGCCTGCTCGGAAGCGCTGCGATCGGCCTGCTGCCCCCACCCGGTGACCGCGACGAGCAGCACGTCGCGTCCCCAGTCGGCTTCGCGGATGCGGCGTGCGGCAACGTATCCATTCATGTTGGGCATGCCGAGGTCCATCAGGATCACCTCGGGGCGCGCGCGCTCGGCCACGCGCAGCGCCTGGTCGCCATCGAAGGCGACGTCGACCCGGTGCCCGAGCAGCTCGAGCATCGTGGCCATCGCCTGAGCGGCGTCGGCGTTGTCGTCGACGACGAGGATCCGGCGCGGGTGCACGCCGTGCTGCGGCAGGTGCGGACCGTCGAGTTCCTCCTGTGGCGTCGCCGACAACGGCAGGCGCACGATGAATTCACTGCCGCGCCCCGGCCCTTCGCTGTGCGCCTCGACGCGACCGCCGTGCAGCTCGACGAGCTGGCGCACGATCGTCAGTCCGATGCCCAGGCCTCCCTGCCGACGATCGATCGCGTTGTCGACCTGCGCAAACAGCTCGAAGACCTTCTCGAGCATCGCCGGCGGGATGCCGACTCCGGTGTCCTTGACGCAGACGACGGCCTCGCCTTGCCGGCGCTCGAGCGTGACGAAGACGTGCCCGTTGGGCTCCATGTACTTCGCCGCGTTGGTGAGCAGGTTGCCCACTGCCTGGGTCAGCCGATGCAGGTCGCCGTCGACCCAGACCGCTTCGGCCGGAAGCGTGAGGCTCACCTCGTGGCGCCTCTGGCGGATGATCGGGTCGCAGGCCTCCAGCGCGCTGCGGATCACGGTGGCGAGCTCGACCGGTCGGCGGTCGAGCACGATGCGCCCGCTGCTGATGCGGCTCACGTCCATCAGGTCGTCGACCAGTGCCACCATGTGGTCGACCTGCCGGCCCATCATCGCGCGCACCCGCTCGAGCCGCTCGGGATCGACGTGACCCATGCGCATGATCTCGATTCCGGTGCGCAGCGGGGCGAGCGGGTTGCGCAGCTCGTGCGCGAGGATCGCGAGGAACTCGTCCTTGCGTCGGTCGGAATCGCGCAGCGCCTCCTCGGCGCTTCGCCGCTCGGTGATGTCGACGTTCATGCCGACCCATTTCCGCACCGTGCCGTCGGCGTCGAACAGCGGCGCCGCGTGGTCGTTGCTCCAGTGCACGCTGCCGTCGGCTGCAACGATCCGGTACTCGAGTTCGAACGGAACGTGGCTCTCGATTCCCTCGTCCCACCTTCGTTTCGTCGCCTCGCGGTCGTCGGGGTGGACCGCCTGTAGCCACCCGTCGCCGCGCCACTGCTCGAGCTTCTGCCCGGTCAGTGCATGCCACGACGTCGAGTACGCCTGCATGTTTCCGGCCGGATCGGCCTCCCAGACCGCCTGGGCCATTCCCTCCACGAGAACACGAAAGCGCTCTTCGCTCTCCCGTAGCGCGTCGTCGACGCGCCTGCGGGCGCTCACGTCGCGAAACAACAGCGCGACACGGTTCGTCGGCTCCGGATCCGACCGGAACGCGTAGACATCGAACCAGCGACCGAGCGCGCCCGAATAGTGCTCGACGCTCGCGGGCTCTCCCGTGCGGGCGACCCTGCCGTAGGTCTCCAGCCAGAACGGATCGATCTGAGGGGTCAACTCGCGCGCCTTGCGACCGGCCGCGTCGACCAATCCCGTCTGCGCGGCGAAGGCCTCGTTCACCTCGAGATAGCGGAAGTCGAGGGGCCGTTCGCTCTCGTCGAACAGCATCTCGATGACGCAATAACCCTGGTCGATCGAGTCGATCAGCGTCCGGTACTGCCGTTCGCTCTGCCCGAGCGCCTGGCGGGCGAGACGCCCGCGCGTGACGTCGTGGAAGTACAGCGCCCATCCCCAGGGGCGCGGGTGGACGTATCCCCGATACCACCGCCCGGCCTGGTTGCTGAAGTACTCGAGATCGATGCGTTCCCCCGCGCGTGCCGCCGCGCGCAGCGCCGCCTCGTCGAGGCCGACGTTCGCCGCCAGCTCGGGGAAGACGTCGTAGAGCCGCCGGCCGAGCATCGCGTCGCGCGCGCGGGCGAGTTGCCGTTCGGCCGCAGCGTTGACGTAGAGGAACCGGAACTCCCGGTCGCAGGCGAGGAAGCCGTCCGATACGCTCTCGAGCACTTCGATCGCGCTGATCTCGAGAGCCGCCGTAACCGGAGCGGACGTCATGGTGCTCCGATTCTCGCCGCAGCCCGATGTGTACGCAAGAGCGTACGCATGAGGATGATCGAGGCCGATCCTAGTTCAGCGTCAGACGCGCGCGGATCGTTCCGGTTTCGCGGTCGGGTTCGAGCGCGAAGCCGAGCCGACTCGCCAGGCGCAGCATGTCGTCGTTCTCGCCGAGGATCTCCCCGACGATCTCGCGGGTGCCCTGCCGGCGGCAATAGTCGACGATCTTCGACAGCAGCATGCGACCGAGCCCCTGCCCCTTCAGGTCGGAGCGCACGAGAATCGCGAACTCGGCGGCGACGTTGTCGGGGTCGGTGACGGTGCGCACCACGCCGAGTGTCTCGGTTTCGCCGCCCTCGCCCTTCGCCGCGGCGATGAACGCCATCTCGCGGTCGTAGTCGATCTGCGTGAGCCGCGCCATCTGCGAGTGCCCGAGCTGGCGCACCGAATCGAAGAAACGGAACCGGAGATCCTCCGGCGTCATGTGCGTGAGCAGCGTCTGGTGCGCCGGTTCGTCCTCGGGGCGAATCGGGCGCAGCAGGATCTCGCGGCCGCTGCGCAGCTGCGCCTTCTCCTCGAGGTTCTTCGGATACGGGCGGATCGCCAGGCGACCGGGGCGACGGGCGGCGGCGTCGACCCGCATGTGCGCATCGACGCACACGACGCCCTCGTCGCCGGCGAACAGCGGATTGATGTCGATCTCGACGATCTCGGGAATGTCGACGACGAGCTGCGACACCTGGACCAGGGTCAGGCAGATCGCGTCGACATCGGCCGCAGGACGCTCCCGATAGGAACGCAGCAGCCGGTCCATCCGCGTGCGGGCGATCAGCTCGCGCGCCAGCGGCAGGTTCAGCGGCGGCAGGCCGATCGCGTGGTCGCGGATCACCTCGACGGCGCGGCCGCCTTCGCCGAACAGGACGACGGGACCGAACAGCGGATCGGTGGTCACGCCGATGATCAGCTGCCGGGCGTTCCTGCGCGGCACCATCGGCTGCAGCGTGAACCCGGTGATGCGTGCGCTGGGCATCCGCTGCGACACGCGCCGCGTCATGCCGAGCGCCGCGGTGCGAACCGCGTCGGCGCTCTCGAGGTTCAGCGCGACGCCGCCGACGTCCCACTTGCGCGCGATGTCGGGCGACAGCACGGTGAGCGCGAGCGGATACCCGACACGATCGGCCACCTCGGCGGCGTGCTCGAGCGACTCGGCGATCCGCGTCGGAACGACCGGTATTCCGTAGGCAGCGAGCACGGCCTTCGCGTCGGGCTCGGACAGCAGCGATCCACCGGTGGCGAGTGCACGCTCGACGACCGCGCGCGCCGCGTCGACGTCGGGCCGGAACTCGCTGGGCAGCGAAGGCGGCGTCTGCATCAGCATTTCCTGGTTGCGGTGGAAATTCACCACGTGCAGGAACGCCTTCACCGCACTCGACGGAGTCTCGTAGGTCGGCAGGCCTGCCTCGGCGAACAGCCGCCTCGGCGCGATCGCCGCATCGGCGCCGACCCAGCAGGTGAGGATGCGCGCCGCGCGCAGTTCGCGAGCGACGCCGATCACCGCCTGCGCGGCTTCCTCGCCGCGCGTCGTCGCGGTGGGCGCGTGCATGACGAGCGCGGCGTTGACCTCCGGATCGGACAGCACCGCCTTCAGGCAGTCGGCGTATCGGTGCCCGGGCGCATTGACGCCGACGTCCACCGGATTGGTCGGCGGCGACGCGGCCGGCAGCAGCTCGGCCAGGCGCCGCGTCGTCTCGTCGGTCAGGCGCGCGCAGTGGCCGCCGCCGAGCAGCAGCTCGTCGAGCGCCATCAGGCCGGCGCCGCCGCCGTTGTGCACGATCGCGAGCTTCTCGCCGCGAAACGCCTTCGCCCGGCTCAGCGTCTCGACGGCGGCGAACAGCTCGTCGATGTCGTACACGCGCAGGATGCCGGCGCGCCGCAGCGCCGCGTCGAAGACGTCGTCGGGGCGGGCGAGCGCTCCCGACAGGGTCGCTGCGACTTCCAGTTCCTCGTTCTCGCGTGCGACACGCCCGGTCTTCACCGCGAGGATCGGCTTGTTGCGCGCCGCCGCGCGCGCTGCCGCCATGAAATTGCGACGCTCGCGGATCCGTTCGATGTACAGCAGGATCGCGTCGGTGTCCGGATCGCTGCCCAGGTAGTCGAGCACGTCGCCGAAATCGATGTCGTCGCAGTCGCCCAGGGCTACGAAATGCGAGAAACCGATTCCCTTCGCGCGCGCCCAGTCGAGCACGGCGGTGCACAGCGCGCCGGACTGCGAGACGAAAGCGAGCTTGCCGGGCAGCGCCGGCACGTGGCTCAGGCTGGCGTTCAGCCCGACGCGCGGAACGAGAACCCCCAGGCTTCCCGCACCGAGCACGCGCATCGAATGCCGCCTCGCGGCGGCGAGCATGGCGTCGCGCACCCAGGCACCGCCCGGGTCGCGCCTGCCGAGCAGGTCGTCGTGCACGACGATCGCCACGCGCGTGCCGCGGCGCCCGAGCGCATCGATCGACGCGGTGATCGTCGCTGCCGGGCTGCAGATCACGGCAAGATCGGGCGCCTGCGGCAGGCTCTCGACGTCCCGGTACGTGAGCACGCCGGCGACCGAACGGTACCTGGGGTTGACCGGCATCACCGGTGCATCGATGCCGCCCTCGAGCAGGTTGCGCATCAGCACGTTGCCGACGTGGCGCGGCTTGTTCGAGGCGCCGATGACCGCGACCGAGCGCGGCTCGAAAAGATGAACGAGGCTGCGAACGCTCATCGCGAATCGGCCGGGCGAAACGCGCCGATCAAGCGCTGACCGCCGAGCACCGCAGCGAGAGCGATCGCGCCGGCGACGACGCCGATCAGCGCGTTCAACAGCATCGGACCGAGCACGCCGATCACGCCGCCGAACACCGGGCCGTCGTCGATCGGGTCGATCAGCCGATGAAGCCACGACTCGACGCCGGGGATCCCGTGCGACAGGATGCCGCCGCCGACGAGGAACATCGCGGCGGTCCCCACGATCGACAGCGTCTTCATCAGCCACGGCGAGGCGCGCACCACCGCGGCGCCGAACCCCCGCCGCACGCGGTCGAAGAAACCGGCGCCGCGCTGCGCGAGCAGGCGCAGGCCCAGGTCGTCGAGCTTGACGATGCCGGCAACGAGTCCGTAGACGCCGATCGTCATCAGCACGGCGACGGCGACGAGAACGCCGACCTTGACGCCGAAACCGGCCGTGGCCACCGCACCGAGGGAGATCGTGATGATCTCGGCCGACAGGATGAAGTCGGTGCGCACGGCACCTTCGATCTTCGTCTTCTCCATCGTCTCGAGTTCCTCCGCGGGCATCGGCTCGCCGACGACGGGTGCGGTCGGACCGCGCGCCTGGTGACGATTGCCGTGGAACAGGCGGTGCGCGATCTTCTCGAAGCCTTCGTAGCACAGGTACGCGCCGCCGATCATCAGCAGCGGCGTGATGGCCCACGGCGCGAACGCACTGATCGCGAGCGCCGCCGGCACCAGGATCGCCTTGTTGCGCAGCGAACCCTTCGCCACTGCCCACACGACGGGCAACTCGCGATCGGCATGAACGCCGGAGACCTGCTGCGCATTCAGCGCGAGGTCGTCGCCGAGCACGCCGGCGGTCTTCTTGGTCGCCACCTTCGTCATCGCGGAGACGTCGTCGAGGACGCTCGCGATGTCGTCGAGCAGCGCGAGCAGCGTCGTCGCCATCGGCGCAGCCTAGCGCGCCGCCACGCCGCAGACGTCCTGCGGACAGGGGAAGTGGTAGTAGCGCTCGTTCAGGTACTGCGCCACCGCGTCGATCTCGTCGCGCTGCCAGGCGCCGCCCAGGAAACGATCCCAGCGGTAGACGTACGCGCGGATCTGGTCGAAGCTGGCTGCGCGCCGCGGGTTGCGGGAGTGGACGCTGCGCTCGTGGCAGCCGGTGCAGCGACTCTCGTACAGCGCGGCGCCGAGCGACTCGTCCCCCGCCGCCCGGGCAGCGGAAGGCACGCCGGTGGCGGTTGCAGCGGCGACGAACGCGCCCGCGGCAAGCGTGGACACGACGCGACGCGCACGCGGGGCGGCCGCCCGGTACGGGCCTGGCTTCATGGACGACTCCCGGGAACCGTGATCGACGGCTTCCAGATTACGCGAGAACGCGCCGCAGCCGGGCAATGACGCCGGGCACGAACCGGGACGGGATCACGAGGAGTCCTTGACGAGCGCAAGCCGGATCTGCTCGATCGCGTGCGAGGGGCTCAGCCCCTTCGGGCACACCTCGGTGCAGTTCATGATCGTACGGCAGCGGTCCAGGCGGTAGACGTCGTCCAGATAGGCGAGGCGCTCGTCCCGCGCGGTATCGCGGCTGTCGGTGATGAAGCGCCAGGCCTGCAGCAGGCCGGCCGGCCCGATGAACTTGTCGGGGTTCCACCAGTACGAAGGGCAGAAGGCGCTGCAGCACGCGCACAGGATGCACTCGTACAGGCCGTTCAGCCGCTCGCGCTCCTCGGGCGACTGCAGCCGCTCGCGCTCGGGCATCGGGCCGTCGTCGATCACGTAGGGCCGGATCGAGTGGTAGTGCGAGAAGAACTGCGTCATGTCGACGACGAGATCGCGCACGACGGGAAAGCCCGGCAGCGGACGCAGCACGACCGGCTCCTTCAGCTCGGCCACCGGGTGGATGCACGCCAGGCCGTTGCGGCCGTTGATGTTCATCGCGTCGGACCCGCAGACGCCCTCGCGGCACGAGCGCCGGAACGAAAGGCTGTCGTCGACCTCCTTCAGGCGCAGCAGAACGTCGAGCAGCATGCGGTCGGTATGACGCAACTCGATGTCGTAGTCCTGCATGCGCGGGCGCAGATCGACGTCGGGATCGAAACGATAGATGCTCACCTTCATGGTTGCCCCACCAGGATCATCGCGACGCGGATCTGCACGGCGACGAGCACGAACGCGACGATCGCGAGCAGCGGAAGGCGCAGTGCGGGGGCGTGCACGTAGTCGAGGACGATGTCGCGCACGCCCACCCAGGCGTGCAGCGCGATCGAGACGAAGAACGCGAGAATGAGCACGGCGCCGTGCGTGCTCGTGGCCAACGCGTGCCAGCGCTCGTACGCCGAACCGCCCGCGCCGACGAGCGTGACGATGCCGAGCACGAGCAGAGCGAGGATCGCGATCGCGGTGAAGCGCTGGAGCAGCCACGCCCGCTGCCCGGAGAAGACCCTCATCGTCCCCTCCTCATCGAAGGCCCCACGCGGCGATCCAGGCGAGCGCCGCGACGAGGCCGGCAGCGATCGAGACGAAAGCGCTCGACCGCGCCTGCGGCAGCCGTACGCCGACGCCGACGTCCATCAGCAGGTGCCGAACGCCGGCGAACACGTGATGCACGAGCGCCCAGACGCCGATGAACAGCAGCGGCGAAAACCACGAGCGCAGCGCGGCGTCGAGCACCGCGTCGAGCCCGTCCGGACCGCGAAGCGAATCGCCGAGCGCGCTCGCGAGCATCGGCAACGCGACGACCAGCACGACGCCGGAGATCCGATGCAGGATCGATGCGATGGCGCCGATCGGGAAGCGGATCCGCGCCAGGTTCAGGAATTTCGGAGCCACCCCCGCCGCTCCGCTCATCGGTTGCCGGGGCATCGCGCTTGGCCTCCCGTCAGGTAAGACCCATCTCGAGCCGGGCGGCTTCGCTCATCATGTAGCGCGTCCA
>DASWVL010000297.1:0-1829 GCA_036406255.1 Zeimonas sp.
ACCATGCGCGAGAAGAACTGGTCGATGAAGGTGCGCTTCATGTTGATGTCGCGGAAGATGATTCCGTACATCGAGTCGTTGAGCATCATGTCGAGACGCTCCATCGCCCCCATCGCCGCGATCTCGGGCATGCACAATCCCGAGCAGTAGTTCGTCAGGCGGATGTAGCGACCGATCTTCGTGCCGACCTCGTCGAGCGCGGCGCGCATCAGGCGGAAATTCTCCTGCGTCGCGTACGTGCCGCCGAAGCCTTCGGTCGTCGCGCCGTAGGGCACGTAGTCGAGCAGGCTCTGGCCAGTCGAGCGGATCACCGCAACGATGTCGGCACCCTGCTCCGCGGCGGCGCGCGCCTGGACGATGTCTTCAAAAATGTTGCCGGTCGCGACGATGAGGTAGAGCCAGGGCGTGCGCGCTTCGCCGACCTTGTCGATCTGCTGCGCGCGGACGGCGCGCTGGGCAGCGATGTGGTCGCACATCTTCGTGGCGATCGCTTCGGCCCCTTGGCGTGCGGCCTTGTCGTGCTTCGGGCGCGCGAGCACGAGCTTCCCGGTGGCGACCGCGTCGGCGACCTGCTGCGCGGTGAGGTTGTGCTCGGCCATTGCGCCTGCGACGACCGCCGCCGCGCCATGTTGCAGCAGCCCCAGCTCCTGCAGGTGGCTCACGAGACGGTTCGGCAGCGGGATCTGATTGTCGTCGACGCCATCGACGCCCATCAGGCGCAGCGTCGCCCGTTCGACGGTGGTCGTCGTGTACTGGCTCATGTCGTCGAACACGCGGTGCGCGATGCGGCGCGCCGACTCGCGTGCGCGGTCGATCTGGCCCTGGTCGAGATTGAGTCGGGTCATTCAAGAACTCCTTCGGTGTATTCCTCGCGCATCACGTCGGCCACGACGTGATCGGGGAAGGCCCGGCGTCCCGCGTCGAGGAAGTCCCCGGCGTCGAAGCTGCCGCCGAGCGGCGAAAACGGGTTGAGGGTGATGCCGGCGATGCGGATGCCGCGGAAGGCGGCGAGCCGTCCGCCCTTCGCCGTGAAGGTCGCGACGTCGGTCGCGTCGATGAAGAGCTTGGTGCCATCGGCGACGACAACGGAGAGCCCCGGATGGCGCGCGAGCAGCGTGTTGAGTGCGTGCCACAGCGCGCGGCCGACCGCGCCGCTGACGGCGATAGCGGTGATCGCGGGGTCATCGAGTCCGAGCAGCGTCGACGCGGCGTTCAGCGTGGGAATCCGTGCGTCGAACACGCAGTCCCCGGCGCGGTTCCACACACCGATGCCGCCGTGCACGAATACATGGCCGCAGCGTTCGGCGAGCGCCTCATCGACCGCCGCAATGCCGAGGATCGCGAGCCGGTCGCGCGTCTTGCGGATCACGTCAGAGATGCCGCCGCCGATCGCAGCACCGGTCGCCAACACGACGCCGTCGGCAATCGCAGGCGACGCGTGATGGCTGCGCCCGAGCGCGCCGTCGAGCAGCACGAGCGCGCAGCCGCAGCCCTTCAGGATCGCGATCACCTTGTGCTGATCGGAGCTGCGTGACGCGCCGGCGATCTCCATCTCGCCGTGGTCGAGCGCACGAACGATCAGGATCTCGCCCATCGGGCTGTCGATGCCGGTCGTGCCGATCTGCTTCCAGCGCACCTTCGCGCGCAGCAGCGTATCGCGCGCGGTCGCGACGAGGCTGCCGGGCCATACGAGCACCGGCGGCTTCGGGATCATGAACACCTGGTCGCGATCCTCGCCGTCACGGCCGATCGACGTGATGCCGACGCTGACGCCCTGCACATGCGCCTGCGCGAGGAGATGGTTCAGGCACACCGTCTTGCCGGTGTTC
>DASWVL010000298.1:0-1848 GCA_036406255.1 Zeimonas sp.
ACACGCTCGGGCGCATGCTCGACATGCTGAGGCATCTGGGGCTGCTGCGGCAGCCCGTCCACGACGAACACGATCGACCGACGTCGACAGGAGGAGCGTCATGAAGCGCAGCACCTTGAAAGCACTGGCCTTCGCGGCCGCAGCCGCATTCGTGGCAACCGCCGCGCATGCGGAGATCCGCATCGGCGTCTCGCTCGGCACCACCGGTCCGGGCTCGTCGCTGGGCATTCCCTACAAGAACGCGTTCCAGCTGATCCCGAAGACGCTCGGCGGCGAACCCGTCACCTACATCATCCTCGACGACGAATCCAAGCCGGACAACGCGGCCAAGAACGCGCGCAAGTTCGTCACCGAGGACAAGGTCGACGCGATCATGGGCTCGAACGGCGTTCCGTCGGCGGTCGCGATGACGCAGGTCGCCGCCGAGACGAAGACGCCGATGATCGCGCTCACGCCGATCCCGCCGCTCGAGGGCGAGCGCGCGCAGTGGACCTTCGTCGTGCCGCAGACCACCGAGCTGATGATGAGCGCGGTCGTCGACGAGATGAAGAAGAAGGGCATCAAGACGATCGGCTACATCGGCTTCTCCGACACCTGGGGCGACCTCGTCTACAACGCGATGCAGAAGCTCGCGCCGGCGGCGGGCATGAAGGTCGTCACCAACGAACGCTACGGTCGCGCCGACACCAGCGTCACCGGCCAGGTGCTGAAGGTGATCGCCGCCAGGCCCGACGCGGTCGTCGTCGGCGGCTCGGGCTCGCCCTCGGCCACGCCGCACATCGCGCTGCGCGAGCGCGGCTACAAGGGGCCGATCTATCACAACCACGGCACCGTCAACCTCGCGTTCATCCAGAACGGCAAGAAGGCGGTCGAGGGCGCGATCGCGCCCACCGGCGCGCTGATCGTTCCCGAGGACCTGCCTGACGAGTACCCGACGAAGAAGGTCTCGCTCGATTTCACCAAGCGCTACGAAGCCGAGTTCGGCCCCGACACGCGCAACGCCTTCGCCGGCTACAGCTACGACGCGACGCTGCTGCTGAACGCCGCCGTCCCCGAGGCGATGAAGAAGGCCAAGCCCGGCACGCCCGAGTTCCGCGCCGCACTGCGCGACGCGCTCGAGCACGTGAAGAACGTCGTCGGCACGCACGGCGTCTACAACCTGAGCGCCGACAACCACAACGGCCTCGACGAACGCGCGCGGGTGCTCGTGGAAGTGAAGGATGGGGAGTGGACGTTGATGAAGTAGGGGCCCTTCCCTTCTCGAAAACCGAAATGACCCCCGACATCGCGCTGTGGCTCACGCAGGACGGCATCACCAACGGTGCCATCTATGCGCTGCTCGCGCTCGCGCTGCTGCTGGTGTTCGCGGTGACGCGCGTGATCTTCGTGCCGCAGGGCGAGTTCATTTCCTATGCGGCGCTGTCGATGGCGATGCTGCAGCTGGGGCAGTTGCCTGGAACCGTGTGGGTGCTGATCGGCGGCGGCGTGCTCGCCGCCGGCTTCGACGCGGCGAAGGCCTGGCGCGACGGCGCGCTGCGGCGCCTGCCGCGCATCGTCGCGATCTACCTCGTCGTGCCGGTCGTGATGTCGGCGATCGCTTTCTGGGCGGCGTCGCGCCCGCTCTCGCCGTGGCTGCAGGCGCTCGTCGTCCTCGGGCTGGTGGTGCCGCTCGGGCCGATCCTGTATCGCGTGGCCTACCAGCCGCTCGCCAGCGCGTCGGTGCTCGTGCTGTTCGTCGTCTCGATGGCGGCGCACTACGTGCTCACCGGGCTCGGCCTCGTCTTCTTCGGCGGCGAGGGGCTGCGCGCCAACGCCTTCTCCGACGCGAGCTTCAGCGCCGGCGTGCTG
>DASWVL010000299.1:0-1932 GCA_036406255.1 Zeimonas sp.
GCCGTGCATCGTGAACAGCTGGTTGTACAGGTCGGGTCCGATCAGCGTGTTCTCCGGCACCGCGAGCTGCACGCGCATCGCGAGCGCAAGCACGCCCGCCAGCACGAAGAACAGCATCGCCGCGCCGAGATAGAAGACGCCGATGTAGTTGTTGTTGATGACGGTGAGGAAGCGCAGGCCGCGCGGCGCCGCCCAGATGCGCCGAAGCTCGTCGACCTCGCCGGGCGGTCGCGGCCCGGGGTTGGGCAGCAGCGGCATCGTCAGTCGAGACCGGCGAGGTACGCAGTCACCGCACGCAACTCCGCTGGCGTGAACTGGCGGAACTCGGGCATCAGGTTGCCCGGCTTGAGGCGCTGGTTCGACGCGATCCAGCTTTCGATCGACGCCTCGTCGTTCGGCAGGATGCCGCCGCCGATCGACACCCGGCTCGCAAGGTGCGTGAGATCGGGACCGCGCTCGCCGAGCGCACGGGTGCCGCGCACCGCATGACAGACGGCGCAGTTCGCCTCGAAGAGTACGCGACCCTCGGCGTGCGCTTCCGAAGCGGGCACCGCGTCGGAGCGCTGCGCGTCGCGCCAGCGCTCGAACTCGGCCGACGGCTGCGCGAGCAGGTGCAGCGCCATCCTCGCGTGCGCGGAACCGCAGTACTCGGCACACTGCCCCCGCCAGGCGCCGGCCTCGTCGGCCACGAAAACGAGGCGGTTCGTGCGACCCGGAATCATGTCGAGCTTGCCGGCGAGCGGGGGCACCCAGAAGCTGTGAAGTACGTCGGCCGACTTCAGTCGCACTTCGACGGCGGCGCCGACCGGCACGCGGATCTCGTTGGCCGTGGCGAAATCGGGCTGCCCGCGATCGTCGAGATACTCCACCCGCCACCACCATTGCTCACCGACGATCTCGACGACCAGGTCCGGACGCGTCGTCGACGCGAACGGGCGCGGCGAGCCGGACAGCGAACCGACGAGCAGCGCACTGAGCACCACCAGCGGGAAGACGAAGCCGCCCACGACGACGGTGGAGCGACCCGACAGCCAGGACGGCCTGCGCACGATCGCGATTGCGGCGAGCACCATGACGAGAACGAAGATCGCCGCGCCGCCGCCGAACAGCAGCCAGGCGGTCCGCGCGATCTCGTGCGCCTCGGCCCCTGCGGGCGCGAGCGCGGATTGGGGCCCGTCGAGCACGTTCATGGCGCAAGCTCCGGGTGGGCGCCTGCAAGCCGTACGCCCGCGTGGTCGGCTGCCATCGGGCACCCGCCCGGAGCCGACGGACGCGGACGACCCGGCGGCTATAATCCCCGGCTCCGAATCCTCCCCCGGGGCGCCAGGCATGAGCGACGAGCATCAGTCCTTCATCAAGAGTCCGCGTCAACTGATCGCCGTCGTCATTCTCGCGTTCCTCGTTCCGATCGTCGTCATCACGCTGATCGCCACGCTCGTCCAGACGACGAAGCGCACCGGCACGGGCGCCGACGCCATGTCGCCGGAGGCGACCGCCCGCCGCCTGCAGCCGATCGGTCGGCTCGAAGTGGTCGACGCGAACGCACCGAAGACGATGCGCAGCGGCGAAGAGGTCTACAAGACCGTTTGCTCGGCGTGCCATGAGACGGGCGTTGCCGGTGCGCCCAAGGTCGGCGACACCTCCGCGTGGGCGCCGCGCATCAAGAGCGGGCTCGATGCGCTCGTGCAGTCGGCGCTGAAGGGCAAGGGGGCGATGCCCCCGCAGGGCGGCGGCGAGTTCGACGATACCGAGATCGCACGCGCGGTCGTGTTCCTGGCGAACCAGGGCGGCGCGAAATTCGAGGAGCCCGTGGCGCCCGAAGGCGCAGCGAAGGGCGGCGACGGCCAGGCGGCCGCACTTGCACCTGCCGCCTCCGCGCCGGCCGCCTCCGCGCCGGCTGCCGCCGCGCCGGCTGCCGCTACGCCTGCTGCC
>DASWVL010000300.1:0-12905 GCA_036406255.1 Zeimonas sp.
GGCGAGGTTCGTGTCGTCCATCTGCACGTAGCGGCAGCCGGCGTCGTACAGCGAGCGCAGCTCGTCGCCGTAGGCGCGCGCGACGTCGTCGTAGAACTGCGGATCGAGCTGCGGGTAGTGCTCGCGGCTGATGCCGGCGCGGCCGCCGCGGAAATGCAGCATCGTCGGCGACGGAATGCAGACCTTCGGCAGGTGCCCGGCGGAGACGCGGCTCTTCAGGTACTCGAAGTCGGCGCGCTGGATGTCCTTCACGTGCCGCACCTTGTCGACGACGCGGATCACCGGCGGCGCCAGCTCCTCGGTTCCGTCGGGCTTCTTCACCGTGACCGGGATGTCGGTCTTGACGCCGCCGAGCTGCTCGAGGAAGTCGATGTGGAAGTACGTGCGCCGGAACTCGCCGTCGGTGATGCTCTTCAGGCCGACGTCCTCCTGGAACTTCACGATCTCGGCGATCGCCCTGTCCTCCACGGCGCGCAGCTGCAACGCAGTGATCTCGCCGGCGGCGGCCTTCTCGCGCGCTTCGAGGAGGTATTTCGGTCGAAGGAAGCTGCCCACGTGGTCGGCGCGAAAAGGGGGCGTCGTGCGTACGTTCATCTGCGTTCTCCTCGCGTTTCCGTTTCGTGCGAATCGTACAGCGTAGCGCGAAACGGCTGCTGCACGACAGCGCCGGCCGTGCAGCGCGGGCGCCGGTCGTTTACAGCAACCGACCCGCTCTGTAGCATCCGCGCCGGGAGGCGCGACGCACTCGCTCCGGAGGTGCGATGCACGAGTATCGAAGCGACGTCCTCGTCGTCGGCGGCGGTATCACCGGGATCGTCGCCGCCGTCGAGCTGCTGTCGGCGGGCCGCACCGTCACGCTGCTCGACCGCGACGTCGAAGCGAATCTCGGCGGCCTGGCACGCGAGAGCTTCGGCGGCATCCTGCTGGTGGACACGCGCGAGCAGCGCCGGGCGCGCATCCGCGACTCGGTTCCGCTCGCACTGCGCGACTGGCTCTCGTTCGGCGCGTTCGGCGCCGACCCGCAGGCCGAGCACTGGCCGCGAGAATGGGCCGAGGCGTATCTGAACGACTGCAACGCCGACGTCTACCGCTGGCTGCTGGCGCTCGACATCCGGTTCCTGCCGCTGCCGCTGTGGGTCGAGCGTGGCCTGTTCGGCGAAGGAAACTCGGTGCCGCGCTGGCACGTCACCTGGGGCAGCGGCGAGCGGCTCGCGATGCGCCTGATCGAGGTCCTGCGATCGCATCCGCGGCAGCAGGCACTCACGCTGCGCTTCGGCCACCGCGTCGAGTCGCTGTTCGAGACGGGTGGGCGCATCGCCGGCGCGCGCGGGGTCACCGAGCAGGGCGGCGAGGAGTTCCTCGCCTGCGCCGACGCGGTGCTCGTCGCCACCGGCGGCATCAACGGCAGCATCGAACGCGTGCGACGTCATTGGCATGCCGACTGGCACCGCCCGCCGGAGACGATCCTGAACGGCTCGCACCGTTTCGCCGACGGGCGCCTGCACGACGCGGTCGCGGCGATCGGCGGGCGCGTGACGAACCTCGACCGCATGTGGAACTACGCCGCCGGCGTGCACCACTGGGCACCGCGCAAGCCGCTGCACGGGCTTTCGCTGGTGCCGCCGAAATCGGCGCTGTGGCTCGACTGGCGCGGACGGCGCATCGGGCCGATGCCGCTGGTGAGCGGCTACGACACACGCGACCTCGTCTCGCAGGTGTGCGCGCAGCCGCGCGCGTATTCGTGGCAGGTGCTCAACGCGCGCATCGCGCGAAAGGAGCTTGCGGTGTCGGGCGCAGAGTTCAATCCGGCGCTGCGCGAGCGCAGCGTCGCGGGATTCGCGCGCGATTCTCTGCTCGGCAACCGCTGGCTCGTCGAGCAGCTCACGCGCCACTGCGAGGACGTCGTCACCGCCGATTCGATCGAGACGCTCGTCGAACGGATGAACGCTGTGCAGGGCGACGATTCGGTCGAGACCGACGCCGTGCGCAAGGCGGTGCACGAATGGGATGCGCAGGTCGCCCGCGGCCCGCTGCACAACGACGAGCAGCTGCGCCGGATCGCGCACCTGCGCCAGTGGCGCGGCGACCGGATGCGGCTCGCGCGCGATCCGCGCATCGACGACCCGCGTGCGCGTCCCCTGATCGCGATCCGCGAGTTCGTGATCAGCCGCAAGAGCCTGGGCGGCATCCAGACCGATCTGTCGTGCCGCGTGCTCGACGCGCAAGGCAGCCCGGTGCCCGGGCTGTACGCGGCCGGAGAAGCGGCCGGCTTCGGCGGCGGGGGCATGCACGGGCTGCGTGCGCTGGAAGGCACCTTCCTCGGCGGCTGCATCTACGGCGCGCGCCGCGCCGCACGCGCGATCGTCGGCTGACGCCCCGCGCCCTCTCGGAGACTCCATGAAGAAGACCGCCGCCTGGCTCGCCGTGCACGCACTGCGGCAGCTCGGCATCCGCTTCACCTTCGGGATTCCCGGCGTCCACAACACCGAGCTGTACGACGAGTTGAACAACGCCGGCTCTCCGGTGCCGGTTCTCGTCACGCACGAAGGCGGCGCCTCGTTCATGGCCGATGCGGTCAGCCGAGCCGCGGACGACACGATCGGTGCATTGATGATCGTTCCGGCGGCCGGGCTCACCCACGCAGCGAGCGGCATCGCGGAAGCCTTCATCGACGGCATCCCGATGCTCGTGATCACCGGCGGCATCCGCACCGACACCGACGACCGCTTCAAGCTGCACGAGATCGACCAGCTCGCCATCGCACGTCCGATCACGAAGGCCGCATTCCGCGTGCTGCGCCACGAGGACGTCGTACCGACGATCTTCGAGGCATACCGTATCGCCACCGGCGCAATGCCCGGCCCGGTGCTCGTCGAGATCCCGGTGAACCTGCAGTTCTTCCCCGGCGAGGTCGGCGAGTTGCCGGCGTGGACGCCGCCCGCAGCGCCCAAGCCACCCGACCCGTCGCGCATCCGCGAAGCGGCCGAGGTGCTGCGCGGCGCCGCGCACGCGGGGCTGTTCGTCGGCTGGGGCGCGCGGCACGCGGGGGACGAGATCGCGCAGATTGCCGAGATGCTGCAGGCGCCGGTGGCGACGACGCTGCAAGGCCTCGCCTCGTTCCCGGCGGAGCACCCGCTGCACGCAGGCTTCGGCTTCAGCGCATCGGCCGTTCCCGCCGCGCGCAACGCCTTTCGCGACTGCGACGCGATGCTCGCCGTCGGCACGCGCTTCAGCGAGATTCCCACCGGCAGCTTCGCGGCGAAGGTACCCGCGGCGCTCGTGCACGTCGACATCGATTCCAGCGTGTTCGACGCGAACCATCCGGCGCGCGTGGCGATCGCCGGCGACGCGAAGGTCGTGCTCGCCGCGCTCGCGGCGCAGCTGCGTCGACTCGGCGCGAAGCCGGCCGACGAGACGCTCGTCGCGCGCATCGCGCGCGACAAGCAGGCGTACCGCGACGAATGGCTGCGCCACGACAGCGGCGATCGGATCAATCCGCTTCGCTTCTTCGACGAGCTGCGCCGGCGCGTGCCCGACGACGCCGTCACCGTGCTCGACGACGGCAACCACACCTATCTCACCGCCGAGCTGTTTCCGATCCGCCGCGGCGGGCGGGTGCTCGTGCCTACCGACTTCAACGCGATGGGCTACGCGGTGCCGGCGGCGATCGGCGCGAAGCTCGCGCAGCCGGCGAAGGAAGTGTTCGCTATCGTCGGCGACGGCTGCTTCATGATGAGCTGCATGGAGATCGTGACCGCCACCGTGCGCAACCTGGGCATCGCCTGGTTCGTCTTCAACGACGGCGAGCTGGCACAGATCGCGCAGGCGCAGCAGATGCCGTACAACCGCACGCCGTGCACGGCGATCGGCGGCCTGAACATCGAGGGAGTGGCGGCGGCCACCGGCGCTGCCTACGTGGCGATGGATTCCGAGGCGCGCGTCGGCCCGGCGATCGACGAGGCGCGGCGTCTCGCGCGCGAGGGCCGGCCCGCGATCGTCGACGTCCGCATCGACTACTCGAAGCGCACCGCCTTCACCAGCGGCACGGCGGCGTCGACGTTCCGGCGCTTTCCGCTCTCGCAGCGCATCCGCTTCGCGACGCGCGCGCTGGTGCGGCGCGCGACGGGGTAGCGCCGCAGGTGGCAGCCCGCGCGCGGCCCAGCCTTCCCGCTACACCGCCACCTCGTCCTGATCGGCCGCCACCCGCGCGGAAGCCGCGAGCCGCAACTGCTCGGCCTTCGACTCCTCGATCCACTCCCTCCAGACCGCCATCAGCACGGCGAGGATTACCGGACCGAGGAACAGGCCCACCAGCCCGAACGCCGCCAGCCCGCCGAGCACGCCGAACATCACGAGCAGGAACGAGATGCGCGTGGCGTTGCTGATCACGAGAGGGCGCACCAGGTTGTCGACCCAGCTGACGACCAGCGTTCCGTACAGCAGCAGCCCGATGCCGTTGAACATGTCGCCGTCCGCGAGCAGCCAGACGCCGATCGCCCCCCAGACGAAAGGCGTGCCGAACGGGATCAGCGCGACGGCAGCGGTGACGGCACCGAGCAGCACCGGCGCCTGCAGATCGAACCACCAGTAGCCGAGGCCGGCGACGAAGCCCTGCGCGATCGCCGTGAGCAGCAGTCCCCAGACCACCGCCGTCGTCATCGTGCCCACGGCGGCGAGATACGGATCGACGCGTGCGCCGAGGAACCGGTGCAGGACGAGCTGCGCCTGCGAAAGCACGCGCTCGCCGTCGCGATAGAGGAAGAAGACGGTGATCAGCGCGAAGCCGAGCTTGGCCGCGTTGCGCCCGAGCCCGCCGACGAGGTTCAGCGACTCCGCCGCGCGCGCTTCCACCCAGCCCGCGACCTGCCCGCGGATCGCCGCCGGGTCGCGCGCGAACTCGTCGAGCAGCTGCTGCAGCCAGGCGCCGACCAACGGGACGTCGGCCACGAAGTCGGGAAGGCGAAAACCGCCTTTCGCCAGCAGGCTCGCCGCTTTCGTGTAGAAGCTCGCCAGCTCGCTTCGCAACAGCAGACCGACCCAGAGAAGCGGCAGCACGAAGGCGGCGGTGAGCAGGATCGTCATCACCAGGGCGGCGAGCGTGTTCCGCCCGCCGAGCACGCGCCGCAGCCGCACGACGAGCGGCCAGGTGACGTAGGCGAGGATCAGGGCCCAAGCGATCGGCGCGAGAAAAGGGCGCACGACCGCGTACGCCAACAACAGCAGCCCGCCGAGCAGGATGCCGAGCACTACGCGGTTGGACAGACTGCGGGGACCGATCGAACTCATCTCGCCTGCATCAGGACGGCGATGATGGAGGCCGGCCGATCGCGCGTCAACGGGCGGCGGGCCAGCGGCCGACCACCCGGGCGAAACCCCGTCAACTACGGCGGCGCAGTCCCCAGCCGAGACCCGCCAGACCGATGCCGAGCAGCGCGAGCGCGCCCGGCACCGGCACCGCGGCAACGCGCTCGGCGCTCACACGGATCGAATAGCCGGTGCGGCCGCCGTGATCCTCGCGCAGCACCTGCAGGTAATGCGTACCGGCGGGGAGCGATCCCAGATTGAACGGGTACTCGTTCTCGGAGTCCGCGCCGGGCGCCATCGCTCCGAACTGGTATTCGCCGTTCAGCCAGACGTAGATTCCGTTGTCGACGCCGATGCCGACCTGCACGTTGGCCAGCCCGCCGGCGCCTGCGTCGATCACGTAGACGATCGCCGTCTCGGTGTTCACCGTCCAGCTCGAGGGGATGGCCTGGGGTGCTCCCGACCACGTCCCGCCGCTCGGCGCGGCGCTGCCCAACCAGGTACCGAGGTTGGTCACCGTGGACAGGTCAGGCTCCGGTGCGGCCGTCACCGTCGGATCGGTGCCGGGCTGCGGAAATCCGGCCAGCGGTTGCAGATCGCCCAGCTGGTCGTTGTAATAGCCCGGCGTGCTCGAATCGATGATCACGTCGGCCTGTGCGGCGCTGGCCGCCAAAACCCCGGCAGCACCGATCAGCGCACCGAGCAGATGTCGGAAGCTCATTCTTTCCTCCCCGTTATATCTTCGGGGACAGGAAGCATGAATCGTGCCGACGTCGGAAACTCGCCCCGAATCAAGAGGAAGTGGTCGACGCCCCTGACCGCAATGTAAATTTCCCCGACAATGAGTGCCGGGGGCGACAATGAAGACAGTCGAATCGAGTTTCGAGTCCCTGCTGTTTCGCAGCCGGTGGCTTCTCGCGCCGTTCTTCATCGGCCTGATCGTCGCGATCGTCGCGCTGCTCGTGAAATTCGCGAAGCAGCTGGCGCTGCTCGTGACGACGCTGATCACCATGGAGGGAAGCGAGCTGATCGTCTCGATCCTCTCGCTCGTCGACACGGCGTTGATCGCGAGCCTGCTGCTGATCATCGCCTTCAGCGGCTACGAGAACTTCGTCTCCCGCATCGGGATCGGCGAGCACGAGGACCGCCCTGCGTGGATGGGAAAGGTCGGCTTCGCGGACCTGAAGATCAAGCTGATGGGTGCGATCGTCGCGATCTCGGCCGTCGAGCTGCTGAAGGGCTTCATCAACGTGGAGCAATACACCAACGAGCAGCTCGGATGGAAGGTCGGCATACACCTGACCTTCGTCGTGTCGGGCGTCCTCTTCGCGATCACCGACCGGATCGCCGAAAGCAAGGGCGTCGGCCACTGACCGGGCGGCGCGCTTTCGGCAAGGCAGGCGCACGGCGCGGCACGGCCCCGGGCCGCGGCGCCGGGCGTTTCGCTTGATCTGGATCGTGTCCGGCGCATTGCCCCGGCCACTAGCATCTCGCCGATGCGATTCCCGCTGCGCCACGCCCGCGTCTGGAGCACCATCGTCCTCGTGACGATGCTGTTCGCGACGCTCGCGCCCGCGCTCGCGCACGCGATCGAAGGCCTCGGCGGCAACGCGCCGATGCCCGTGTGCACGTCGGCAGTCGCCGTGACGCCCGCCGAAGTCGCGACGGGGTCCGACTCGCAGGACGAGCGAAGCGTCGAGACACGCATCGCCTGCCCGTTCTGCCTCGCCGCAACCCACCCGGGCGCCGTACCGGCACCGCTTCGCGCGACGCTCGCGGTCGCGCCAGCCTCCGCACAGGCACCGCGAGCACCCGCGGCACTCCCGCTGGCGCAGGCGCAGGTGCGCCACGCGCAACCACGCGCACCGCCGGCTTCCTGCTGATCCGGCCACGTCCCCGCTGCGGCGGGCCCCTCCTGTCGCGCACCTCCCGTGCGCAGGATCCACGACCCGAACCGATGCTGCCCCTCGGCAGGCGAACCCGAACGTTCACGATCTGGCTGCTGTGCGCCGCACTGACGGCGAGCGCGCTGCTGCCGTCGTTGTCGCACGCGCTGGCGCGCGTGGCCGGCATCGACGACGTCGCGATCTGCACGAGCACCGGGATCGCTCGACCGGTCGTAGGCGGTGCGCAAGGCGAAGGCGCGCGCGAACTTCCTTCCGACGACGACGCGCGCACGTCCGGCGCGTGCGCGTGGTGCCTGGCGCAGGCCGGCTGCGTCGCGCTGCCGCCGCCCGAACGGCCCTTCGACGGTCTCGTGCCGCGCACGGCAGATACGCCCGTGCGCGTTCACGTCGACCCGCCCCGTTGCGTCCGCCTCGCCTCCCACGCGCGCCCGCGCGCACCTCCCCGCTGAGCCGGCGCTGAGCCGCCGCCCTGCGCTCGCATTCGTTGCGAGCGCAGGCCGGTGCCAGGCCGCCCCCGCCTCGAAGACGGCCCGCTGCATCGCCGACGTTTCCGCCGGCGATGCAGCGGGGCCGGTTTCTGCGAAGACCGCGTCTTCGCAACCATTCCTGCAGGGAGCCCCACGGGTGCTTGTCGAGTCCAGAAACCGGGCGCTGCTCGCCGCGCTGTGCGCCTTGGCCACGCCGGCCGCGTCGGCGCAAACAGGCGCAGAGGCGGAAACGCTGCGCCAGATCACGATCACCGATTCCGCGATCGACGATCGCTTCGACGCGAACGCGACCGACCCCGTCTCGCGGGCGCGTTTCGACGCGCAGCAGGTCGAGCGCCAGCACGCGAAGAACCTCGTCGAGATCCTGCGATCGGTCAGCGGCGTCACCGCCGACCTGCAAGGCGACGGCGAGACGATCAAGATCAAGCTGCGCGGCGTCGAGAACCAGCGCTTCATGGGAGAGAAGCCCGGCGTGGCGATCGTCGTCGACGGCGTGCCGGTGTTCGAGCGTACCGGCAAGGTCAACGTCGACCTCGACAACATCGAGCACATCGAGGTCGTCAAGGGCGGCGCGTCGTACCTGTACGGCGACGACGCGCTCGCCGGTGCGGTGATCGTCACGACGAAGCGCGGCGCCGGCCAGCGCGGCCTGCGCTTCGACGCCGATCGCGGCGCCTTCGGATACCGCCGCCACCTGCTGCACGCCGGCCACGCCGGCGACGCTTTCTCCGCGCACCTGCAGTACGCCGAGCGCGAGCAGGACGGCTTCTACCATCTGTCGTCGACGCGCGCGCGCACCTGGTCGGGGAACCTGCAGTACGCGCTCGACGAGCGCAGCGAACTCGCGCTCGGCTTCGAGCGCTCCGACCGCTTCCGCGACCGCGAGGGTGCCGTCACCGGCGTCACCGCCGCGGCCACCGATCCGCGCGGCCGCAACGAAGGCCGCGGCTACACGCGCAACTTCGACGTCGACCTGACGCGATGGAACCTGCGCTGGTCGCGCGACCTCGACGAACGCGGCAACCTGCTCGCCGTCGTCTACGAATACCGCGACGAGACGAGCTTCTGGTCGGCGCCGATGCGCTTCGATGCGGCGGGACGCCCGACGACGAACGTACTCGACTACAGCACGCTTAACGACTACCGGCAGGCCCAGCGGGGCGCGAAGGCCGAGTACCGCGCGTCCTTCGACGCCATGGCGGTGATGGCCGGGATCGACCTGCGCCGCAACGCGTTCGAGAACGACGCCACGGCACTGAACGCCTTTCGCACGACGCCGCGCGGCGCGATGACGCCGGCCGGAACGCAGTTGAGCGACGACGAGACGCGCGAGCAGGTGAATGCGGCCTACGGCGAGGCGAAGCTCGCACTGGGCGAGTCGACGGTGGCCACGCTGAACCTGCGACGCGACCGCGTCGAGGTCGACTTCAACGCCGCCGCCGTGCCGGGCAACGGCAATCGCAGCGTCGCCACTGGACGTTCGTTCGACGTCGACAGCTACCGCGCCGGCGTGACGCACTCGCTGGGCACGTCGACCTCGATGTTCGCGGCCGCATCGACCGGCTTTCGCCTGCCGAGCGCCGAGCAGCTGTTCCGCGGCGAGACGACGACGAACGCACTGGTGCTCGGCAACCCCGACCTGCGACCGGAGCAGGCGATCAGTCTCGAGCTTGGCGTGCGCCGAAGCGTGCAGCTGGCCGGATGGGATGCGACGCTCGGCGCTTCGGTGTTCCAGATCGACCGCGACGACTTCATTCTCGACAGCAACGGCCAGTACGCCGCATCGGGCACGACGACCGGGGGCGGCTCGCAGTTCCGCAACATCGGCGGCGCGCGCAGCCGCGGCATCGAGCTCGACGCGCGAACCTCGGCGCACGCCGGCTGGTCTTTCGAGGCGGCGGCCACGTTCCTCGATGCGCGCTTCACGCGCTACGACAACTTCTTCCTCGGCCTGGGCAACGGCAACGGACGCTTCGTCGCCGAGCCGAGCGCGGCGCAACGCGCCGACCCCGCGTTCTGGCGCAGCAACTACACGGTGGTGGCGCACGACAACACCGGAAACCGCATCCCGCGCACGCCGCCCTGGATGCTCGACCTGCGCGCCCACTGGTTCCCCGCGCCGGGCTGGACCGTCAGTGGCGAGATCGACCACCGGGCGCGTTCGTGGGCCGACGAGATCAACCAGGAGCGCTGGCCGGGCCGCACGCTGGTGAACCTCGGCGTGCGCCACGAACGAAAGCTGCCGGGCGGAACGCGCCTGCTGCTGTTCGCGCACGTCGACAACGCGTTCGACCAGCGCCACTGGTTGATCGCGCGCGGCACCGCCGACGCGAACTTCGACGGCGTCTACGACGCCGAGGACCTGTCGATCGCCCCCGACCCGGGTCGCATCTGGCGATTCGGCCTGTCGCTGCAGTACTGAGAGGAGCGCGCACATGGAACACCTTCGTCCACTCGTCGACTGGGGCGTGCTCGGAACGCTCGCCGCGGCGAGCGTCGTCGCACTCGCGGTGGCGCTCGAGCGCTGGCGCTACATCGCGAGGATCGACGCCGCGGCCTATGCGAGTCGCGTGCGCCTCGAATCGGACCTCACGAGGCGACTGAACTGGCTGTCGACGATCGCGGCGAATGCGCCGTACCTCGGCCTGCTCGGCACGGTGCTCGGCATCATGCTGACCTTCGAGGAGATCGGTGCGGGCGATGCGCTGGACGCGCGGACGATCATGAGCGGACTCGCGCTCGCGCTGAAGGCCACCGCAGCGGGCATCGTCGTGGCGATTCCCTGCGTCGCCGCCCACAATGCGCTGCACCGTCGCGTGCGCGAGCGTCTCGTCGACTTCGACGAAGCGCGCGGAGGCTGAGGCCGATGAGCGAGGGCGAATTCGGCGAGATCAACGTCGTGCCGCTGGTCGACGTGATGCTCGTGCTGCTGGCGATCGTGCTCACGACCGCGAGCTTCGTCGCCACCGGACGCATACCGGTGGCGCTCGCGAATGCGGCGAGCGCCGCGCCCATACGATCGGCGCCGCTCGTGCTCACGCTCACGCACGACGAACGCCTGTATCTCGACGACGAGCCCGTCGGCGATCTGGCGGCGTCGCTCGCGGCGCGCGGCCGCGACGCGGCGGTCGTCGTGCGCGCCGACGGCCGGCTCGCGCTGTCGAAGTTCGTCGAGCTCGTCGATCGCGTGCGCACGCTCGGCTTCGAGCAGGTCAGCCTCGAGGTCCGGCGTCCGTGAGCGCGGCCTTCGCCCTCGGCCCAGTTGCGCCAGGCCCGATCGCCGCGCGCGACTGGCTCGTCTCGCTCGCCGTGCACGGCGGCGTCCTGATGGCCGCGCTTGCGCTGCTCGCGTCGCGCGGCGAAGCGCCGGTGCAGCCGGCGACGGTGCAGGTGTCTCTGCTCTGGGTCGAGGCGCCCATGGAGCCCGCCGCGGCCGTCGTCGGAGCAGTCGCCACGCGCGCGCCCGATGCCGTCGCTCCCGCACCCGTGTCCGAGGCACCGACACGCTCGGCGCGGATCGAAGCGCTCCGCCCGGCGCCGGGCGCGGAGGCGAGCCGACCGTCGCTCGCGTCGGCGACAACGCCGGCGCGGCAGTCGAAGCCGACGCCGACGCCGACGCAGCGAGCGTCGGCGAAGCCGCTTGCGGAACGCCCGGCCGCGCGCCGCAACCCGAGGACCGTCGTCGAGCGAACGCCGAGCGACACCGCCGTCACGCACGCGCGCGACACGAAGCGCAACACTGCTTCCCGGACCATTCGCCCGCACGAGGATCCGGTTCGCAGCGCGCGCTCCGCCGAACCGCACGACGTCGCCGATGCTGTCCGGTCGCGGCCGGCGAAAACCGACGAGGCGGCCTCCACCCGCGCGCCCGTCGCGACGACGTCCGCTCGCGAGGCGGCTCCGCCGGCGGTCGACACACCCGCTCCTTCCGCTGTACGCCAGGCCCCGGACCGCGCGTCGTGGCGGGCCGATCTCGAGACGCTGCTCGCGGCGAACAAGCGCTATCCGAGACAGGCACGGCGCATGGGGCAGCAGGGCGTCGTGACCGTGCACGCACGATTCGCCGCCGACGGCGAACTGCTCGGCTGCGAGATCGCGACGAGCTCGGGCTTTCGTGCGCTCGACGAAGCGGCGCTGCAGCTCGTGCGCCTCGCGGCCGGGCAATTGCGCGCGAACCGGACGCCGGGCCAGCTCGCCGAGGTGCGCGTGCCAATCGAATACCAACTGAAGGAACGCGGAACATGAAACTGCTGCGGCTTCTCGCGACGCTCGCCGTCGCCATCGCCGCCGCCGCTCCGGCGGCGAATGCGGAGCCACCGCCGGGCTCCACCGCGGGTGCGCTGCGTGTGGACGCCGCGACGACGTCGCCCACGGAGCGACCCGCTCCGAAGGTGGCGCTCGTCTCGACGAAGATGGTGCTCGAGCGCAAGTTCCGTCTGCTCGCCGAGGCGGCGCGCGCGCAGGGCGTCGAGCTTGCCTGGACGCGCGTCGACGTCGATGGCGACGAAGGCGTCGCGCGCGCGCTCGACGGCGCGCATTTCGTGCTGGTCGACGCGCCGCGCGCCGAGGACCGCGCGCTCGTCGAGCGCGTCGCCGGCGAGCGCCTGCACCGTGCAGCGCTGCCCGGCGTCGGCATCCACGTGATGAACCCGCCGACGCGGATGCAGGCTTCGCGGGTCGACGTCACCGTCGCGCAGCGCGTGTTCGAGTACTACGTCGGCGGGATGCGCGAGAACCGCGAGCGGCTCTTCGACTACCTGCGGGCCCTCGCCGTCGGCGACGGCAGCGATGCGGCAGTGGCGCCACCGGCGCCGCTGCCGCCCGCCGCGATCTACCACCCCGAACACGACGCCGGGCTGTTCGTTGACCTGCGCGAGTACCTCGACTGGTGGCAGCGCCGATCGCGGGACGACTGGCGCGACCGCCCGGTGATCGGAATGGAGATCTCGTCGAGCTACCTGTCCGACGGACAGACGCGCGCGATCGACGAGACGTTGCGCGCGCTCGAGGCGGCCGGTGCCGTCCCGATCGTCTTCTACCGGGCTTCGCGCCTCGCGCGGGCAGGCGCCGACGCCGCCGCGTCGGCGCGGCGCCCGCCGGCGAGCGCCGTCGACGACGGCTTCCCGAACCCGAAGCCCGTCGATCCCCCGCTGCGCGACGAAGCCCTCGTCACGCTCGACGGACGACCGGTCGTGCACGTGATGCT
>DASWVL010000301.1:0-1926 GCA_036406255.1 Zeimonas sp.
GCCGTGCATCGTGAACAGCTGGTTGTACAGGTCGGGTCCGATCAGCGTGTTCTCCGGCACCGCGAGCTGCACGCGCATCGCGAGCGCAAGCACGCCCGCCAGCACGAAGAACAGCATCGCCGCGCCGAGATAGAAGACGCCAATGTAGTTGTTGTTGATGACGGTGAGGAAGCGCAGGCCGCGCGGCGCCGCCCAGATGCGGCGAAGCTCGTCGACCTCGCCGGGCGGGCGCGGCCCGGGGTTGGGCAGCAACGGCATCGTCAGTCGAGACCGGCGAGGTACGCAGTCACCGCACGCAACTCCGATGGCGTGAACTGGCGGAACTCGGGCATCAGGTTGCCCGGCTTGAGGCGCTGGTTCGACGCGATCCAGCTTTCGATCGACGACTCGTCGTTCGGCAGGATGCCGCCGCCGATCGACACCCGGCTCGCGAGGTGCGTGAGGTCGGGACCGCGCTCGCCGCGCGCACGGGTGCCGCGCACCGCATGACAGACGGCGCAGTTCGCCTCGAAGAGGACGCGACCCTCGGCGTGCGCTTCAGCGGCGGGCACCGCGTCGGAGCGCTGCGCCTCGCGCCAGCGCTCGAACTCGGCCGACGGCTGCGCGAGCAGGTGCAGCGCCATCCTCGCGTGCGCGCCGCCGCAGTACTCGGCACACTGCCCCCGCCAGGCGCCGGCCTCGTTGGCCACGAGAACGAGGCGGTTCGTGCGACCCGGGATCATGTCGAGCTTGCCGGCGAGCGGCGGCACCCAGAAGCTGTGAAGTACGTCGGCCGACTTCAGTCGCACTTCGACGGCGGCGCCGACCGGCACGCGGATCTCGTTGGCGGTGGCGAAATCGGGCTGGCCGCGATCGTCGAGATACTCGACGCGCCACCACCACTGCTCACCGACGACCTCGACGACCAGGTCCGGACGCGTCATCGACGCGAGCGGGCGCGGCGAGCCGAACAGCGAACCGACGAGCAGCGCACTGAGCACCACCAGCGGGAAGACGAAGCCACCCACGACGACGGTGGAGCGGCCCGACAGCCAGGACGGCCTGCGCACGATCGCGATTGCGGCGAGCGCCATGACGAGAACGAAGATCGCCGCGGCTCCGCCGAACAACAGCCAGGCGGTCCGCGCGATCTCGTGCGCCTCGGCCCCTGCGGGCGCGAGCGCGGATTGGGGCCCGTCGAGCACGTTCATGGCGCAAGCTCCGGGCGGGCGCCTGCAAGCCGTACGCCCGCGTGGTCGGCTACCATCGGGCACCCGCCCGGAGCCGGCGGACGCGGACGACCCGGCGGCTATAATCCCCGGCTCCGAATCCTCCCCCGGGGCGCCAGGCATGAGCGACGAGCATCAGTCCTTCATCAAGAGTCCGCGTCAACTGATTGCCGTCGTCATTCTCGCGTTCCTCGTTCCGATCGTCGTCATCACGCTGATCGCCACGCTCGTCCAGACGACGAAGCGCACCGGCACGGGTGCCGACGCCATGTCGCCGGAGGCTACCGCCCGGCGCCTGCAGCCGATCGGTCGGCTCGAAGTGGTCGATGCGAACGCGCCGAAGACGCTGCGCAGCGGCGAAGAGGTATACAAGACCGTTTGCTCGGCGTGCCATGAGACGGGCGTTGCCGGTGCGCCCAAGGTCGGCGACACCGCTGCGTGGGCGCCGCGCATCAAGAGCGGACTCGATGCGCTCGTGCAGTCGGCCCTGAAAGGCAAGGGGGCGATGCCCCCACAGGGCGGCGGCGAGTTCGACGACACCGAGATCGCGCGCGCCGTCGTGTTCCTGGCGAACCAGGGCGGCGCGAAGTTCGAGGAGCCCGTGGCGCCCGAAGGCGCAGCGAAGGGCGGCGACGGCCAGGCGGCCGCACCTGCACCTGCCGCCTCCGCACCGGCTGCCGCCGCGCCGGCTGCCGCTACGCCTGCTGCCGCCGCTGCT
>DASWVL010000302.1:0-4143 GCA_036406255.1 Zeimonas sp.
CTACGCGAACTCGTCGTGCTCGACCGGCTTCACCTTCCGCAGGTCGGTCCAGTCGGGAAGTCCCTTCTGCTTCGAGATCGGCCAGCTCTGCCTGGGCGAGCCGTTCAGTCGGTAGCAGGCGACCTTGCCGTTGCCGAGGAACGCCAGCTCGCGGTAGACGGTGAACGAGGGCTGCTGGACCCCCAGACCCATGTCCTCCGCCAGGTAGATCCACGCTCGCAGAAAGAGGCCGAGAGGCTGGTATCGCCGGGCGTCCTTCTTGAAGGCGCGCAGTGCGGCGGACGGGTTGGCATAGAGCCGGGCGGTGTGCCGTTCCGTGCCTTCGAAGTGGAGATAGCAGGGACGGCTGGAGAAGCCGAGGAGGAGAGCGGAAACCAACATCGAAGAACGACTTCCCTTTGCTGCGGTGCTGCCGAGCGATTCATTGTAGGGATCGGTATGACCGAAGTCGCGTCCGCGAGGCCCCGGTCGTCGATCGACGAGCGATGGTTGATTCGTACAACGAACTGTGCGGTGCTCGTGCCGCGGCGCCGGACGCAGACGAGAAAGGGCCGGGAGATTTCTCTCCAGGCCCTTGATCTCGCAACGTATTTTGGCGCGCCCGGCAGGATTCGAACCCACGACCCCCTGGTTCGTAGCCAGGTACTCTATCCAACTGAGCTACGGGCGCGAAGCGCGAGATTCTAGCACGACGCGCGCGCTGGTCGAACGCCCGCGGCGCGGGTCCGCCGGTTTCAGTCGTTCGCATTCGGGAAGAACAACTGCTCGCCGTTGACCTTGTAGTCGGCGATCACCTGCTGGCCCTTTTCGCTCACGAGCCAGTCGACGAACTTCATTCCCGCCTCCTTCTTCACCTGCGGGTGCTTCGCCGGGTTCACGAGCATCACGCCGTACTGGTTGAACAGGCGCTTGTCGCCCTGTACCAGGATCGCGAGGTCGCCCCGGTTCCTGAACGACAGCCAGGTGCCGCGGTCGGTCAGCGCATAGGCGTTCATTCCGGCCGCCGTGTTCAGCGTGGGCCCCATGCCCGATCCGGTCTCCTTGTACCACTGTCCCTTGGCCGATTCCAGGTCGACGCCGGCCGCCTTCCAGTAGCGAAGTTCGGCCGCATGCGTGCCGCTGCGGTCGCCGCGCGAGGCGAAGGGCGCCTTCGCGGCGGCGATCTTCTTCATGGCATCCAGCACGCTGTTGTCGCCGCCGATCTTCGCCGGATCGCTCTTCGGTCCGACGACGACGAAGTCGTTGTACATCACGCGCTTGTGGTCGACGCCGTTGCCTTCCGCAACGAACTTCTCTTCGGCCGCCGGGTCGTGCACGAAGACGACGTCGGCGTCGCCGCGCCGGCCGATGTCGAGTGCCTGTCCGGTGCCCACGGCGACGACCTTCACCTGCACGCCGGTGTCCTTCTCGAAGGCCGGCAGCAGGTGTTTGAACAGGCCCGACTGCTCGGTGGACGTGGTCGACGCGACGGTGATCGTCGTCGCCTGCGCCACGGCAGGCGATGGCGCGGCGAGCGACAGTGCGAGCGCGAGCGCGGCGAGCGGGGCGCCGAACGACTTCAGAGGGGCGAAGACGGCAGATGCCATGGCAAGGCTCCTTGCAGGAACTGACGCGCCTCGAGGGTGCGAGGATTGGCGAAGAATTCGGCGACGGGGCGGCGTTCGAGCAGGCGGCCGCGATGAATGAAGACGACCTCGTCGGCCAGGCGCGAAACCTGGCCGAGGTTGTGCGAGGTGAGCAGCACGCGACAGCCGCTCGCGCGGATGTCGCGGATCAGTCGTTCGACGTGCTCGGTGGCGGTGGGGTCGAGGCTCGCCGTCGGCTCGTCGAGCAGCAGCAGGCGCGGGCGCATCAGCCACGCGCGCGCGATCGCGAGTCGCTGGCGCTCGCCACCGGAGAGCTTCAGCGCCGGCGACTGCGCGAGTTCGCGCAGGCCGACGCGTTCGAGCATCGCGAGTGCCGTCTCGCGGCGCACACGGGCGCTTCCCTCGAGGTTCGGCACGACGAGCAGGTTGTCGAGCGCCGAACCGCGGAACATCGACGAGTGCTGGAAGACGAGCGCCTGGCCGGCGAAGGCGAGATCGCCGTCGGGACGCGGGCGACCCTCGAAACGCAACTCGCCTTCGTCGGGTGCGATGAGTCCGTGGATCGTGCGCAGCAGCACCGTCTTGCCCGCGCCGTTCGGCCCGATCAGCGCGCAGATCCCCGCATCGTTCCAGTCGAAGTCGACGTGGTCGAGGATCGTGCGATCGGCCGGACGAAAGGCGATGCCGCGCAGCCGGAGCAGCGGGTCGACGACCTCGCTCGCCGGGCGCACCCCGCGCACCGGAGCGACGGCTTCAGCTTCCATAGCGTCGCATCGCGATGCCCCGCACGGCGCTCACCAGCGCATTGAGCGCGAGCACGAGCGTCATCAGCACGATGCCGAGCGCAACCGCCAGCGCAAGGTCGCCCTTGCTGGTCTCGAGCGCGATCGCGGTCGTCATCACGCGCGTGAAGCGGTCGATGTTGCCGCCGACGATCATGACGGCGCCGACTTCCGACATCGCGCGGCCCAACCCGGCGAGCACGGCGGCCAGGACCGAGAAGCGGCAGTCCCACAGCAGCACACGCACCCGTGCGGTGAGCGGCAGGCGCAGCGAGCGCAGCGTCTCGCCGTGCTGGCGCCACGCGTCCTCGATCGTCTGGCGGGTGAGCGCGGCGACCAGCGGCGTGGTGAGGAAGGCCTGCGCGACGACCATCGCGGTGGGCGTGAAGAGCAGCCCGAAGGTACCGAGCGGGCCGCTGCGCGACAGCGAGAGATAGACGATGAGACCGACCAGCACAGCGGGCAGGCCCATCAGCGCGTTGAGCACGGTGACGGCCGCCGCGCGACCGGGAAAGCGCACGACGGCGACGAAAGCCCCCAGCGGCAGTCCGATGATCGAGGCGATCGCCACCGCGCTCAGGCTCACGCGCAGCGACAGCGCCACGATCTCGAACACGTCGCCCTCGAAGCTGCGCAGCAGTTCGCCGATCGGAACATCGAACATCGGAACAGTTTAGGTGTAGCCTGTGCTTCGATTCATTCGGCAAGCCGATTCATATTTCCGGCGCTGTGACCCCTGCTTTCCCCCGTCCCCCGTTCGAGCTGTCGTCCTCGGCCCTGCTACGCGTCGGCGACGAAACGCTCGACCTCGTCGAGCTGTCTCGCCTGCTGCGCGCGCTTGGCGAATCGCCGCGCGTCGGCAGCGCTGCGCGCGCCATCGGCGTCTCGTACCGCGGCGCCTGGGGCAAGCTCGTGCGTGCCGAGCGCCTTCTCGGCGTGTCCCTCGTCGACCGCGTCAAGGGGCACGGCAGCCGGCTCACCGAGGCGGGGGCTGCGCTGGCGCGTGCGGGAACGCGCTTCGAACGCGACGCCGCTCGCCGGCTCGAGGCGACGGCCCACGCGCTCGGCGAGGCGCTCGCGCCGCTGCTGCAGCCGCGGGCGGCGGCACTGCGCATCGCGGCGAGCCACGATCTGCTGCTGCAGGCCGTGCTCTCCGACGGCGGTGGCGAGCACTGGAACGTGCGTTTCGTCGGGTCGGAACAGGCGCTCGAGGCGATGGCGCGGGGGGAAGCCGAACTCGCCGGCTTCCATCTGCCCGAGCCGCTGCCGCGAGGCGGCGAGCGCCCGCCGGTGTTCGGCGATGCACGCTGCTTCGTGCGCGCGGTGATGCGCCGCGAACAGGGTTTGATCGTGGCGCGCGGCAATCCGCGTCGCGTGCAGGACGTCGCCGATCTGGCGCGCCCGGGGCTGCGCTTCGTCAATCGACAGCGCGGCGCGGGAACGCGCGCGTGGCTCGACCGCCTGTTGCGCGAGCGCGGCGTGATGCCTTCGGAGATCGCGGGCTACGAACGCGAGGAGTTCACCCACCTGGCCGTGGCGGCGTCGGTTGCGGCCGGGCTTGCCGACGTCGGTTTCGGCCTGCGCGCGGCCGCCGTCCAGCTCGATCTCGGCTTCGTGCCGATCGGCACCGAACGTTATTTCCTGGCCGGGCCGCGGGGGCTGCAGACCGAGGCGCCGGTGCGCGCGTTGGTGCGCGAGTTGCGCGCCCGTGCGAGCCGCATGCCGGGATACGCGCGCTGCCCGGCGTAGTGGCTCGGCGTCGCGCCGCCGCGGCG
>DASWVL010000303.1:0-2193 GCA_036406255.1 Zeimonas sp.
CGGCCCGACACCGTTCGGCTGCTGCAGGTCCTTGCGGTCGCGCTGATGCTCTACGGGCTCGTCACGGTCTTGAGCCTGCTGCACGGCGCGCGCCGCGCCTCGGAAGCGGGGCGGCAGTCGGTCGCGATGCTGCTGCAGGGCGGCTTCGCGCGCTGGTTCGTGCCGCTCGTGATCGGGGCGGGGTTCGTCGTCTCGGCGCTGATGATGCTCGCCGCGCCGCCGGCGTTCGCGTGGATGCTCGCAGTCGCCGGCCTCGAACTCACCGGCTACTACGCGTTCCGCGTACTCGTGTTCAAGGCCGGGGGCTACGACCCGGCGCTAAGCCTCGCATACCGCTTCCGGCACTGACCGGCCGCGCCGGAGACGCCCGATGCGTACGAGCATTGCCCGCCTGTGGCGTGAGAGCGGCAGCCGCGCGGTGTCCGCGTTCCGGCTGACCGCCGGGGACGCGCGCCGCGAGGCGAGCTGCCGCGTCATCGACGAAGACGCGCTGACGATCGACGTCGAAGGCGTCGGCCGCTACACGCTGATGTGGACGCCGGCCGGGGGTGACGAGGGCGACGACGGCGCCGCCGGCTTCGTCGCCGGCGAAGGCGTGCTCGGCGACGAGGTGGTGTCCGAGAGGGTACCCGAGCGGCTCGCGCTCGCGGCGGGCTTCGCGTATTCGGAAGGGATCATCGGTAGTGTCGGCGATATCGCGACGATGGCCGTCTGCCCCGACCGGCGGGACGTCGTGCGCATGCGCCTCGTCGCGCCCGAGCGCGCCGCAGTGAAGCGGAGCGACGTCGTCATCGCGAGCTCGTGCGGCCTGTGTGGCGGGCGCGACGCGATCGAGGAGGGCTTCGACGATTTCGCGCCGGTCGCGGCGCGGCTGCGCCTCGCGGCGTCGGAGCTTGCCGCGCTGATGGCGGCGATGCAGCGCCGGCAGCGTCTCTTCCGCACGACCGGCGGCGCGCACGCCGCCGCGGTGTTCTCGCCGCGTGCCGGCATCCTCGCCGCGGCCGAGGACCTCGGCCGCCACAACGCGCTCGACAAGGTCATCGGCGAATGCCTGCTGCGCGAGGTGCCGCTCGCCGGTTGCGGCGTCGTGCTGTCGTCGCGCCTGAGCTACGAGATGGTCGCGAAGGCCGCGCGCGCGGGCTTCGAGCTCGTCGCTGCGGTGTCCGCGCCGACCTCGCTCGCGATCGCGCTCGCCGAACACGTCGGCATCACGCTGTGCGGCTTCGTCCGTGGCGCTGCCGCGACCGTCTATACCCATCCCCATCGCATCCATCCCGATGGCATCCGCGACTGCGCCAGCGGGCGCGAGCCTGCCCGTGCGGCGGGGGCCGCCGTGGTTCCTTTCACGCTCGACGATTGAGGAGAAAAGCATGACCGCCAATGGCAACGTATTGACGCAGCTCGCCGCGGAGCTCGCCCGCGGCTCGATCACGGTCGTCGACCTGACGCAGCCGCTCGGCCCCGACACGCCGGTACTGGCGCTTCCGCCGCCGTTCGCGAACTCGCCGGGCGTGAGTTTCGAGACGATCTCGCACTACGACGACAAGGGGCCGGCGTGGTACTGGCGCACGATCCGCATGGGCGAGCACACCGGTACGCATTTCGACGCACCGGTGCATTGGGTCAGCGGCAAGGATTCCGCCAACAACACGCTCGACACGATCCCGGCCGAGCGCTTTGTCGGCCCCGCGTGCGTCATCGACATCAGCCGCGAGGCGGCATCGAACCCCGACCACCTGCTCACGCGCGACGCAGTGCTCGCGTGGGAGGCGAAGCACGGCCGCATCCCGCCGAAGTCGTGGGTGCTGCTGCGGAGCGACTGGTCGAAGCGCGTCGGCGCCGCCGAGTTCCTGAACTGCCGCGACGACGGGCCGCATTCTCCGGGCTTCGACCGCGGCGCGACGGAACTCCTCGCGCTCGAACGCGACGTGCTCGGCGTCGGCGTCGAGACGGTCGGCACCGACGCGGGTCAGGCGCACAGCTTCGATCCGCCGTTCTGGACGCATCACATCATGCAGGGCAACGGCAAGTTCGGGCTCGCGAGTCTCGCGGACCTCGACCGCCTGCCGCCGACCGGGGCCGTCGTCGTCGCCTCGCCGCTGAAGCTCGTCGGCGGCTCCGGCAGCCCGTTGCGCGTGCTCGCGCTCGTGCCGGCCTGACGGAGGAAGCATGTTCGAGGTGCGACTGCACGGA
>DASWVL010000304.1:0-2896 GCA_036406255.1 Zeimonas sp.
CTTCTTGTCGCGCAGGCCGAACTGCACCGCCTGGCGCAGCGAGTTGACCATGTCCTTGCCGTAGTGGTTCAGGATCAGCACGTCGGCGCCGGAGTTCACCGCCGGCGTGATGTACTGCGAGAAGTCGCCGGCGCCCAGCGGGGTGCGCACCGCGGCCACCGTCTTCCAGCCGATGTTCTCGGTGGCGTTCTTCAGCGACTCCTCCTGCGTCCAGCCCCACGTGTAGTCGGCCGTCAGGTGGTACGCCTTGCGGTCCTTGCCGTATTCCTTGGCGAGCACCGGCGCGAGCGCCTGGCCCGACATGTATGCGTTGAAGAAGTGCCGGAAGCCGTAGCGGCGCCGATCCTTCATCGTCGTGTCGTTCGAGTGGCTCAGGCCGACCATGAACAGCACGCCCATTTCCTGCGCGAGGGACTGCACGGCGACCGCGACCGCCGACGACGAGCCGCCCGAGATCATCAGCACGCCGTCCTTCTCGATCATCCGCTTGGCCGAAGCGCGTGCCGCGTCCGCCTTGGTCTGCGTGTCGCCGGTGACGTACTCGACCTTCTTGCCGAGGATGCCGTTGCCCTTGAGCTTCGACGGCTTGAAGGTCTTGATCGCACCGCCGTCGCCCTCGCCGTTCAGCTCCTTGGCGGCGAGCTTGTACGCGCGCAGCTCGTCGGCACCCTCGTCGGCGTACGGGCCGGTCTGCGGAACGTTGAAGCCGAGCACGACCGACTTCTTGTCGCCCGGATTGTTGCGGAAGTTCTGCGCCCACGCATTGCGCGTGAAGAACATCGGCGACGCGATCGCACTGGCGCCCAGCGCCGCGCCGCCCTTGATGACCTTTCGCCGGCCGTTGTCTCGAATGTCGCTCATCAACCGTCCTCCTGTAATGGACCTGCGGTAAGGCGAACCGGAACCGGCCGCCGACGACTGCGGCAAGGAGGATGCGCGTTGGCTGTCAAGCAAACAACAAGTCTTTGACAGGACGCAATGATTTTGTAAAGAATTCGGATTCCGGCCGTCAATCCAGTCGATTTTTCACCTTGCAATGCAGCACGGGACGCGCCCCTCGCCGGCGAATCGCACGGCCTACCGCTCGGCCGTCGGCCCGCGCATCCGCGAGCGGCGCCGCTCGCTCGGCATCACGCAGTCGGCGCTGGCGGCACGCATCGGCATCTCGCCGTCGTACCTGAACCTGATCGAGAGCGGCCGGCGCAACATCGGCGGCGCGGTGCTCAAGCGCATCGCCGAGTCGCTCGACGTCGCGCTCGACGAACTCGACGGCGCCGCGCAGCGGCGGCTCGCCGACGACCTCGCGTCGCTGGCGATCGAACCGGTGCTCGCCGAGCTGCACCTCGATCCGTCGAGCGCCGAGACCTTCGCCGGACAGCACGAAGCCTGGGCGCAGGCGCTGGTGCGGCTGCACCGCACCGCCCTCGACCGGCTCAATGCGGTGCACGCGCTGTCGGACCGCCTGAACCACGACCCCTTTCTTGGCGACGCGGTGCATTCGATGCTCAGCCGGGTGGCGGCGATCCGCTCGTCGTCGGAGATCCTCGAGACGATCGAGGATCTCGAGCCGGAGCAACGCTCGCGCTTCCTGTCGATCATCGCTTCGGAGAGCGGGCGTCTTTCCGACGTCGCGCAGGCGCTGGCGGCGTTCTTCGACAAGGCGCACACCGCGACGCGCTCGGTGACGCCGGCCGAGGAGGTCGACGACTTCCTGCTCGAGCGCGGCAACCATTTTCCGGCGCTCGAGCAGGCGAGCGTCGACTTTCGCGCGGCCGCCGGCATCGCGGGAGCATGCGGCGAGGACGCGCTCGCCGCGTACCTGGAAACGGTGCACGACGTGCGCATCCGGGTCGCGGCGGGCGAGGTGCCGGAGGCGGCCGCCGGACATCCGTACGCGACCTGGAACGCGGCCGCACGCACGTTGACGCTGCCCGAAGGCGTCTCGCGCGCCACGCGGCGATTCGAACTCGCGAAGTTCGCTGCGCAGATGTTCCACCACGGCGCGCCGGTCGCCGCCGAGATCGAGGGATCGGCCCTGCTGACCAGCGACGCCGCGAAGCGGCGGGCAACGCGAGTGCTGGTCTCGTATCTGGCGTCTTCGATCCTGATGCCGTACGACGTCGTGCTCGAGGCGGCGACGGCGGGTCGATACGACCTCGACCGCCTGGCACGCCGCTTCGACGCGAGCTTCGAGCAGGTCTGCCATCGGCTGGTCACGCTCCAGCGCCCCGGCGCGCAGGCGATCCCGTTCGCATTCCTGCGCGTCGATGCGGCCGGATTCGTCACCAAGCGCTATCCGCTGCCTCACCTGCTGATGCCGCGCCAGGGCAGCGCGTGCCCGCTGTGGCCCGTCTACCAGGCGTTCCAGTCGCCGGGCGTGCTCGTGCGGCAACTGGCCGAATTCCCCAACGGGGCGCGATTCCTGCTGCTCGCTCGAACCGACGAAAAGACGCGCCCGTCGTTCACGATGCCGCGTCGGCTGGTGTCCGTGATGCTCGCCTGCGACGCGCTGCACGCCGACCGGACCGTGTACGGCGAAGGCATCGACCTGTCGTCGACGGCGCCGGCAACGCCGGTCGGGCCGAATTGCCGGCTGTGCGTGCGGCACGACTGCTGGTACCGCCAGGAAGACCCGATCATCGACGCGTGAGGTGTATGGAGGGCGAACCGAGGACGAACCGAGGACGAGCGTTCCTCGCGGGCTGCCTTGCGCGTCCTTCATCCGCCGCCGCAGACCCGCTACACTCGTACGATTCCCCGATGACAGGCCGCAGCTCAGCCCAGGACGAAGATCGATGACCACGCGGGTGCTGATCGCCGAAGACGAGCCACACATCGTCGAATCGCTGAGCTTCGTGCTGCAGCGAAGCGGCTACGAGGTCTCGTCGGTGTTCGA
>DASWVL010000305.1:0-7401 GCA_036406255.1 Zeimonas sp.
AGCGCCGGCGCCGGGGCGCAGGCGCCGGCCCCGCACGGCCGCGCGCTGGCGATCGTCACGGCGAAGCCGGCGGACGCCGTACGGCTCGCCAAGGAGATGCGCTGGTTCGCGCCGCTGCTGCGCGTGCTGCTGCTGCCCGACTGGGAGACGCTCCCGTACGACGCGTTCTCCCCGCACCAGGATCTCGTCTCGGAGCGCCTCTCGACGCTGTACGCGCTGCAGCAGCACGACTGCGACGTGGTGCTCGCACCGATCGGCACCGCGCTGCAGAGGCTCGCGCCGGCGCAGTTCCTCGCGTCGCACACCTTCTTCTTCCACAAGGGCCAGCGGCTCGACGAAGCGAGGCTTCGCCGGCAACTGAGCTTCGCCGGCTACGAGAATGTCTCGCAGGTCGTGCGCCCCGGCGAATACGCGGTGCGGGGCGGGCTGATCGACCTCTTCCCGATGGGGTCGAACCTGCCCTACCGCCTCGACCTCTTCGGCGACGAGATCGACTCGATCCGCACGTTCGATCCCGACACGCAGCGAAGCCTCTACCCGATCGACCGCGTGCGCCTGCTGCCCGGTCGCGAGTTCGCGCTCGACGAGGCGGCACGCACCGCTTTTCGGGGGCGGTGGAGGGAGCGTTTCGAAGGCGACCCGTCGGCGAGCACGATCTACCGCGACGTCGGCAACGGAATCGCCCCGGCCGGCATCGAATACTGGCTGCCGCTGTTCCACGAACGGACGGCGACCTTGTTCGATTACCTGCCCGAGGACGCCATCGTCGTCTCGCACGGCGACGTCGACGCAGCAGCGCGCCGCTTCGCACAGGAGGCGGCCGAACGCTACCGATTCCTGTCCCACGACCGCAATCGCCCGTTGCTGAGGCCGCAGGAGCTGTTCCTCGACAGCGAGACGCTGTTCGCACAGGCGAAGGATTTCGGTCGCTGGTCGATCGCGGCGCCCGACGATGCGAACGGCCCCGCCGAAACGACGCAGCGCGCGGGGCATTTCGCACTCGCGCCTGCCGAGGTGTCGATCGACCGCCGCGCGCCGGATCCGCTCGCGCGCCTGCGCGCCTGGCGGGCGGCGCCGGGTGCACGCAAGCTCGTCGTCGCCGAGTCGCCGGGCCGGCGCGAGACGCTCGAGCAGTTGTTCGCCGAGAACGGCGTGCGCCTGCACGCGGTCGACGACTGGACCCGGTTCGTCGAAAGCGATCTCGACGAGGCGATCGCCGTCGGGCCGATCTTCGACGGCTTCGACGTGCCCGACGTCGGGATCTCGGTCGTCACCGAGACCGAGCTGTTCGCCGGCGCGCCGCGTCGCCGCCGGCGCGGGCGCCGCGAGTCGCAGACCGACGTCGACTCGATCATCCGCGACCTCTCGGAGCTGAAGGCGGGCGACCCCGTCGTGCACGCACAGCACGGCATCGGCCGCTACGAGGGCCTGGTCACGATGGACCTCGACGAGGGGCCGACCGAGTTCCTGCACTTGAAGTACGCGAAAGGCGCCACGCTGTACGTGCCGGTGGCGCAACTGCACGTGATCTCGCGCTACAGCGGGGCGGCTCCGGAGGATGCTCCGCTGCACGAGCTGGGCTCCGGACAATGGGAGAAGGCGCGCCGACGGGCGGCATCGAGGGCGCGCGACGCAGCGGCCGAGCTGCTGAACCTGTACGCGCGCCGCGCGGCGCGCGAAGGGCACGCGTTCCGCTTCCCGGCCAACGACTACGAAGCCTTCGCCGAGGGTTTCCCGTTCGACGAGACGCCCGACCAGCAGGCCGCGATCGACGCGGTCGTCGGCGACATGGCGTCGGGCAAGCCGATGGATCGGCTCGTTTGCGGCGACGTCGGCTTCGGCAAGACCGAGGTCGCGCTGCGCGCCGCCTGGGTCGCGGTGGCCGACGGCCGGCAGGTCGCCGTCCTCGCGCCGACCACGCTGCTCGCCGAGCAGCATTTGCAGACCGTCAGCGACCGTTTCGCCGACTTCCCGGTGCGCATCGCGCAGCTGTCGCGTTTCCGCTCGAAGAAGGAGACGAGCGCTGCCGTCGAAGGACTCGCCGCCGGGCAGATCGACATCGCGATCGGCACGCACAAGCTGCTGTCTCCCGAGGTGAAATTCGACCGGCTCGGCCTCGTCGTCATCGACGAGGAGCACCGCTTCGGCGTACGGCAGAAGGAGGCGCTCAAGGCGCTGCGCGCCGAGGTCGACGTACTCACGCTCACGGCGACGCCGATCCCGCGCACGCTCGCGATGAGCCTGGAGGGCATCCGCGACTTCTCGGTGATCGCCACCGCGCCGCAGCGCCGACTGGCGATCAAGACCTTCGTCCGCCGCGAGAGCTCGGGCACCGTACGCGAAGCGCTGATGCGCGAACTCAAGCGCGGCGGACAGGCGTACTTCCTGCACAACGAGGTCGAGACGATCGAGAACCGGCGCGCGCGGCTGGCCGAGCTGGTTCCCGAGGCGCGTATCGCGGTCGCGCACGGCCAGATGCCGGAGCGCCAGCTCGAGCGCGTGATGCACGACTTCCTGCAGCAGCGCTTCAACGTGCTGCTGTGCACGACGATCATCGAGACCGGTATCGACGTTCCCAGCGCGAACACGATCGTCATCCACCGCGCCGACCGCTTCGGGCTCGCGCAGCTGCACCAGCTGCGCGGGCGCGTCGGCCGCTCGCACCACCAGGCCTACGCCTACCTGATGGTGCCCGACGAGAAAGCGATGACGCGCGACGCGGTCAAGCGCCTAGAGGCGATCCAGGCGCTCGAGGAGCTGGGCTCCGGCTTCTACCTGGCGATGCACGATCTCGAGATCCGCGGTGCCGGGGAGGTACTCGGCGAATCGCAGTCGGGTGACATGCAGGAGGTGGGCTTTGCGCTGTACAGCGAGATGCTCGCCGAAGCGGTCGATGCGCTGCGCGCCGGACGCGAGCCCGATCTTTCGGCCCCGCTGTCGGCGACGACCGAGATCGTGCTGCGCGCGCCGGCGCTGCTCCCCGCAGACTACGTACCCGACGTGCACGAGCGTCTGTCGCTGTACAAGCGCATGGCGAACTGCGAAACCGTCGAGGCGCTCGACACGCTGCGCGAGGAACTCGTCGATCGCTTCGGCAAGCTTCCCGACGCAGCCCGCACGCTGATCGAGACGCACCGGTTGCGCATCGCCTCGCGCGCGCTGGGCATCGCGAAGATCGACGCCGCACCCGACACGATCGTCGTGCAGTTCGTTCCCGCTCCGCCGCTCGATCCGGCGGCGCTGATCCGCTTCATCCAGTCGCGGCGCGACGTCAAGCTTGCGGGTCCCGACCGGCTGCGCTTCACGATCGCCACCGACGACTTCGCTGCGCGATTGCAGCAGGTGCGCGAGATCCTCGACCAGCTCGCGAGGCTCGCGCCTTCGCAGCCGCGCGAGGCCGGCACGGACGAGCGCACGAGAGGCGGCAACGGGCAGCGGCACGACAGCGAAGCCGGGCACGCCCGCGCACCGGCGCGAGAGCGCGAACCGGCGCACGGGAATCGTCCGTCGCCCACCGGGGCGGGCGTCGGTTCTTCGGCCGCCCGGCGCGCGCAGCCGGATATGCCGCGATCGAAGCGGGGCGCGCATCGATGACGCGGCGCCTCGTCGTGCAGCACCTGCGCCTGGACGACGACGCCGTCGCCGCCTGCAGCGAGGCGGCCGGCCGTTCGCCGACGCTGCGGCTCGCGCGCCTGGCCACCTGGGACGACGTGTCGATCGACGGCGAGCACGCGACGCGGCTCGCCGAGACGCTGCACGTCGACGCCGAGGTCGTCCCCTCCGATGCGCGTCTCACCGACTATCGGCTGCTCGCCTTCGACATGGACTCGACGCTGATCACGATCGAGTGCATCGACGAGATCGCCGACTACGCGGGGCGCAAGGCCGAAGTCGCCGCGATCACCGAGGCGGCGATGCGCGGCGAGATCGCCGACTACGACGAGAGCCTGCGCCGGCGTGCCGAACTGCTCGCGGGCCTGCCCGAGTCGACGCTGCAGCGCGTCTACGACGAGCGGCTGCGCGTGACGCCCGGCGCCGAGACTCTCATCGCCGCCGCGAAGGACGCCGCGCTGCAGGTGCTGCTCGTCTCCGGCGGCTTCACCTTCTTCACCGAACGGCTGCGCGACCGGCTCGGACTCGATTTCGCGTGCGCCAACACGCTCGAGGTGCGCGACGGCTTCCTCACCGGACGGGTGCTCGGCGAGATCGTCAATGCCGACGGCAAGCAGCGCGCGCTCGAACGCACCTGCGCGGCCATCGGCTGCGAGCCGCGGCAGGCGATCGTCGTCGGCGACGGCGTCAACGACCTGAAGATGATGTCGATCGCCGGCGTCTCCGTCGCCTACCACGCGAAGCCGCGCGTCCGTTCGGAGACGACGCACGCGATCAACCACTGCTGGCTCGACGCGATCCTGAACTGGTTCGCCGACCAGTTGCCGGGCGGGCAGCGGGCCGGCGCCTGAGGAGGGCCCGGTGAACACGTTGCGCGCGGCGTCCGCCACGCACGAACCGGTCGCGCCGCGCGCAACGATCGAGGCGATTGCCGGTTTCCTGGCGCTCGCCCTGGCGATGGGCGTCGGGCGTTTCGCCTACACCCCGATGCTGCCGCCGATGCTCGACCAATCGAGCCTGACGCTGTCGGGCGCCGGCTTCGTCGCGTCGGCCAACTTCGCGGGCTACCTGGTCGGCGCCCTGCTCGCCACCCGGTCGTTCATCGCACGTCGGCGCGTACTGTGGTTGCGCGTCGGAATCGCCGCGACGATCGTGACGACCGCCGCGATGGCGATCGACGCCGGCACGACGGCGTGGGCCGTCGTTCGATTCCTCGCGGGGATCGCGAGCGCCTTCGTCCTCGTCTTCGCTTCCGCCGTCGTCTTCGCCAGCGCGGTGCGCGAAGGGCGGCCGATGCTCGCAGCGCTGCTCTATGCCGGAGTCGGCCTCGGCATCGTCGCTTCGACGGTGCTCATCGAATTCGGACGCGAGGCGGGCTGGGGCTTCGAGCCGCTGTGGGCCGCGCTCGCCGGCCTGGCGTTCGTGCTCGCGATCGCACCATGGCGCGAACTCGTCGCACCGCCCCCGGCGACTCCCGTCGCCCTGGACCGATCGGCCGCCGGCGCCTGTGCCGACCGGCGCGCGCTCGACCGGCTCGTCTGGTCGTACGGCTGCCTCGGTTTCGGCTACGTGATCACCGCGACCTTCATCGTCGTCATCGCACGGGCGCTGCCCGACGCCCGAACCGTCGAGTTCTGGACGTGGATGATCGTCGGCATCGCAGGCGCGCCGTCGAACTGGTTCTGGACGCGAGTTGCGCAGCGCATCGGCGTCTACCCGGCGATCGTCGCCGCCTTCGTGCTCGAGGCGATCGGCGTCGCGCTCGTCGCGATCGGCCAGCAGGCGCTGGCGCTCTACGTGGGCGCCGCGCTGCTCGGCGGAACCTTCATGGCGATCACCGCGCTCGGGCTGGCCACCGCGCGCTCGCTGGCGCCCGACCGTCCCGACCAGACGATAGCACGGATGACCGTCGCCTTCAGCATCGGCCAGATCATCGGCCCGGCGATCGCCGGCTGGATGGCCGATCGCAGCGGGTCGTTCGCGGCACCGTCGTGGATCGCGGTCGCAGTACTGCTGGTCGGCGCAGCGCTGGCCTACCGGAATGTGAAGAGTGAAGGGTGAAGGGCCGCGAAGGACCGCAGGCCGTCCGACCCTTCACCCTTCCTCCTTCACCTCCTCCGCATACAGATCGTGCTCGTCGGCGTCGACGATTCGCACGCGCAGATCGCTGCCCGGTGCACGTGCGCGCGCGTCCGCCTCGCCGAGCAGTGCGACGTACACGACGCCGTCCACCTCCGGCGCCTCGGCCGCCGACCGAGTGGCCGCGCGCCACCGACCGGTCGCGCGGTCGTGCTCAATGGCATCGACGAGCACGTCGGTCTCGGAACCGACCCTCCGCCGCAGCCGCTCGGCGCTGATTCGCGCCTGCACCTGCATGAACCGGTCGCGACGCGACTCGCGCACCTCGTCGGGCACCGGATCGGCGAGCGCGTTCGCCGCTGCACCGTCCACCGGCGAGTACGCGAAGCAGCCGACGCGGTCGAGTTGCGCCTCCTCGAGGAACGCGAGCAGGTGCTCGAACTCCGCCTCGGTCTCCCCGGGGAATCCGACGATGAAGGTGCTGCGGATCGTCAGCTGCGGGCAGGCCGCGCGCCAGGCGCGGATGCGCTCGATGTTCGCCTCGCCCGACGCCGGCCGCTTCATCGCGCGCAGCACGCGCGGGTGCGAATGCTGGAACGGCACGTCGAGGTACGGCAGCACGCGCCCTTCGGACATCAGCGGCAGCACTTCGTCGACGTGCGGGTACGGATAGACGTAGTGCAGCCGCACGCGAGCCTCGAGCCGCGCAAGCTCGTTCACCAGCTCGAGCAGTCGCGTGCGCACCGGACGCCCGTCGACGAAACCGGTGCGGTAGCGCAGGTCGACCCCGTATGCGCTGGTGTCCTGCGAGATGACCAGCAGCTCGCGCACGCCGGCGTCGACGAGCGCTCGCGCCTCGCGCACGACCTCGCCGATCGGGCGGCTGACGAGGTCGCCGCGCATCGACGGAATGATGCAGAAGGTGCAGCTGTGGTTGCATCCTTCGGAGATCTTCAGGTACGCGTAGTGTCGCGGCGTGAGCTTGATGCCGCCGGGCGGGACGAGATCGACGAAGGGGTCGTGCGGCTTCGGCAGGTGCGCGTGCACGTGCGCCATCACCTCGTCGGTCGCCTGCGGACCGGTGACGGCAAGCACCTTCGGATGCACGTCGGCGACGAAGGCATTGCCCGACGGGGCGCGCCGCGCGCCCAGGCAACCGGTGACGATCACGCGCCCGCTCTCGGCGAGCGCTTCACCGATCGCGTCGAGCGACTCCTGCACCGCCTCGTCGATGAAACCGCAGGTGTTGACGATGACGAGATCGGAGCCGGCGTAGTCGCCGACGAGGTCGTAACCTTCGGCGCGCAGGCACGTGAGGATGCGTTCGGAGTCGACCGTCGCCTTCGGACAGCCGAGCGAAACGAAGCCCACCTTCGGCGTGCCCGGGAAGGCGCGCCGGTGCGCCGGCTTCTGCAGCATGTTCCGTCGCTACTTCTTCTCGCCCTTCTCGCCGCCCGAGCCGCCGGGCCCCCCGACGCCGGGCGGCATCGGGAAGGGGAAGTTCTGGAACATGTTGCGGGTCTGCGCCTGCATCTGTTCCTGCATCTGCACGAACAGGTTCTTGCTCTGCTCGATGTAGTTGCCCATCATCGTCTGGATCATCGGCGTCTGCATCGACATGAACTGCGCCCACATCTCCGGGTTCGGAATGCCCTTGTTGTCGTAGAAGCTCTTCGACTGCTCCTGCATCTTGTTCTGTATCTCGACGAA
>DASWVL010000306.1:0-3523 GCA_036406255.1 Zeimonas sp.
GCGTGACGTTCGCAAAATCGTCGAGCTTCAGGATCGTGCCGCAGCCGTCCGACGGATAGATTTTCGCGCCGCCGCCGACGTGCAGCATCGACGCGATGCCGATGCCGCGCTTTACCGGGCCGCGCGCGTTGCGGTTCGCGATGTTGTCGGCGTGCTTCTTCCGGTAATCGCTGCGCTCGGCCGCCGTCGTGATGCATTCCTTGAAGCCGCAGCTCTTGAACGTCATCCCCTGGCCGGTCACTTCGCCCGCGTCCTGCGCGTTCTTCAGCCGGAAGTCGAGCGGATCCATGCCGATCTTCTCGGCCAGCATGTCCATGTGCTGCTCGATGGCGAAGGTCGCCTGCAGGTTGCCGTAGCCGCGGAAGGAGCCGGCGTAGGGGTTGTTCGTGTAGACCACCGTCGTGTGGTAGTCGCAGGCCGGCACGCGGTACAGCGACGAGAAGGTCTGCATCATCACGAACGGCGTGGTCGCGCCCCACGACGTGTAGGCGCCGTTGTCGTGCAGCGTATGCACCTGGCGGAACGTCAGCGTGCCGTCCTTCCTGCAGCCCGAACGCAGCGTCAAGAGCACGGGCTGGCGCGTCGGCGAGGCCAGGAATTCCTCTTCGCGCGTAAAGACCATCTTCACCGGGCGCTTCGCGGCGCGGGCGAGGAAGATGCAGATGACCTCGAAGGGATAGATGTCGAGCTTGGAGCCGAAGCCGCCACCGATCGGCGGCTGGATGATGCGCACGCGGCTCGGGTCGATGTTCAGGTATTCGGCGAACTCGCGCTTGTGCAGGAAGGGCACCTGCGTGTTGGAGTACATCAGCAGGTTGCCGGAGGCGTCGAACTCGGCAATGACCCCCGACACGCCCATGCAGCAGTGCGTCACGTAGTGCAGCTGGAAGCTGTCCTCAACGACGACGTCGGATTCGGCTTCGGCCTGCGCGATGTCGCCGTGCGTGTAGTCGAAGCGCATCGCGATGTTGTCCGGCTTGCCGGCGAACGCGATCGGCGTTTTCGGCGGCAGCGACTGCGGGCGGCCGTGGGCGTCGAGCGGGGTGGGGTGGATCAGCGGCGCGCCCGGCTTGATCGCGTCCTCGGGCGAGGCGATGACCGGCAGGTCCTCGTATTCGACGCGGATCAGTTTCAGCGCGGCTTCGGCGATCTCGTCGCTGTCGGCGGCCACCGCAGCGATCTCGTCGCGCAGGCTGCGCACGCGTTCACCCTTCAGCGGCAGGTGGTCGCGCGCGACGCCGATCGGTTGCTGGTCGGGCACGTCCGCCGCAGTGAGGACGACATGCACGCCGGGCAGCGCCTTCGCCGCTGACGTGTCGATGCTCTTGATCTTCGCGTGCACGCGGCTCGAACGCAGGATCTTCGCGTGCAGCATGCCGGGAACGACCATGTCCTGGATGTAGCGCGTCTTGCCGGCGGCCTTTTCGGGCGCGTCCTTCTTCTGGATGCGCTGACCGATCAGCGAGGCGGCGGCGATGACGGGTTTTTCAGCAACGTTCATCCTGTCCTCCTCAGCGACCGCCGCAGCACGCGGACTCGACCGCGTCGACGATCTTCTTGTAGCCGGTGCAACGGCAGAGATTCCCTTCGATACCGCGCTTGATCGTCTCCGCGTCGGCGTTCGGGTTCGTGTCGAGAATGTGCGATGCCTGCATCACCATCCCCGGCGTGCAGAAGCCGCACTGCACCGCGCCGTGCTCGACGAAGGCTTCGCGCAGCGCGTCCGCCTTCGGGTCGGCGGCGAGGCCCTCAATCGTCACGATGTCGCGGCCGTCGAAATCGACGGCGAACATCAGGCAGGAATTGCGCGTCTCGCCGTCGACGCGGATCGTGCACGCGCCGCACTCGCCTTCGCCGCAGCCGTACTTCGTGCCGGTGAGGCCGACGACGTCGCGCAGCATGTCGAGCGCGGTCATCGCGACGTCGACGGTGACGCGCTTCCTCACGCCATTCAGCGTGAATTCGATGTCATGCTTGAGCGACATGGTCGAGCATCCTTTTTGTCATGTTGTGGATGAGTTCCTTGCGGTACCACGCGGTGGCACGGACGTCGTCGATCGGGCTGACCTCGTCGCGCGCGGTGTCTGCGCCGGCGGCGATGGCCTCGGCATCGAGGGGACGGCCTTCGAGCGCGGCTTCGGTGCGCGGCGCGCGCACCGGCGTCGGGGCGACTGCGCCGAAGGCGACGCGGATGTCGGTGAGCGCACCGTCGCGCTTGATGCCGGCGATGCCGATCGAGATCGTCGAGATGTCCAGCGCGGGGCGCGTGCCGAACTTGTAGAAGCGCGCGACGTGGCCCGGTTGCGGTAGCGGGACGCGCACCGCGGTGAGCAGCTCGTTCGCGGCGCGCTTTGTCCTGCCGGGGCCGGTGAAGAACTCGGCGAGCGGCAGGCGCCGCGTGGTGACGCTGCCATTGGGCTTCGACGCGAGCTCGACCTCGGCGTCGAGCACGATCAGCGGCACCAGGGTGTCGCCCGCGGGCGAGGCGTTGTTGATGTTGCCCCCGAGCGTGCCCGCGTTGCGGATCTGGTCGCTCGCGAACTGATCGCAGGCCTCGGCCAGTACCGGCGCGTGCTGCACGACGAGCGGATCGCGGAGGAGCTCGCTGATCGTGGTGAGCGCCCCGATGCGCAGGTACGCGCCGTCGAGGCTGACCCCTTTCAGTCCCGCGACGCGGCCGATGTTCATCAGCGTCGGCTTGAACGCGATGCGGCCGGCTTTCGTCTGCGGCATCAGGTCGGTGCCGCCTGCGAGGATGGTCACCTCGCCCTGCTGCAGGATGCCGAGCGCCTCGTCGAGGCTCTGCGGCGCGGCATATCTTTCGATGGCTGTCATTGATCGTCCCTCAGAAGCGGATCGGTTCCTGGTACCGTCCGTACACTTTCACCAGTTCCTGCGTGATCTCGCCGACGCTCGCATAGGCCTTCACCGCCTCGACGATCGCCGGCATGACGTTGGCGCCCGCGCGCGCGGCCTCGCCGACGCCCGCGAGCGTGCGGGCGACGCGGTCGGCGTCGCGCTCGGCGCGCACGCGATTCAGCGAGTCGATCTGCACGCGCGCGTCGTCCTCGTCGTAGGGGTGGAATTCGACCTTGTGCTCGTCCTCCTGGTCGTTGCGGTAGCAATTCACGCCGACCTTGGGGAACGCGCCGCTCTCGATGTCGCGCTGCATCTTGTACGCCTGCGCCGACACCTTCGCCTGGATCGCGCCTTCGGACACCAGCTTGACGATCCCGCCCTGCGCGTCGGTCTCGGCGATGATCTCTTCCATCTTGTCGCGCATCTGGTTCGTCATCGTCTCGACGTAGTACGAGCCGCCGAGCGGATCGACCGTCTCGGTGAGGCCCATCTCCGCGATGAGGATCTGCATGGTGCGCAGCGAGATGCGCGCCGAATACTCGGTCGGGATGGTGTAGGCCTCGTCGTACGAGCACAGCGCCATCGTCTGCGTGCCCGAGAGCGCGCTGATCAGCGCGTAGTAGGCGCCGCGCACGATGTTGAGCTCGGGCTGCTCGAAGGTGAG
>DASWVL010000307.1:0-5368 GCA_036406255.1 Zeimonas sp.
CCTCATGGCAACCGCCAAGAAAGCCGCGAAGAAGCCGGCCGCGAAGAAGAGCGCCGCGAAGAAAGCGACGAAGAAGACCACCGCACGCAAGGCCGCGACGAAGAGCGCATCGGCCAAGCGCGTCGCCTCCGCACGCAAGACTGCGGTGAAGAAGACGGCAGCGAAGAAAGGCGCAGCGAAGAAGGGCGCAGCGAAGAAGACCGCCCGCAAGACCGCCGCCCGCAAGACGGCTGCGAAGAAGACCGCTCGCAAGACCGCCGCCAAGAAGCCGATGGCGGCACGCAAGGCCGTGAAGAAGACGGCTGCGAAGAAGTCGGCAGCCCGCAAGACGGCGGCGAAGAAGGGCGCGGCGAAGAAGACCGCCGCGAAGAAGGCGGGTGCCCGCGGCGCGGCGCGCAAGACGGCGAGCGCGCGCAAGGCGTCTCCCGCGAAGAAGGCCGCGAAGAAGGCCGTGAAGAAGGCGGCGGCGAAGAAGCCGGCGGCGAAGAAGGCGTCCACGAAGAAGGTCGCGGCGAAGAAGCCGGTGGCGAAGAAGTCGCCGGTGAAGAAGACCGCGGCGAAGAAGAACGGCGTGGCGACCCCTTCGGCACCGGCGGCCAAGCCGCTGAATCCGGCGGCTGCCTGGCCGTTCCCGACCGGCAACCGTCCGTAACGCATCCCATGCGAAGCGCCGCACGTCGTCCGCGACGTGCGGCACATCGGGTCCCGCGCCGGTCGTCGCACGGTGCGGGACTCTTTTTTCGTATGCGAGAATCGCTGGCGTTCCGGAACCGTCCTCATGCATCACGCACTCTGGCTCCTGCTCGAAACGCTCGGCAGCCTGCTCGCGACCGCCTGTGTCCTGCGCGCCTACCTGAACTGGCTGGGGCTCGGCGTTCGCGATCCGCTCGGGCAGTTCGTCATCGCGGTCACCGACTGGATCGTGCGGCCGCTGCGCGGGGTGCTGCCTGCCACGCGCAAGAACATGCGAAGCGTCGACTGGGCGAGCCTGCTCGCCGCGCTGCTGCTTGCGGTCGTGCTCGCCGTGCTCTATGTGCTGCTGTTCGGCGGCGATCGTGCGCCGGCCTTCGGCGCGGTGGTGCTGCTGGCCCTCTTCTGGCTCGCAAAGTGGTCGCTGTGGCTGCTGACCGCGCTCGTGCTGCTGCTGGCCGTGCTGTCCTGGGTGAACCCGCACGCGCCGATCGCACCGACGATCGACGCGCTCACGCGTCCGTTTCTCGCTCCGATCCGCCGCCTCGTGCCGCTGATCGGCGGCGTCGACCTCTCGCCGCTCGTGCTGATCCTGCTCGCGCAGCTCGCGCTCACCGTGCTGCAGTCCGCGATGCCGACGTTCTTCGCAGCGGTGTCCTGATCCGCGTCGCGGGTCCGGCGCTCGTCCCGTGGGTTGCGCGCAGTTGCCGGCCTGGCTCGAAGGCGGCCCCGGTGCGTGGCGGCTTCGCATCGCCGCGCAGCCCGGGGCGCCGCGCACCGTGGTCGTCGGCGAACACGACGGGTGCCTGAAACTGCGCGTGGCGGCGCCGCCCGTGGAGGGGCGCGCCAACGACGAGATCGTCCGTTTTCTCGCCGAGCGCCTTTCGCTGCCGAAGCGTTCGGTTCGTCTCGTGGCCGGTGCGGGCGCCCGGCGCAAGCGCTTCGCGCTCGATGCGCCGATCGACGCCGGCGCGCTGTGCGCCGCTCTCTACCAGGGCGTGCGGCCGTAGGCCTGCTCGAAGCGGCGCGCGACCTCGGCGCGATCCACCGGATGATTCTGTCCGCCGCGATGCTCGATCTTGATCGCGCCCAGCACGCTGCCGAGCCGCGCAGCATCCAGCCAGCTCCAGCCGAGCGTGCGTGCGTGCAGCAGCCCGCCGCGATACGCGTCGCCGCAGCCGGTGGGATCGACGGCGCGCGAGATCCGTGCCGCGGCGATCTCGGTGACGGTGCCGCCTTCGTGCACGCGGGATCCCTCGGCGCCGCGCGTGACGATCAGCGCCTGCACGTGCTCGGCGATGCGCGCCTCGCTCCAGCCGGTGCGCTCGACGAGCACCGAGGCCTCGTAGTCGTTGACGGTGACCGCGGTGGCGAGCGAGACGAACTCGCGCAGCGCGGCACCGTCGAACATCGGCAGGCCCTGGCCGGGGTCGAACACGAAGGGCACGCCGCATTCGACGAATTCGCGTGCGTGCTGGAGCATCGCATCGCGCCCGTTGGGTGCGACGATGCCGATTGCGTCGCCCGTGCCGTCGCGCAGCCCGTCGCGCACCGAGACACGATGCGCGTGCGACATCGCGCCCGGATGGAAAGCGGTGATCTGGTTGTCGGAGAGATCGGTGGTGATGAACGCCTGCGCCGTGTACTGGTCGTCGAGCCGGCGAACGGTGGAGGTGTCGATGGCGAGTTCGGCCAGGTGCGCTAGATAGGCGTCGCCGTCGCGGCCGACGGTGGCCAGCATTCGCGGCTCGCCGCCCAGCGCGCCCAGCGTGTACGCGATGTTCCCCGCGCAGCCGCCGTAGTTGCGCTCGAGCCTCGGCGCGAGGAACGACACGTTCAGCATGTGCACGCGGTCGGGGAGGATGTGGTCCTTGAAATGGCCTTCGAACACCATGATCGTGTCGTAGGCGATCGAACCGCTGATCAGCACGCGTCGGGACATCGTCGCTCCGTTCTTCTTCAGGGGTAGAACAGCCGCACCCGGTAGTCGTAGCCGGCCAGCTGCAGGTCGCTCGCCTCGAGGGCGAGCCGCAGCGGCCACTCGGTCTGCGCGGGAACGCCCTCCCGGCGCTGCGCCCCGGCTTCGTCCAGGTAGTCGTCGGGGTCGAGCGTGCGGCTCACCAGCACGCGGCTCGCAGGGTCGGTGAGCGTGAGTTGCATCGACGGCCAGCGTACGGGATGGTCAGCGCGATTTCGCAGCAGCGCACGCATCTCCAGCACGTCGGGAACCTGCGAAGCCTGCAGCTCGAACGACTCGATCGTCAGCGCGTCGAGCTCGCGCGGCGCCTCGATGCGCAGCCCGAAGGGCGAGAGTGCCGCGTCGAGCAATGGTGCGACCGCCGGCAAGCGAGAACCGATCGTCGAGCGTTGCGCGACGATCCACTGCACGGTGAGCGCGATTGCCAGGACGAGTGCGGCGAATCCGAACGCGATGCCGCGACGGTCGGCAAAGCCGCGACTTCGCTTCGTCGAGAAATAGTCGATCGCCGCTTCGCCGTCGTCGCCCGCATCCGTGCTGTCGGCGTCCGTGGCGGGCGGCGCGCCGGCGGTGCGCCGGTTGTGCGCGTCGTCGACCGGGAAGGCGCCGAAGCGCTCGAGGTACGGAGGGGGCGTCGGTGCCGCGCCGTCGCTCGACGCCTCGCGGCGCGCTTCGTCGCCGAGCGTCGCGTGCCGCGAGCCGCGCGCGTCGCCGGTGAGAGGGTCTTCGGCGAGCGACTCGAAATCGGGGGTGCCCACCACGACCCACTCGACGTCCTCGTCGATCGGGGCGTCGGCGTCGGTGCAATCGTTCTCGCTGCCGCCGGCGGACTGGTCTTCGCGGCCCTCCCTACCGGCGGGCTCGATCCGACCCGATTCGACGGGCTCTTCCTCCCGGGGCTCGATCGGCCGCGAAAGGTCGGCGTCGATGTCCGCCGCACTCGCCGGGTCGAGGAAGGTCGGCTCGTCGGTGTCGCGCGGGCCGACTTCGCGCTCGTCGCCGCGGGCATCGGCGCGTTCGACGGCGCGTTCGTCGATGCGCTCGTGCCCGGCCTCGACCGCGGCCTCGGCGCTCGACGGCGGCGCTGCCGAGCGCCGTTGCGCGTCGTCGAGGTAGCGCAGGTGCTCGATCCCTGCGAAGACGTGGCGGCAGCGGCCGCATCGCACGAATCCGCGACGCAGCTTCAGCTGGTCGGGCACGACGCGAAAACTCGTCTTGCACTGCGGACACGTCGTCGCGAGCGCCATCAGCGATCCGCCTCCGTCATGGGGATGGAACGACGGTCGATCATCGGGGACGCGTCCCCGCCAGGCAAGTCCAGCCGTCGAGCGAGCGCCACGCGCGCAGCGCGATACCCGGGTAACAGCGCGCGATCTCGTCGGCCTGCCGCTCGAGCAGTCCGGCAAGCACCAGGTGCCCGCCCGGCGCGACGAGCGTCTCGAGCAGCGGCGCGAGCACGCGCAGCGGGTTCGCCAGGATGTTGGCGAGGACGATGTCGGCGGCCTCGGGCATCGTGTCGCTGCTCGAATGCAGCACGATCGACACGCCGTTGTCCGCGGCGTTGCGTTCGGCGGCAATGAGCGCCTGCGGATCGATGTCGATCCCGGTGACGCACCGCGCGCCGAGCCGCGCCGCTGCGATCGCGAGGATGCCCGAGCCGCAGCCGTAGTCGATCACGGATTCGCCTGCCTGCAGGTGCTCGTCGAGCCATTCGAGGCACAGTCGCGTCGTCGGGTGACTGCCGGTTCCGAACGCGAGCCCGGGGTCGAGCACGATCGCCACGCGGCCGTCGGGTGCCGGCTGCGTCGACGCATGCCACGAAGGCGTGACCCACAGCCTGCGACCGACCGCGAAGGCCGAGAACTGGCGTTGCGTCGCCTGCACCCAGTCTTCGTCGGCGATGGCCTCGCGTTCGATCGCGACCGGCACTGGCTGCGCGACGATCGCCGCCGCCTGCTCGAGCAGCGACCGCACGCGGCTCTCGTCGTTGTCGGCGCGCCCGGTCGGGCGCCCATCGGCGGCGTTCGACGTCTCGCGCGCGACGAGCGCCGTGATGCGCGTGCGCGGCCAGGCGCTCTGCGGCGGCGGCTCGCCCGGCTCGCCGAACAGCGCACATTCGGCTTCGGAATCGGCGTCGGCGTCGCTCGTGTCGACCGACGCCGCGCCCGCTTCGAGCAGCGCATCGGTCCAGGCGTCGGCGGTCGCGCCGTCGACGACGAAACGGATCCGGATCCACATCGGGTGAACGACTCCCGCCGGCGGACTGCGATCGATGCGCCGCGCGTTCAGCCGCGGCGCATCGCGAGCTTCTGCTCGAGATAGTGGATCGACGCGCCGCCCTGCACGAAATGCGCGTCGGCGAGCAGTTCGCGGTGCAGCGGCAGGTTGGTGCGGATGCCGTCGACCGCCATCTCCGAAAGCGCGATCCGCATGCGTCGGATCGCCTGGTCGCGCGTCTCGCCGTAGGAGATCACCTTGGCGATCATCGAGTCGTAGTTCGGCGGCACGAAGTAGTTGGTATACGCGTGCGAGTCGACCCGGATGCCCGGGCCTCCCGGGGGGTGCCACGCGGTGATGCGCCCGGGCGACGGCGTGAAGCGGAACGGGTCTTCCGCGTTGATCCGGCATTCGATCGCATGGCCCTCGAGGCGGATGTCGCGCTGGCGGAAGCGCAGCTTCTCGCCGCAGGCGATGCGGATC
>DASWVL010000308.1:0-10464 GCA_036406255.1 Zeimonas sp.
AGCTGCAGTCGCTGTTCTCGAACATGCCGGGCCGGCGCAAGCCGCGCAAGCTGCGCATCCGCGACGCGATGAAGCTGCTCGCGGACGAGGAGGCGGCCAAGCTCGTCGACGACGACGCGATCAAGACGCAGGCGATCACCAGCGTCGAGCAGAACGGCATCGTCTTCATCGACGAGATCGACAAGGTCGCCACCCGCGGCGAGACGCACGGCGCCGACGTCTCGCGCCAGGGCGTGCAGCGCGACCTTCTGCCGTTGGTCGAGGGCACCGCGGTCAACACGCGCTACGGCGTGGTGCGCACCGACCACATCCTGTTCATCGCGTCGGGCGCCTTTCATCTTTCGCGCCCGTCGGACCTCGTTCCCGAGCTGCAGGGGCGGCTGCCGATCCGCGTCGAGCTGGCCTCGCTGTCGGCCGACGACTTCGTGCGCATCCTCGTCGACACCGATGCGAGTCTCACCAAGCAGTACGAGGCGCTGCTCGCCACCGAGGGCGTGCAGTTGCGCTTCGAGGCCGACGGCGTGCGCCGGCTCGCCGAGATCGCCTCGTCGGTCAACGAGAAGACCGAGAACATCGGCGCGCGCCGTCTTTCCACGGTGATGGAGAAGCTGCTCGAGGAGGTGTCCTTCGAAGCGACGCGCCACGCCGGCGGCGCGGTGGTCGTCGATGCGGCGTTCGTCGACGGACGGCTCGGCACGCTCGCGCAGAGCGAGGACCTGGCGCGCTACATCCTCTGATCGGCTGTCGCGGAAGCGGAGCCGGCCGGGCGCTCCCCGGCCGCCTGGCCGCGCTCGTCGCGTGGAGCCATTGCCGCGAAACGCGGCTTTCGCACGGATGAAATGCGCTCCCGGCGCGGAAATGCAGCCTTTCGCGGCAGATCGGACGAACGGCGCGCCCGCGCCGGGGCTGCTACTCGAACTCCTCGGTGTCGATGTCCGCCTGCCGCTCGGGGGCGTAGCGCGGCCCGGAGACGTTGCGCTGGTTGATCGCGGCACCCACCCGCGCGACGAGGTCCGCCGGGAGCTGCGCGTCGGCCGCACCCAGGTTCTCGAGCAGGTGTTCGATGCGCGTGGTGCCGGGGATCGGCACGACCTCGTCGCCCTGGGCGAGCAGCCAGGCGAGCGCGAGCTGCGCCATCGTGCAGCCTGCCTCGTTGGCGAGGAGCCGGTACGGATCGAGCAGGCGCAGGTTCGCTTCCCAGTGCGGCGCAGCGAAACGCGGCATGTCGTGCCGGATGTCCTTCGGCGGCAGCGACGAGGGATCGCGCAGCGTGCCGGTGAGGAACGCTCGTGCGAGCGGGCTGAACGCCACCAGCGCGGTGCCCAGCTCGCGGCACGCGGCGAGCACGCCGATCTCGACGTTGCGCGTCCACAGCGAATACTCGTTCTGCACGGCGGCCACCGGGTGCACGGCGTGCGCGCGCCGCAGCGTCGCCGCCGACACCTCGGAGAGCCCGATCTCGCGCACCTTGCCTGCGCGAACGAGCGCGGCGAGCGCGCCGACGCTTTCCTCGATCGGCACCTTCGCATCGAGGCGATGCAGATAGTAGAGGTCGATGACGTCGGTGCGCAGCCGTGCCAGGCTCTCGTCGCAGTTGCGACGGATCGTCCCGGGGCGGCCGTCGATGACGCGCCTGCCGTCGACGACCGACATCCCGCCCTTGGACGCGAGCACGAAGCGCGACCGTTCGGCGCCCAGTGTGCGGCCGACCAGTTCCTCGTTGGCGCCTGCGCCGTAGAGCATCGCCGTGTCGAACAGCGTGACGCCCGCGTCGAGCGCGGCGCGCAGCACCGCGGCGGCGTCGTCGGGAGACGGACGCACGCCGTAGGCGTGGCTCAGGCTCATGCACCCGAGCCCGATCGCCGAGACCGTGAGCGAGCCGATGCGGCGCGCCTGCATCTGCTGCCCCTACGGCGTGTTCGCGAGCTGGCGTTCGAGCTGGGCGAGCGTGTGGTAGCAGGGCAGCACCTGCGCGACGCTCGCGTTCGGCTCGCGCCCCTCGCGGATCGCCGCGAAGAATTCGCGGTCCTGCAGCTCGATTCCGTTCATCGAGACGTCGACCTTCGAGACGTCGATGCGGTTCTCCTTGCCGTCGTACAGGTCGTCGTAGCGCGCGACGTACGTGCCGTTGTCGCAGATGTAGCGGAAGAAGGTGCCGAGCGGGCCGTCGTTGTTGAACGACAGGCTCAGCGTGCAGATCGCTCCGCTGCTCGCCTTGAGCTGGATCGACAGGTCCATCGCGATGCCGAGCTGCGGATGCGTCGGACCCTGCAGCGCGTGCGCGGCGACGATGTGCCCGCCGGTCTGGTACGCGAACAGGTCGACCGTGTGCGCGGCGTGGTGCCACAGCAGGTGGTCGGTCCAGCTGCGCGGCTGGCCGAGCGCATTGGTGTTCGTGCGGCGGAAGAAATACGTCTGCACGTCCATCTGCTGGACGTTGAGCTCGCCGGCGCGGATCTTGCGGTGCAGGTACTGGTGGCTCGGGTTGAAGCGGCGCGTGTGGCCGCACATGGCGACAAGACCCGTCTCCTTCTGCAGCGCGACGACCGCTTCGGCGCCGTTGATCGAATCGGCCAGCGGAATCTCGACCTGCACGTGCTTGCCCGCCTTCATGCACTCGATCGCCTGCGCCGCGTGCAGCTGCGTCGGCGTGCACAGGATCGCCGCATCGACGTCCGGGCGTGCCAGGCTCTCGCGGAGCTCGGTGGTCACGTGCTCGATGCCGAACTTCTTCGCCACTTCCTCGGTCTTCGCGCGTTCGCGCCCGACCAGCGAGACCACCTCGACGCCATCGATGTTGCGGATTCCTTCCAGGTGCTTGACGCCGAAGGCGCCGGCACCGGCGAGCACGACGCGGAGCTTCTTCGTCATCGGGGGTTCTCCAGGATCAGGTGACCGACCGCCGTGTTCGACGCCGGGACGTGATAGAAGCGGTGCACGACGCGTGGCCTCGGCGCCGCACCGGCGGCGACGTCGTTCGTCGTGCCGCCGGCCACGTCGGCCATCGCGCCGCGTGCGATCAGCCACATCACCAGCTCGATGCCCTCCGAGCCCGCCTCGCGCACGTAGTCGATGTGCGGCATCGTCGCGAGATCCTCGGGATCGGCGATCAGCCGGTCGAGGAAGGCATTGTCGAACGTGCGGTTGATCAGTCCGGCGCGCGGACCCTGCAGTTGGTGGCTCATCCCGCCGGTACCCCAGATCTGTACGTTCAGCGGCTCGTCGTACGACTCGACCGCGCGGCGGATCGCCTGCCCGAGCCGGAAACAGCGCATGCCCGACGGCACCGGGTACTGCACGACGTTGACGGCGAACGGAATCACGCGGAACGGCCACGCTTCGGCCTGCCCGCACATCAGCGACAGCGGCACCGTGAGCCCGTGGTCGACGTCCATCCGGTTGACGATCGTCAGGTCGAAGTCGTCCTGGATCACCGACTGCGCGATGTGCGATGCGAGCCGCGGATCGCCGACGACGCCGGGCACCGGACGCGGGCCCCAGCCCTCGTCGGCCGGCGCGAACCCGGCGGCGGTGCCGATCGCGAAAGTGGGAATGATCTCGAGGCTGAACGCGTTCGCGTGGTCGTTGTAGACGAGGAAGACGACGTCGGGACGGTTCTCCTTCAGCCACTGGCGCGAGAACTCGTAGCCCGCGAACACCTTCTGCCAGTACGGCTCGTGCGTCTTGCCGAGGTCCATGGCCGCGCCGATCGCCGGCACGTGCGACGTGTAGACGCTCGCGGTGATGCGCGCGCTCATTTCTTCTCTCCGCTCTTCTCGCCGATCCGGCGGTTGCCTTCGATGCCGCGGCCGCCGCGCACCATCATGTCGCGGTATTCGTCCTCGCTCATGCCGGTCATGCTGCCCGCCATCTGCTGGAAGCTCCTGCCGTCGGTGGCGCCGATCTTCGCCAGGAAATAGATGTTGCCGCCGAGCGCGATGCAGCGGTTCAGGTCGCGCGCGAGCACCGCCTGCTTCTGCTCCTCGGTCATCGGCCACTCGTCGAGGTACGCGCGCTCGTCCGCCTTGAAGCGCGCGCGATTCTCCGGCTTCATCAGCGACATGCAGAACTGGTTCAGGTGGTAGCCCATGCGCGACTGGTCGGCGTCGAAGATCGTCGTGCCGGGCACGTCCTTGTACGGTTTATCGAGCGCCATCGTTCACCTCCTCGGGCCAGTAAAGACGCATCGGATTATCGACCAGCAGCTTGCGCTGCAGCTCTTCGGTGCGCGCGATGTGCGGGATGAAGTCGACGAGCAGTCCGTCGTCGGGCATGTGGTCCTTCAGGTTCGGATGCGGCCAGTCGGTGCCCCAGAGAACGCGATCGGGGAAGGTCTCGACGATGCGTCGTGCGAAGGGAACGACGTCGCGATACGCGTCTCACTCGCCGTCGAGTGCCGGCGGGCCGCTTGCGCTCAGGCGCTCCGGGCAGCTGACCTTCGACCAGACGTTTTCGTGCTCGCGCATCAGTCGCACGAACCGCTCGAACTCCGGCCCGTCGACCGGCTTCGTCACGTCGGGCCGGCCCATGTGGTCGACGACGACCGTGGTCGGCAGCGACGTGAAGAAGTCCCACAGCTCGGGCAGGTCGCGTGTCTCGAAATAGACGACGACGTGCCAGCCGAGCGGTGCGATGCGCCGCGCGATCGCCTCGAGCGTCTCGCGCGGCGTGAAGTCGACGAGCCGGCGCACGAAGTTGAATCGCACGCCGCGCACGCCGGCTTCGTGCAGCGCGCGCAGTTCGTCGTCGGAGACGTCGCGACGCACGGTGGCGACACCGCGGGCGCGCCCTCGCGAGTGTACGAGCGCGTCGAGCAGCGCCCGGTTGTCGGTGCCGTGGCAGGTGGCCTGCACGACCACGTTGCGCGCGAAGCCGAGCCGGTCGCGCAGCGCGAAGAGCTGCTGTCGCGATGCGTCGCACGGCGTGTACTTGCGCTCGGGCGCGAAGGGGAAGCGATCGCCCGGGCCGAAGACGTGGCAGTGTGCGTCGACGGCGCCCGCGGGGACGTGGAAGCGCGGCGCCGAAGGGTCGGGGTGGAAGCACAGCCACCCGGGGGTCATCTCGAAGGCGCTCATCGTTCCGTGTTCCGGGCGGCGAGGATGCGGTCGGCCTGCACGCGCCAGTCGGCGCGTGCCTGGCGCGGCTCGCCGAAGACGCCGCGCTCGGCGAGATCGGCGACCCAGGCCTGGCGATTGGCGGTGCCTGCCGCCGACCACGGCTCGAGCCCGGCCTCATGGACGGTGTTCGCCGATTCGCGCATCTCTTCTGCGCGCCGCCGGCCGTGCAGGATCACGCGCTCGAAGAAATAGCTCGCCTGCTTCTCCCAGTCGATGCCGGGGAAGGTCTCGGCGAGCGATGCGAGCACTTCGTCCTCGACACCCCAGGCGCGCGCCGCGGTGAAGCTCTCGATGACCATCGCCTCGAGTCCCTTGATCATCACGCTGCGGCACATCTTCGTCGCCGAGGCGATGCCCAGCTCCTCCGGACCCGCCTTCGCATCGAAGCCGAGAACGCCGAGCAGCGGCGCAAGCGTCTTCGCATGCGGCCCGCCGAGCAGCAGCGGCACGCGGATGCGGTACGGCGGCACCGACGTCATCACCGCTCCCTCGACGTATCGTGCGCCCGCCTGCTCGACCTGCGCGGCCGCACTGCGCTTCGCGCCGGGCGACGCAGAGTTGAAGTCGAGGAACCAGGCGCCGCGACGCAACGCGGGCGCGCACGCGGCGGCGACCGCCACCGCCTGGCTCGCGGTGACCGCCGACACGACGAAGTCGGCATCGCTCGCGAGCGCCGCATGCGACTGCGCGAGCGCCACCCCGTGCGCGTCCGCGTGCTCGCGCAGCGGCGCCGCATCGGGCCCGTCGACCTTGACGTCGTACGCGACGACCCCCTCGACGCCGCGCGCACGAAGGTCCTCGGCAAGAATGCGCCCGACCTCACCATAGCCGACGAGGCCGACGCGCCAGCGCAGTGGATCGTCGCCCGGCGCTCCGGGGGTCGGTGCAGCAGCGCTCATCGCCCCAACTCCCGCTCTGCGAGTGCGAAGCTGGTCGCCGCCGTGTGCGTGACCGCGGCGAGTGCCGGACCCGTGCTCGTCGGGGCGCGGTTGCGCACGGCGACGGCCTCCTTCGCGCTCGCGTCAGTCCACATACCGGAGTCCCGCCCGCTCGAGCGGCCCGCGCATCGCGTACATGTCGAGGCCGAGCACCCCGGAGGCGAGCTTCGCGCGCTTCTCCGCTTCCTTCGCCTCGCGCTGTGCCGAGGCGTCGGCCACCGGCTGCGCGATCGCCGCCGGCACGAAGACCACGCCGTCGTCGTCGGCGATGACGACATCGCCGGGCCGCACGTGAGCGCCGGCGCAGACGACCGGGACGTTGACCGAGCCGAGCGTCGCCTTGATCGTTCCCTTCGCGCTCACCGCGCGCGAGAACACCGGAAACTGCATCTGCGTGAGGTCGCGCACGTCGCGCACTCCGCCGTCGATGACGAGCCCGCGCGCGCCCCGTGCACGGAACGACGTCGCCAGCAGCTCGCCGAAGAAGCCGTCCTCGCAGTCGGACGTGCACGCCGCGACCACGACGTCGCCGTCGCGCAGCTGTTCCGCTGCGACGTGCAGCATCCAGTTGTCTCCCGGCTGCAGCAGCACGGTGACTGCCGTCCCGCACAGCCGGGCGCCCGCGTAGATCGGACGCAGGTACGGTTTCGCGAGCCCGACACGGCCCATCGCCTCGTGCACGGTGGCCACGCCGAAGCCCGACAGGCGTTCGACCGCATGGGGGTCGGCGCGCTCGATGTTGCGCCGGACGACGCCAAGTTCGTTCAGGGTCATGGTTGCGTTCTCCTCGTTCGATGCGGCGCGACGGGGCACGGCGGCGCGGCAGCGCCGGCCTTGCGCCTCAGAGTCCTTTCGCCTTCAGCGCGCGGTCGAGCCTCGGATAGACGCGCCGCGCGTTGCCCTCGTAGATCGCTCGCCGGTCGTCCCCGTCGAGGATCGTCGAGGCCTCGATGTAGCGTTTCGTGTCGTCGTAGTAGTGCCCGCTTTCCGGATCGATGCCCCGCACCGCGCCGATCATTTCGCTGGCGAACAGGATGTTCCGGATCGGGATGACCTTCGTCAGCAGGTCGATGCCCGGCTGGTGGTAGACGCAGGTGTCGAAGAAGACGTTGTTCAGCAGGTGTTCGGAGAGCAGCGGCTTCTTCAGCTCCTGCGCCAGGCCCCGGAAGCGCCCCCAGTGGTACGGCACGGCTCCACCGCCGTGCGGAATGACGAACTTCAGCGTCGGGAAGTCGCGGAAGAGGTCGGACGTGAGGCACTGCATGAACGCGGTGGTGTCGGCGTTCAGGTAGTGCGCGCCCGTCGTGTGGAAGCACGCGTTGCAGCTCGTGCTCACGTGGATCATCGCCGGGATCTCGTACTCGACCATCTTTTCGTAGATCGGGTACCAGTACCGGTCGGACAACGGTGGCGACGTCCAGTGGCCGCCGGAGGGATCGGGGTTCAGGTTGATCGCGACGAACCCGTACTCGTTCACGCATTTCTCGAGCTCGGGAATGCACGTGCGCGGGTCGACACCGGGGGACTGCGGCAGCATCGCCGCGCCGATGAAGCGATCGGGGAACAGGCGCGCGACGCGATGGATCAGTTCGTTGCAGATCGCGGCCCAGGTGGAGCTGGTCTCGAAGCCGCCGATGTGGTGCGCCATGAAGCTCGCGCGCGGCGAGAAGATCGTCAGGTCGCTGCCCCGCTCGTTCATCTTCGCGAGCTGGTTCTTCTCGATCGATTCGCGCAGTTCGTCGTCGCCGATGCGCAGCTCGGCGGCCTTCGGCGCTGCGCCGCCGCCCAGTGCCGCGACCTGGCGGTTGCGCCAGTCCTCGAGCGCCTTCGGCGCCGTGGTGAAGTGGCCGTGACAGTCGACGATCATCGATTCGCTCCTCGCTGGACCCCCGCCCATACCGACGCGGGAATCATCGCTTCGCCGCGCATGATCAGCCGCGCGGTACGCAGCAGCGCCGCGCGCATGACTTTCTGCGCATCGTTCGGGTCGAGTTCCAGCTCGACGCTGAATTCGCCGCTCGGGTGCTCGACCGACACGGTCTTCACGCGCCCTTCGGGCACGCGCGCGATGCCGTCTGTCACCGTTGCGTCGAGGACGCAGGCGGTGGCCACGGTGACGGCGGCGAGGACGCCGATCGCGTCGTGGCAGACGTGCGGAATGAAACATCGCGTGGACACGGCGCCGCCGCTGCGCGGCGGGGCGACCAGGCACATCTTCGGAAAGCTCTTCGCCGATACGTCGCCCAGGCCCATCACGTGCCCGGCCGCGAGGCGCAGCGCCTCGAGCCTCTCCTTCAGCTCGTCGTCGGCGTTCAGCTGCGCGACGTCCTCGTAGCCGCTGCGGGCGAAGTCGGCCGCTCGCACGAGCACCATCGGCATTCCGTTGTCGATGCAGGTGGCCTCGACGGCACCGAGCCCGTCGACCTCGATCGTGTCGAGCGTGCGCCCGGTGGGCAGCAGCGCCGAGCAGACCGAGCCCGCGGTGTCGAGGAAATCGATCGTGACCGGCGCCGCCGTTCCGGGCACGCCGTCGATACGCGCATCGCCTCCGTACTCGACGCGCCGTCCGGCGGGCGTCCTCGGCGTGCGGACCGTGATGTCGCACTGCATGTCGGTGTTGCGCGTCAGCACGCGCAGCGTCGTCGTGTCGCCCTGCGGCAAGGCGAGCCCGCATTCGAGCGCGAAGGGGACCACGGCGGCGAGCATGTTGCCGCAGTTCGGCGTCGTGTCGACGGTGTCGCGATCGGGCTGCAGCTGTGCGAACAGGAAGTCGAGATCGACGCCTCGCGTGCGGCTGCGGCGCACGATGCCGACCTTGCTGGTGAGCGGGTGCGCGCCGCCGAGCCCGTCGATCTGTCGCCGATCGGGCGAACCCATCACGGCGAGCAGCACGCGGTCGCGGGTGGCGACGTCGGCGGGCAGGTCGTCCTCGACGAAGAACGGGCCGCGCGACGTTCCGCCGCGCATGAAGCAACACGGGATGGCGGTTTGCATCGCGAGTGGTTCCGGGGCTGGGGGCAAGGCCCGATTCTCGCACGCGGCTCTGCAGACTTGCGCAGAGCTGGGGGATATCAGCTATGCCGGAAAGGCATCGCTACCAACGCGCGGGCGAAGGCGCGGGCCGTCTGCCGCCGGCGCGGCTGCGCTTCTCGCCTGCGCACAGGCGCGCCGGCGGCAGACGGCCCGCGCCTTTGCCGGCGAGGCCGTCCGTGCTCGCTGCGTTTCGGTCTACGCGTCGACGGTGCGTGCGAGTTCGGTCAACAGCCGCGTGACGCGGCGCGCGAGCGGCGTGGTGCGCCGGTGCGCCGAAGCCGCCATGCACAGCACGCTGTGCAGCGGAGGGTCGCCGAGCGGGCGCATGGCGAGTTGCGCCGCGCGCCCCGACGCCGCGACCGCGCTGCGCGGAAGCACCGCATTGCCGTAACCGGCGGCGACCAGGTCGACGATCGAGGGCACGCTCGACACCTCCCATGCGATGTCGAGCTGCACGCCGGCGAGTGCGGCCTGCGTTTCCGTCAGTCGGCGCAGCGCGTGCATGCGGTCGGGCACGACGAGCGGGAAACGCGACAGCTCGGCGAGCGGCAGCGGCGTGCGCTCGCGGGTCGGGGCGCGTGCGCCGCGCGCGCCACGACGGGCCGGCTGCACGAGACAGAGCATCTCCTCGAGCACCGGCGTGATCTCCAGTTCGGGCGCCGCGTCGGGGTTGTGCAGAAGCGCGAGGTCGACGCGGCCGGTGGCGATCCATTCGGCGATGTGCGCGGTGAGGCCCTCGACGATCGCCAGCCGCGCCCGTGGAAGCTCGCTGCGAAACGCGTCGATCAGCGGGAGCGTGAGCTGGCGGCCCAGGCTCGGCGGAAGCCCGACGACGATGCGCCCGACCGGTTCGTCGCGCTGCGCCCCCATGTCGTCGCGTGCGTGCGCGACGTGCTGCAGGATGGCGATCGCGTGCTCGAACAGTCGGCGCCCGGCGTCGGTGAGCTCGACGCCTCGGCCGTTGCGCGTGAGCAGCGTCTCGCGCAGGTCTGTCTCGAGCGCGCGCACCTGGCGGCTGAGCGCGGGCTGCGCGAGCCCGAGCAGTCGCGCCGCCCGGCTGAAACTGCCCAGCTCGGCAACCTGTACGAAGTATTCGAGCTGGCGCAGGTTCATCGTCGGCGGATCATAGCCAAAGCCGGCGCCGTCGCGCCCATTAGAATTCCCGCCAGTCGACACGCAGGGGAATCCGCATGAGCGCCGAACCGAAACCCGATCCTTCGCCCGGTCTTCCTTCGACCGGCGACGTCACCCCGGCAACGAAGGCGGCGATCCTCGTCGAGGCGATGCCCTACATCCGGCGCTTCCACGGGAAGATCGTCGTCGTGAAGTACGGCGGCAATGCGATGATCGACCAGCAGCTCAAGCAGAGCTTCGCG
>DASWVL010000309.1:0-8457 GCA_036406255.1 Zeimonas sp.
TCCCGTCCACTCCGCCAACTCCAGGAAGCGAGCCCGAGGGCGGCTTCCCACCGACCAGGGCGAACGCGAGTTCGCCTTTTTTTTTCTCGTGGATCGTAGTGCATGTTCGAGTGGATTCGTAGACACCAGCGCCTGATGCAGTTGCTGCTGCTGCTGCTGATCTTTCCCGCGTTCGCCTTCTTCGGCATCCAGGGCTACGACCAGTTCTTTTCGAACGAGGGTGCGCTCGCCACCGTGGGCGACTCGAAGATCACGCGCCAGGAGTTCGAATCGGCGCAGCGATCGCAGAGCGAGCAATTGCGACAGGTACTCGGCGATCGCTTCGATTCGTCGATGATCGAGACGCCCCAGGCCCGCCAGCGCGTCCTCGATTCGCTCATCGCGCAGAGAGCGCTGCTCATCGACGCGATCGATCATCGCGTGGTCGTTCCCGATTCGCGCTTGCGCGCGAGCATCCAGGCATCGGGCATCGGCGGCCCCGAGGGGCAGTTCGACTTCGAACGCTACCGCAACGTGCTGCGCGCGCGCGGCCAGTCCGAGGCGGGCTTCGAGGCGGAGGTGCGTCGCGAGGTCGCGTTGCAGACGATGCCGGAGGCGGTTGCGCAGACCGTGACAGTGCCCGCTTCGGTTGTCGATCGCGTGCTCGCGTTCGCCGAACAGACGCGCGAGGTGCGGCAGATGCTGTTCTCGCCGAGCGGGTTCGCCCAGGCCATCCAGCCCGGCGACGAGCAGCTCGCGGCCTGGTACGAGCGCAATTCGGCCGCTTTCGAGGAACCCGAGCACGCGAAGGTCAGCTACGTCGTGCTCAGCGAGGAGGCGGTCTCGCGCGGGATCGAGGTGTCCACGGAAGATGCGCGCGGCTACTACGAGCAGAACAAGGCCCGCTTCACCACGGCCGAGCAGCGCCGCGCCAGCCACATCCTCGTTCGCGTCGATGCCGGCGCGAGCGCCGAGCAGCGCACGGCGGCGCGCGAGAAGGCCGAGGCGATCGAGCGACAGTTGAAGGAGGGCGCCGACTTCGCGGCGCTCGCCCGCACCGAGTCGCAGGATCCCGGTTCGGCCGACGCCGGCGGCGACCTGGGCTTCTTCACGCGCGACATGATGGTGCAGCCCTTTGCCGACGCGGCCTTCTCGTTGAGCGAGGGGCAGACGAGCGGCATCGTCGAGACCGAGTTCGGCTTTCACATCATCCGCGTCACCGACATCCGGCCGAGCACGCAGAAGAGCTTCGAGTCGGTGCGCCCCGAGATCGAGAGCGAGATCCGCGCGCAACTGGCCGGCACGCGCTATGCCGAGGCAGCCGACACGTTCAGCAACCTCGTCTACGAACAGCCCGATTCGCTCGAGCCTGCAGCCCGGCGTTTCGGCCTGACGATCGAGACGGCGGACGTGCAACGCGATGGCGTCCCGGACCTGCCGCGCGAGCATCCGTTGAATGACCGGCGCCTGCTCGAGTCGCTCTTCAGCAGCGAGTCGATCGAGACGCGGCGCAACACCGAGGCGGTCGACGTCGGCGTGAACCGGCTCGCGTCGGCGCGCATCGTCGAATACCACGCGCAGCGCCTTCGGCCCTTCGAAGAGGTGAAGGACGAGGTGCGCAAGCGCCTGATCGCCGAGGAAGCGCACGAGCGCGCGGTGAAGGCGGGCGAAGCACGGCTCGCGGAACTGCGCAAGGGCGACGGCGCGAAGGTCGAAGGTTTCGATGCGCCTCGCACCGTGCGTCGAAGCGCGGCCGGCGACTTTCCCCCGGCTGCGATCGATCCGGTGTTTCGCGCACCTGCCGAGCCGCTGCCGTCATACGCGGGTGTCGATCTCGGCGAGCAGGGCTACGCGATCTACCAGATCGTCCGGGTGACGCCGCCCGACGAATCGCTCGTCGTGCAGCGACGCGACGCGTACCGTCAGCAGCTGTCGCAGGCCTATTCGCAGCAGCTGCTCGGTGATTACGTCGCATCCGTCCTCGCCGACGCGAAGGTGGTGCGCTATCCGGAGCGGCTCGGTTCCGGCGAGAACCGCTGACCGTCGGGCGTCTCGTCCCCGGCCGAGACGCGTTCACGCAGTTCCCGGGCGGCGCGGTCGATTGCGTCCGGATCGGAGTCGAGCTGGAGCACCGCGCCCGATTCGATCCGTGCGTAGTTGTGCCGCATCGAGCGTTCGTAGGCGGGATCGTAGTGCGCCTCGAGCATCGACTCGACGAATTCACGCCACCGTCCGGCACGTGCCGTCGCCTTCCAGCCCTCGACGCGAACGTGCCCGTGCAGCTCGCGCAGGCGATCGAGGCGCTCGAACAGCGTCTGCGGGTCCTCGACGAAGTGACGGTACTGATCGAGCAGCAGGCGCGCGCGCACCTCGAGCGGCGCGTGCAGTTGCGTGCAGCCGGCCGCGCGCATCGCCGCGATGACGGCGTCGGGCACGTGACATCGGCCCACCCGGCGGCTCTCCGACTCGACGAAGACCGGGCGCGCGGGGTCGAAGCTGCGAAGCGCATCCCAGACCGCGGTTTCGAATGCCTTCTGTGACGGCTGTCTCTCGTCGGGCAGCAGGCCGAGGACCGAGCCGCGGTGGTGCGCGATTGCCTCGAGGTCGAGCACCTGCTCGCCCAGCCCGGCCAGGCGCTGCAGCACCAGACTCTTGCCGCTGCCCGTGCGACCGGCGATCACGTGCCATCGGTACGTGGGCGGCAGGCGCGCAAGCTCGTCGATCACGTGGCGGCGGAATGCTCGATATCCGCCGTCGAGTACGCTCGTTCGCCAGCCTACGGCGGCGAACACCGTGGCCAGTGCGTCGGAGCGGTTTCCGCCGCGCCAGCAGTAGACGAGCGGGCGCCATTCCGGCGGACGATCGGCGAAGTGCCGCTCGACGAGCGATGCGATGTTGCGGGAGACGATCGCCGCACCGATGCGGCGCGCGACGAATGCCGACTGCTGCTTGTAGACGGTGCCGACGAGTGCTCGTTCTTCGTCGTCGAGCACCGGCGCGCTGATCGCGTGCGGGACGTGGTCCTCGGCGAACTCGGACGGGCTGCGTGCATCGACGATCGTGTCCACGCGCTGGTTCGTCGCAAAGACCTCGCCGACGCTGATCCGCATCGGTGTTTTCAAGTCGACCCTCCGGCAATGGCCGATCTTCCCGCGGTGTGCGGATTCGCGCACGCGGGACGAAGGCAAAAACCCGTAGAATGCATGTCGGTATGAAAGTATTCGATCTCGCCTGCGAGCACGGGCATGCCTTCGAGGGCTGGTTCGCCTCGGCCGAGGCCTTCGAGGCGCAATTGTCGCGTTCGCTCGTCCGCTGCCCGGTATGCGACAGCGTCCAGGTACGGCGCACGCCGAGCGCGCCGCGGCTGAACCTCTCCGCGCCCACGCAGCCGCGCGCGCCCGCGGCGAAGCACTCGGGCGGGCAGGCGACGGCGATGCCCACCGACGCGCAGCTGCGTGCACTGTGGCTGCAGGCCGCGCGTCACCTGGTGCGAAACACCGAAGACGTCGGTGAACGATTCGCCGAGGAGGCGCGTCGCATCCACTACAGGGAGGCGCCCGAACGCGGAATCCGCGGCGTGACTACCGAGGAGCAACGCGCCGAGCTGGAGGACGAGGGCATCGACGTCTTCAGCTTCCCGATCCCGGCTGCCGCCGAGGAGCCGCTGCAGTAGAGAGACTCCGCGGCGCGCGCGGCGGTCGCGCGCGTCTCTTTCGATCCGTCCGTGCATTCCTCATCGGCGGTACTGGCGCTCGCCGAAGAGTATTTCACGCGCCTTGTCGTCCATCGTCGGCTTGCGGCGATCGGCGAGCACCTTGACCGCGCGCTGTACTGCAGGACGAGCGCCGATGCGCTCGAACCATCGCTTCACCTGGGGATAGTCTTCGAGCGAGACGCCCTGGTTCTCGTGCGAGCGGATCCACGGCCAGGTCGCGATGTCGGCGACCGAGTACTGCCCGGCGGCGAGCCAGTCGCCGGTGGCCGCAAGTCGCCGGTCGAGCACTCCGTACAGGCGTTTCGCCTCGTTCGTGTAGCGCGCGATTCCGTACTCGATCTTCTCGGGCGCGTAGTTGCGGAAGTGGTGCGCCTGCCCGAGCATCGGGCCGATGCCGCCCATCTGGAACATCAGCCACTGCAGGACGTCGTACCGGCCGCGCGTGTCGCCCGGCAGGAACTTGCCGGTCTTCGAGGCGAGGTAGACGAGGATCGCGCCCGATTCGAACATCGCGATCGGCTCGCCGTCGGGTCCGTCGTTGTCGACGATCGCCGGGATCTTGTTGTTCGGGCTGATGGCGAGGAAGTCGGGGGCAAACTGGTCGCCGGCGCCGATGTCGATGGGGTGGACGGCGTAGGGCAGGCCGCATTCCTCGAGGAGGATGTGGACCTTGTGGCCGTTCGGGGTGGGCCAGGTGTAGACGTCGATCATTCGTGGTCCTCCGTCGTTGTGCTCATTGTGCGCGGACGAGGCGCGTGCGAGCCGGCGTGGCGCTTGCGACAGGCGGCGCCGCTGACGCCCCGCACGGCCCGCGGCGCAGTGCCCGAGCGCTTGCGGGTGCAGCGGCCGGCCCCCGCTGCGCGGGGGTCTCGCTTCGCCCGACCGCTCCGACCTCAAAATTTCGCACCCGCTCGCAAGCGCTTCGCGCCGGCGAGCGGGTCCCGCGAAATTTCTTTCGGCCGCTCGCGGCTCGGCCGAAGCACCCGCAAGCGCTCGGGCACTGCGCCGCAGGCCGCACGGGGCGCCAGCAGCACCGCCCGCCGCAAACCCCACGCCGGCCCGTACGCGCCTCGCCGGACGATCGCGCGCGACGGCGGCTACGCGAACGGTCGGCGTCCACGCCTTCTGGAGCGTTGTGCCTATTGCGCCGGCAGGTGCTTGGCGAGCTCGAGGCGGGCGATGGCGTTGCGGTGGACTTCGTCGGGACCGTCGGCGAGGCGCAGGGTGCGCTGGTGCGCGTACATCGAGGCGAGGGGGAAGTCGTCGCTGACGCCGCCGCCGCCGTGGGCCTGGATCGCCCAGTCGACGACGCGGCAGGCGACGTTGGGGGCAACCACCTTGATCATCGCGATCTCGGCACGCGCGTGCTTGTTGCCGACGGTGTCCATCATCCACGCGGCCTTCAGCGTGAGAAGGCGCGCCTGGTCGATCAGGCAGCGCGACTCGGCGATGCGCTCGTGCCAGACGTTGTGGCTCGCGATCGGCTTGCCGAAAGCCACCCGCGCGTTCAGGCGCCGGCACATGAACTCGAGTGCGCGTTCGGCGGCGCCGATCGAGCGCATGCAGTGATGGATGCGTCCCGGGCCGAGACGTCCCTGCGCGATCTCGAAGCCGCGACCCTCGCCGAGCAGCAGGTTGCCCACGGGCACGCGGACGTCCTCGAACAGCACCTCGCAATGTCCGTGCGGCGCATCGTCGTAGCCGAAGACGTTCAGCGCACGCACGACCGTGATTCCCGGCGCGTCGGCGGGGACGACGATCATCGACTGCTGCTGGTGGCGAGCGGCCTGCGGGTCGGTCTTGCCCATGAAGATGTAGAGGCGGCAGCGCGGGTCTGCGGCGCCCGATGTCCACCACTTGCGGCCGTTGAGCACGTACGAGTTGCCGTCGCGCTCGATGCGGGCTTCGATGTTCGTCGCATCGGACGACGCGACGGCCGGCTCGGTCATCGCGAAGGCCGAGCGGATCTCGCCGGCGAGCAACGGATCGAGCCATTCGCGCTTGACCGCCTCGGACGCGTAGCGCTCGAGCGTCTCCATGTTGCCGGTGTCGGGCGCCGAGCAGTTGAAGACCTCGGACGCCCACGAGACCCGCCCCATGATCTCGCACAGCGGGGCGTAGTCGAGGTTCGACAGCCCCTGCGGCGCCCGCTCGGAACGCGGCAGGAAGAGATTCCACAGACCCGCTTCGCGTGCCTTCGGCTTCAATTCCTCGAGGAGTCGGGGCGGCTGCCAGGCGTTTCCGGCCCGCCGATTCGCCGCGATTTCCTCGTGATATCGGTGCTCGTTGGGCTGGATGTTCTCATTCATGAATTTCAGCAATCTATGCTGGAGTTCCTGCGAGCGCGGCGAAGTGGCGAAATCCATGTCTACCCCTTCATTTTCTCGGCCATCTTCCAGCCGAGCTCGGCGAGCGGTCGGGCGCGCCGTCCCGCTTCCACCGCTTTCGCGTTCGACGCCGTGCCGTCGACCGCTCTCTTCATGATGCCCTGCAGGATCGCGGCCAGGCGAAAGAGGTTGTAGGCGAGATAGAAGTCCCAGTGCTCGAGCACGCGAGCCGGGTCGTGGTTGGTGCGCGCGCAATAGCGCTCGACGTATTCGCGTTCGTCGGGAATGCCGAGCGCGGCGTGATCGAGCCCGGCGATTCCGCGGAACTGCCCGGGCTCGATGTGCCACGCCATGCAGTGGTATGAGAAATCGGCCAGCGGATGGCCGAGCGTGGAAAGCTCCCAGTCGAGGATCGCGCGGATCCGCGGCTGCTGCGCGTCGAAGACCAGATTGTCGAGTCGGAAGTCGCCGTGCACGATTGCCGTCTCGTCGCCTGGCGGAACGTGCTGCGGAAGCCATTCGATCAGGCGATCCATCGCCTCGATCGGTTCGGTCTCGGACGCCTGGTACTGGCTGCTCCAGCGCGCGATCTGCCGCGCAAAATAGTTCCCGGGCCGGCCGAAGCCGGCAAGGCCGATCGACTCCGCATCGATCGAATGCAGTGCGGCGATCACCCGGTTCATCTCGTCGTAGATCGCCGCGCGTTCGTCGCGGGAAGCCTGCGGCAGGGATTGGTCCCACAGCACGCGGCCGGCGACGTGCTCCATCACGTAGAACGCGCGGCCGATCACCGATTCGTTCTCGCACAGTACGTACACGCGCGGTACCGGCAGGTCGGTGCGCGACAGCGCCTCGAGCACGCGAAATTCGCGCTCGATCGCGTGCGCCGACGGCAGGAGTCGGGCGGAAGGTCCGGGCTTCGAGCGCATCACGTAGCGAGCGCCGGGTGTCGTCAGAAGGTACGTCGGGTTCGACTGCCCGCCGCGAAACAGCTCCACGCCGAGGGGACCGCTGAAACCCTCGATCTTCGTCGTCAGCCATCGAGCGAGCGCGTCGACGTCCACGTGAAGCCGCTCGGGAACCGGGGTGGTGCCGGTGTTCTCGCTCTCGGCGGTGGCGCTCATCGCTTCCTCCTCCTGCGTGTCATTGCGCTTCGTCGCGGGCGAAACGCGGCGCGCGCTTCTCGAGGAACGCCGCGATTCCCTCGGCCGCGTCGTCGTGGAAGAGTGCTGCGACGAAGGCGTCGCGCTCGCGCTGCTGTCGCTGCACGAGCGCGGCGCGCTCGTCGGCGGACAGCAGCGCCTTGATGCCGGCAAGCGCGACGGCAGGCCCCCGGGCGAGTCGCCCGGCCCGCGCGAGCGCGGCGTCGAACGCGCTTCCCGGTTCTACCAGCTCGTTCACCAGCCCTGCCGCATGCAGGCGCGTGGCCGCGATCGCCTCTCCGCCGGCAAGCCATTCATAGGCGAGCGGGTAGGGAATCCGGTTGCCGAGAAACCAGCTCGATCCGCCGTCGGGCGTCAGCCCGATGCGCACGTACGACATCGCGAAGCGCGCATCGCGGGCGGCTACGACGAGATCGCAGGCGAGAACGAGCGAGAAGCCTGCGCCGGCCGCCGCGCCTTCGACTGCCGCGAGCACCGGCTTCGGACAGTCGCGGATCGCCAGCACCCATCGATGAAGCAGGTCGATCGACGCCGCCTGCAGGGTCGGGTCCTTCGAGCGGTTCTCGCGCAGCCGGTTCAGGTTGCCGCCGGCGCAGAAGTGCTCGCCGTCCCCGGCGAGGACGACCGCACGAACCTGCGCGTCGCCGGCCGCCCGCGTGAACGCCTCGATGCCGGCCGAATAGACGTCGGGATGCAGCGCGTTGCGTGCGCCGGGATTCGAGATGCGCAGCACCTGCACGGCACCGCGGCGCTCGTCGAGCAACCGCGCCGACACCGGTCAGTCCTCGTGCAGCAGTGAAAGCCCCAGCTGCGCGCGGCGGCGCAACCAGCCGCCGATCCGGTAGCGCGGATCGCCGGTGAGCGCGTGCAGGTTGCCGAGGATCTCGCAGACGGTGGCCGCGCCGAGCGCGTCTCCCATCGCCAACGGACCGAGCGGGTAACCCAGGCCGGCGCGCACGGCCGCGTCGATGTCGGCGGGCGAGGCGATCCGCTGCTGCGCGATCTCGCTGCCTATCGAGACGATCATCGCGACGACCCGTTGTGCGACGAAGCCCGGACTGTCGCGCAGCACGGTGACCGGTACGCCGTCGGAGGCGAACAGCGCGTGCGCCGCGTCGCGATATTCCGGGCGCGTGGCGGGCGTGGTCATCAGCACGCGACGCCGGCACCGGCCCGGCTCGATCGGAAACAGCGTGTCGATCGCGACCACGCGTTCGGCGGGAAGGCCGGGCGCATCGGCGCCTGCGCTCGAACGCGACGCCGCGCTCGCGTC
>DASWVL010000310.1:0-14214 GCA_036406255.1 Zeimonas sp.
ATTGCATTTCGAGGAACACCGAACCAGCAGACCGAGAAATGCAACTCCGCGAGCCGGAAGGACCGGTCCGTTTTTCGACTTTGCCACAAACGCTCACGGATGCACAGACAGCCCCGCAGCGCACTACGGAGCTTCGAACAGGCATGAGTGGGAGAGGCGCCATCGCGAAATTGCGCGTAGCAAGTGGCGTTCCTGTGAGGAAGAGAAGGGGGAAGGGGAACCCCACCGCCTCCTGCGTGAACGAGGTGCAAATCGATGGGTAAAGGTGTACTGTACGGAAATACAGTTGCAAGGAGAGAGGCGCGGGCACCCGCTCGATCCCCTTCCCCCTTCTCCCTTCCCCTTTCTCTTCCTAAAAAATGCGCGACCTCACCCCCCGCCAACAGCAGATCCTGTCGCTGATCCGCCAGCACATCGCCGACACCGGTTTCCCGCCCACGCGCGCCGAGATCGCCGCACAGCTTGGATTCCGCTCGGCCAATGCGGCCGAGGAACACCTGAAGGCACTCGCGCGCAAGGGCGTCCTCGAACTCACGGCCGGTGCCTCTCGGGGCATCCGGCTCAAGCGCATGGCCGACGCCGCGAACGAGCTTGCGAGTGCGGTCCAGGTCGTCTCGAGCCTGCCGCTCATCGGGCGTGTCGCAGCCGGCAGCCCCATTCTCGCGCAGGAGCACGTCGACGCCAGTTACGCGATCGATCCGAACCTGTTCTCCGAAGCGCCCGATTACCTGCTGCGCGTGCGCGGCATGAGCATGCGCGATGCCGGCATCCTCGACGGCGACCTGCTCGCGGTGCGACAGGCGCACGAGGCACGCAACGGCCAGATCGTCGTCGCGCGTGTCGGCGACGACGTCACCGTCAAGCGCTGGCGCCGGCGAGGCAACACCGTCGAGCTGCTGCCGGAGAATCCCGACTTCGAGCCGATCGTCGTCGATGCGCGCAGCGATGCCTTCTCGCTCGAAGGCATCGCCGTCGGTCTGCTGCGTGGCGGCAAGCTGTGAGGAGCCGGCAATGTCCTCGCCCTTGCCCAGTGCGGTCTGGCAGGCCAGCCGGATAGGCCACGCCGCGGTGCAGGCGGTCTCGAGCGGCTTTCCCGCGCTCGATGCCGAACTGCCCGGCGCCGGCTGGCCCGCCGGGATGCTCACCGAACTGATCAGCCGCGAATCGGGCATCGGCGAGCTGCGCCTGCTCGTTCCGCTGCTGCGGCGGCTCACGCGCGAGCAACGCTTCGTCGTCGTGCTCGGTCCGCCGCAGATCCCGTATGCACCGGCGCTGGCCGAGCACGGCATCGATCTCGATTACCTGCTCATCGTGCAGGCCCCCCACGCCGCCGATCGCTTGTGGGCCGTCGAACAGACGTTGAAGAGCAGCGGTTTCGGTGCGCTGCTCGCCTGGCTGCCACAGCCGCGCACGCGGCCCGAGCATCTGCGCCGGATGCAGCTCGCCGCCCATGGAACGCACGGCCCGGTGTTCCTGTTCCGTGCACTCGAGGCGCAGTTCGACGCCTCCCCGGCACCGTTGCGCCTGCTGCTGCTGCCGCGCGCCGAGCAGCGGCTGTCGGTGCAGATCCTCAAGCGCCGGGGACCGCTCATCGCCGATCCGATCCTCGTCGACCTTCCCCGACCGCCGTCGTCGATCCGCCTGCGTTCGCGCGGCGCGCCCGAAACGGTCGCGCCGACGTCGATGCAGACGATTCACGGCGGAGTCGGCGAATCTTCGTCGCAGGAAAAACGGCACCCCGCTCTTCCGATCCGGTAGCACGGCCAGACGCGGCTCATGTGGTGGCTGGGGTTGTTCTTCGAGCGGCTGCCGCTCGACACCGTCGAACGCGGCGACGCGGTCCCCGACACCCCGCGCGCGTTGTGCGATCGGCACTGCGTGCTCGATGCCAATGAAGCCGCCCGCGCACGGGGCGTCACTCCCGGAATGAAACGCGCGGCAGCGCAGGCGCTCGTGCCTTCGCTGCCGTTGCTCGAACGCGATCGCGACGCCGAACGCCGCGCGCTCGAATCCGTCGCCGCCTGGATGCAGCAGTTCACGCCCTCGGTAAGCCTGCAATCCGATCTCGCCTTCGAGGCTCTCGACGACTCCCTGTCGCCGTGCGGCCTGCTCGCAGAGGTGGCACCCAGCCTGCGCTTTTTCGGCGGCTTCCGCGCACTGCTCGGGCGTGTGCGCGAAGGCCTGCGGTCGCTCGGCTACCACGTGCGCATCGGCGCCGCGCCGACGGCGAGCGCAGCGTGGCTTCTCGCGCGTCATCGCGACGCTTCGTTCGCCTCGCAGGCGCGGCTCGAGCAGCGCATCGGCGCGTTGCCGGCACAACTGCTCGCACGCACACGCGCGCAGCGCGAGCTGCTCGATTCGATCGACGTGCGCCGCGTGCACGACCTGCTCGCGCTGCCGCGCGCGGCAATCGCCCGTCGCCTGGGGAGCGCACTGCTCGACGAGATCGACCGTGCACTCGGCAGCTTGCCCGAGCCGCGGGAATGGTTCGAGGCACCGCCCGAATTCGACCTCCGCCTCGAACTGCTCGCGCACGTCGAGCACGCCGAGGCGCTCGTGTTCGCTGCACGCCGCCTGCTCGATCCGATGAGCGGCTGGCTCGCCGCGCGTCACGGCGCGATCCGCGCATTCACGCTGCACGTCGAACACGACGAACACGACGACACGCTGATCGAGGTCCGGCTCGCCGATCCCGCGCGCGATCCCGACCGCCTGCTCTCGCTGCTGCGCGAGCGGCTCTCCGTCACGCGCCTGCCGCAAGCCGCGCACGCCTTGCGACTGCACTGCGCGGACGTCGTCGCGCTGCCCGAGCGCAGCGGCGAGCTCTTCCCGACGCCGGGAACCGCGCACGAAAACCTGCGCCGTCTCGTCGAACGCCTTCAGGCCCGGCTCGGACCGGGGCACGTCCAGCGGCTGCGGCTCGCTGCCGACCACCGGCCCGAAGCCGCCTACCGGATCGAAGCGGTCGATGCACCCGGCCTCGCTGCGAATCGCGCCCGGGAGGCCCCTTCGCTGCCGATGGCATCGCTGCCTCGGCCGTTGTGGCTACTCGAGCGCCCGATCGCGCTCGTCGAGCGCAACAACCGTCCGTGGTGGCATTCGCCGTTGCGGCTGCTCGCCGGTCCCGAACGCATCGAGGGCGGCTGGTGGGACGACTCGCTCACGCAGCGCGACTACTTCATCGCCGAAGACGATGCACACGCGCTGTACTGGATCTACCGGGAGCGGGCGGGAACCGATGGCCGCCGCGGGTGGTTCGTGCAGGGGCGGTTTGGTTGAGGAAGAGAAGGGAGAAGGGGGAAGGGGAAGCCCCGCGCGTCGACCGTCGCACTGCGCGGGTTTGCCCCTTCCCCCTTCTCCTCTCTAAACCGACTGGCCGGGGAAATTGCGCTCGCGCTTCTCCGCGATGGCCTGGCAATCGATGCAACGGTGCGCGAGCGGCGCCGCGTGCAGCCGCTCGAAGGGGATTTCGACGCCGCAATCGGTGCAGACGCCGTAGGTGCCCTCCTCGATGCGCCGCAGCGACGCGCGCAGCGCCCGCCACTCGTCGACGTCGCGCATCGCTTCCGAGAGGTCGACTTCGCTCTCGGTGAGGATCGAACTGAGGTCGCCGGCGTCGCCGACGCCGTCGAATCCGGAAAAACCTTCGGCGCTTTCGCCCAGCTTGCGTGCGATGTCCTCTTCGAGGACCGCGAGCCGCCCGCGAATCTGCGCGACGATCTGCTCGAGTTGAGCTTCGGACAAGGACATTCGGGAACCTCCGGACGCCAGATCGTACGTCGGCACCCGGCGTCGGCGTTGATCGACATCAAGCGGATGCACTCCACGTGCCCGCGACGCCACAGGCGCCCCCCCACGCTATCGCGACGGCCCGATCCGGTCGATCGCGTCGGTGATCAGCACGTCGAGCCCCGCATCGAAGAGCGCGCAGGCGCGCTCCGCGTCGTTCACGGTATAGGCGAGCACGCGCAGCGCCGCCCCGTGCGCCTGCGCAATGCGCCCCGCGTCCAGCACGGAATGGTGTGCATCGAGCGCGACGCAACCGAGCGCCCTGCACCGTTCGAGCCAGTCGTCGGGCAGTTCGTCGAACAGCAGCGCACGCGGCAGTTCGGGCACCGCCTCCTGCGCGGCGACGAGCGCAAGCGGCGAGAACGACGACAGCAGCGGCGGGACCGCGGCCTCGCGCCATGCCTCGCGCGCGTCGAGCGCCACCGCGGCACCCGTCTCGCGCTCGCGCCCGGGCGACGGCTTGATCTCGATGTTGAGCATCGCGTCGTTCGCGAGAACCCAGCGAGCCACCCGCTCGAGCGTCGGAATGCCCTCGCCCGCGAATTCCGGCGAATGCCAGCTGCCGGCGTCGAGCCGCGCGAGCGCCGGGAACGGCAGCGCGTCCACGCGTCCACGCCCGTCGGTCGTTCGATCGAGCGTCGCGTCATGCATCAGCAGCGCCACACCGTCGCCGGAGAGCTTCGCGTCGACCTCGAACATGCGGTAGCCGAACGAATGGCCGGCACGAAGCGCGGCAAGCGTGTTCTCGGGCGCGAGGCGACCTGCGCCGCGATGGGCGACGAAGGCCGGATACGGCCAGTCGGAGAACGACACGCGAGGCTTGCCCGGCGTGCTTCGCCCCGTGCTCACCGGATGCGCCTCCTCGCGCTCACTTGTCGGCCTCGACCAGGCCCTTGACGAACCAGCGCTGCATCAGCACGACGATGGCGACCGGCGGCAGCATCGCGAGCATCGCCGTTGCCATCACGAGATGCCACTCGGTGGCGGCATCGCCTCCCGCGATCATCCTCTTGATGCCGATCACCACCGGATACATCGACTCCTGCGTCGTCACGAGCAACGGCCACAGGTACTGGTTCCAGCCGTAGACGAACTGGATGACGAACAGCGCCGCGATGCTCGTTCGCGACAGCGGCAGCAGCACGTGCCAGAAGAAGCGCATCGGTCCGGCACCGTCGATCTTCGCGGCTTCGGCAAGCTCGTCGGGAACCGTCATGAAGAACTGCCGGAACAGGAACGTGGCGGTGGCCGATGCGATCAGCGGCAGCGTGAGCCCGGCATAGGTGTCGATCAGGTGCAGGTCGGCCATCACCTGGTAGGTGGGCATGATGCGCACCTCGACCGGCAGCATCAGCGTGACGAAGATCAGCCAGAACGCGGTGCGGCGGAACGGGAAGCGGAAGTAGATCAGCGCGAACGCCGACAGCAGCGAGATGGCGATCTTGCCGATCGCGATCGTCAGCGCCATGACCAGGCTGATGCGCATCATCCGCGCGACGGGCGCCGTCGTGTTTCCGGCGCCCGAGGCGAGAACGTCGCCATAGTTCTTCAGGAACTGCGTGCCGGGCAGCAGGCTCATCGGTACGCTCTGCACCTCGTCGAGCGTCTGCGTAGACGCAACGAAGGTCACCCAGACCGGGAACGCGACGACGAGCACGCCGAGCGCCAGCACGACATAGGTGAGGATGCGGGCGGAAAGGCTGCGGCCGGGCATGCGTCAGCAGGTCAGCGGAACGTTCTCAGTACCGAACGCGCCGTTCGACATACCGGAACTGGATCACGGTGAGCGCGAGCACGATGGCCATCAGGATCACCGACTGCGCGGCCGAGCCGCCGATATCGAGTCCCTTGAAGCCGTCGTTGAACACCTTGTAGACGAGGATCTCGGTGGCCTTCGCCGGCCCGCCGCCGGTGGCGGCGTCCACGATCGCGAAAGTATCGAAGAACGCATAGACCACGTTGACGACGAGCAGGAAGAAGGTCGTGGGCGACAGCAACGGAAAGATCACCGAGCGGAACGTGCGCCATGCGCCCGCGCCGTCGATCGCCGCGGCCTCGATCAGCGATTTCGGGATCGACTGCAGCCCGGCGAGGAAGAAGATGAAGTTGTAGCTGATCTGCTTCCAGACGGCCGCGATCACGATCAGGATCATCGCCTGTCCGCCGTTGAGCACGTGGTTCCAGTCGATGCCGGCCGCGCGAAGCCAGTGCGAAACGATGCCGAGCGTGGGGTTGAACAGGAAGATCCACAGAACGCCGGCGATCGCCGGCGCAACCGCATAGGGGACGATCAGCAGCGTTCGGAACGCATAGGCACCGCGGATCGCGCGGTCGGCGAAGTACGCAAGCGCGAGGCTCAGCGTGAGCCCGATTGCGGTGACGGCGATCGAGAACACCGCCGTCACCTGGAACGAGTACAGGTAGAGCTCGTCGGAGAATAGGTACTCGAAGTTCTCCAGCCCGACGAACTGCAGGCTTCCCCCGAAGGCGTCCTGGATGAACACCGACTGGAACAGCGCCTGCAGCGCCGGCCAGTAGAAGAAGACCAGGACGATCGCCAGCTGCGGCAGGAGCAGCGCGGCCGGGAGCCACCCGGCCGCACCGAAGAGGACGCGCTTTTCCAGGGCGCCTTACTCCCGCGCGGTGCGCTCGAAGCGCACGAGCTGCTCGTCGCCACGACGCTTCATGTTCGCCAGTGCCGTCTTCGGATCCTGCTTGCCGGCGAGCATCGCCTCGAGCTCCTCGTGGATGATGTCGCGGATCTGCACCATGTTGCCCAGCCGCACGCCGCGCGACTTGTCGGTGGTCTTGACGATCATCTGCTGCACCGGCACGTCGGTTCCCGGGTTCTTCTCGTAGAAGCCCGTTTTCCTCGTCAACTCGTAGGCGGCGATCGTCAGCGGAAGATAACCGGTGGCCTGATGCCATTCCGCCTGGATCTCGGGCGACGACAGGAACGTGAAGAACTTCGCGATTCCCTTGTACTCGTCGGCGGACTTGCCGCTCATCACCCACAGGCTCGCGCCACCGATCACGGTGTTCTGCGGCGCGCCGGGCACGTCCGGGTAGTACGGAAGCTTCGAGATGCCGAAGTCGAACTTCGCGTTGCGCTTGATGTTTCCGTAGGCGGAGGAGCTGCCGGTGAACATCGCGCACTCGCCGCTGTAGAACTTGGCATCCCCCTCGGTGGTGCGCCCGGGGTAGACGAACAGGCCCTGTTTCGACCATTCGAGCAGGTTGGTCAGGTGCCGCTCGAACAGTGGCTTGTCCACCGCCAGGCGTGCCTTCAGGCTTGCGAAGCCGTTGTTCTCGGTGGCAAACAGCGTGTTGTGCCACGCCGAGAAGCTTTCCATGTGCACCCAGCTCGCCCAGCTCGACGTGTACGGACAAGAGGCGGCGTTCGACGCCTTGACCTTCGCGGCCGCTGCAGCGACCTCGCTCCAGGTCTCGGGCGCCTTCTCGACGCCCGCCTTCCTGAGGGCGTCCTTGTTGTAGTAGAAGACGGTGGTCGAGCTGTTGAACGGGAACGAGAGCATCTCGCCCTTGCGCGTCGTGTAGTAGCCGGCCACGGCAGGCACGTACGCGGTGCGGTCGAACTTCTCGCCGGCGTCCTTCATCAGTTTCTCGACCGGAACGATCGCACCCTTGGCGGCCATCATCGTCGCGGTGCCCACCTCGAACACCTGCACGATGTGCGGCGCGTTGCCGGCACGGTACGCGGCGATCGCCTGCGTCATCGACTCGGGGTAGCCGCCCTTGTAGACGGCGGTGACCTTGTAGTCGGACTGGCTCTTGCTGAAGCGCTCGGCGAGGCTGTTGATGCGGTCGTTGTTCGCGCCCGTCATCGAATGCCACCACTGGATCTCGGTGACGGCGCCCGCCGACGTCCAGGCGAGCGAAGCGCCCATCAGCGTCATGGCCACCAGCGAGGTGCGCGCCCGTGCGACCGCGCCCCGACCTTGCCTTTCGTTCATTGGAGTTCTCCCTCGATTTCACACCGGCGCCCATGCCGGGCAGCCCGGTTGGGCGGCCTCAGGATGAGGCGCCAATGTTACAGACCGGCGAATGCCGCGCAACAGGGGAACTTCCAGAATGAACCGTCGGCATCGCGGCACGTCCGGGCGACGACGCCCGGCGTGCAGGGACGGTGGAGCGTCGCTTGCTGAACGAAGCGTCCCGGAGAGTCAGATGCAGCGACACGGACAGCACTCCACGAAAGGTTCCTACGGCACCTGGGCGCTCACGCTCGCGGTCAACTTCGTCGTCATGTATCTCGTGATGTACACGATGATCGCGACGCTGGATCACTTCTACCTGAACCTGGGGAACGTCTACATGACCGCGATGATGGTCGCCCCGATGGCACTCGTGATGCTCGTCTCGATGCGATCGATGTTTCCCTCGCCCGGCGCGAACGCACTCGTCGCGATTGCGGCGGTGGCGATCTTCCTGCTCGCTTTCTACGGCATGCGAAGCCAGGCGCTGATCGGCGACGAGCAATTCCTGCGATCGATGATTCCCCATCATTCCGGCGCGATCCTGATGTGCGAGCGATCGGCGCTGACCGACCCGGAGATCCGCGCTCTGTGCGACACGATCGTGCAATCGCAGCGCGAGGAGATTGCGCAGATGCGTTCGCTGCTGGAACGCCGCTGAACCGCGCCCCTTCGCGCGCCTGCCCGGCAAGCTCATCCTCCCGACCAGGCGGAAACCGTCGCGTCGGCCTGGCGCAGGTCGGCGAGCCACTGCTCGTACGCCGCCTCACGCTCCTCGCCACGCATTCGCAACAGCGCCGACGGGTGCAGCGTGACCAGCACGCGAAGCTCGTCGGCGCGCCGCAGCCACCGGCCCCGCTCGCGCGTGACCGCCACGCCACGGCCCACGAGCGATCGCGCAGCGGTGGCTCCGAGCGCGACCGCCGCGTGCGGGCGCACCAATCCGATCTCGTCCTCGAGCCAGTGCAGGCATGCAGCCGCCTCGCGCTGCGACGGCGTCTTGTGGATTCGCCGCTTGCCGCGCAGCTCGAACTTGAAGTGCTTGACGGCATTCGTGACGAACAGCGCTTCGCGCGGCCAGCCCAGCGAGTCGGTGGCGCGAAAGAGCAGCTTCCCGGCCGGACCGACGAACGGATGCCCCTGCAGGTCTTCCTGGTCGCCGGGCACCTCGCCGACGAGCATCAGCGCCGGGCTCAACGACCCTTCTCCGGCGACCCCCTGCGTGGCGAAGCAGCCGAGCGGACACTCGCGGCAGCGTTGCAGCGCGTCGTGCAGCGCGGCAAGGTCGTGGCGCGCGGCGGCCTCGAGACTTCGCGCGGGCATCGCGGGCAATGCTACGCGCAGTTCGGGTATAACGCCGCGGTGACCGACTCGAGCACCCTCCCGCCGCGCGCCATCGCCACGCAGATCGTCCTGTGCCTGATCTGGGGACTCGGACAGGTTGCGACGAAAGTGGGCAACACGGGCATCTCTCCAGTCTGGCAGGCCGCGCTGCGATCGATCGGCGCGACGCTGCTGCTGTCGGCGTGGATCCTCCGGCGCGGTGTTCCGATGCGCGAGCGCGAGGAGACGATCGTTCCGGGCGTGATCGTCGGCGTGCTCTTCGCGGCCGAGTTCGTCTGCCTGTTCATCGGCCTGGTCCACACGACCGCGGTGCGCGCGGTGCTGCTGCTCTATGCGGCGCCGTTTTTCGTTGCGCTCGGTGCGCACGCCTTCGTGCCCGGCGACCGGCTCACGCGGCAGAAGACGCTCGGGCTCGCCGCCGCCTTCACCGGCCTCGTCGTCGCCTTCGGCGGGCGCCTCGGCTCGAACGACGGCTCCGCGCTGCTCGGCGACGCGCTGTGCCTGGCCGCGGCGTTCTTCTGGGCCGCGACGACGATCGTCATCAAGGCGAGCGCGCTGCGCCGTGCGCGCCCCGAGCTGACCTTGCTGTACCAGCTCGGGATCTCGGCCGTCGTGCTCGTTGCGCTGTCGTACGCCTTCGGCGAGCCCGGCGTGTTTGCCCCGTCGCCGATCGTCTGGGCTTCGCTCGCGTTCCAGACCGTCGTCATCGCCTGCGCGAGCTACCTCGCCTGGTTCTGGCTGGTCGCGCACTACCGCGCGACGACGCTGCATGCGTTCACCTTCCTCACGCCGCTGTTCGGCGTACTCGCCGGGGCGGTGCTGCTCGACGAGCCGATCGGGGCGTCGCTCGGTATAGCGCTCGCGCTGATCGCAAGCGGAATCGTGCTGGTGAACCGCGCGTGAAGCGGTCGATGTCGCGCGGCGTTCAGGCGGCGGCGAGCAGGCGGGCGAGCGCCCCCCGGTAATCACGGTCGACGTCGTCGTCGAGACGGTGACGACGATCGCGCACCACCCAGCGTCCTGCGACCATCACGTTGCGGACCAACGCGGTGGAGCCCGAGAACAACAGCGCGTTCGCGATCGCGTCGCCCGCACGCGCATGCAGATCGGGAGCCTGCGCGTCGAGTTCGACGAGATCGGCGCGAAGGCCGGGGGCGATCGCACCCATCGCCCGACCCATGGCGCGGGCGCCCCCGGCCGCGGCCTCGGCCCACAACGTGCTGCCGACCGCGGTTCCCTGTGCCGGCGAGGCAGGGGCGCAGACGATCAGGTTGCGTCGCCGCAGCGACAGTCGCTGCCCGTACTCGAGCCAGCGCAACTCTTCCGCCGGGTCGCGCGAGACGTGACTGTCGCCTCCGATGCCGTACGCGCCACCGGCTGCGCGGTACGCGAGAACCGGAAACAGGCCGTCGCCGAGATTCGCCTCGGTGCTCGGACACAACCCCGCGACCGCGCCGCTGCGCGCGAGGGCCGTCGTCTCCGCATCGGTCATGTGCGTGGCGTGCACGAGGCACCAGCACCGGTCGACCGGCAGGTTCTCCAGCAGCCACTGCACCGGGCGTCGGCCGGTGGACGCGATGCTGTCGGCAACCTCCCTCTCCTGCTCGGCGGCATGCACGTGGATCGGCGCCGTCGCGTCGATGGCGCCGATTCCCGCGAGCAGTTCCTCGATCGACGCGCGATCGGCGGCGCGCAGCGAGTGCGGAGCGACGCCGACACGCACGTCGGCATCGCCGGCAGCGGCACGGCGCGCCGCCTCGACCATCTCGAGCACCGCCGCCGGATCGGTAGCGAAGCGGCGTTGCCGCGACGCGAGCGGCAGCGAGCCGAAGTTCGACCAGCGGTACAACGACGGCAGCAGCGTGACCGCGATGCCCGCATCGCGCGCGGCCGCCAGGTGCTGCAACAGCATCTCGGCGCGTTCCGGGTACGCAGTGCCGTCCGGACGGTTGTGCACGTAGTGGAACTCCGCGACCGCGGTGTACCCGTTGCGCAGCATCTCGACGTACAGGAAGCGCGCGATCGCGGACGCATCCGCGGGTGTCAGCCGCTCGACGAACCGGTACATCCAGTCGCGCCAGCTCCAGAAGTCGTCCTCCCCGGGGCCTCGCGTCTCGGCGAGCGACGCCATCGCGCGCTGGAAGGCGTGGGAATGCAGGTTCGCCATTCCGGGCAGCACGGGTCCGGCGAGCCTTTCGTCCTCGCTCCCCGGCGCAGGGGCGCCAACCGGGTCCGGCTGCACCGCCGCGATGTCGCCGGCATCGTCGACGTCGATGCGGACGTTGCGCCGCCAGCCGTCCGGCAGCAGTGCATGCGGGGCGAAATAGCGCTTCATCGTGCGTGATCGAGCATCGCCTGCAGCATCGCCCGCAGATGCGGCCGGACGACGCGCGCGAGAGAGTCCTGGAACTCGTACGGCGGCCCGTCGTCCATGTACGTGGCCAGTGCAAGCTCGAGCTGTACCGCGTGCACGCCTTGCCGCGGCTGCCCGTAGCGCCGCGTGATGTAGCCGCCCTTGAAGCGTCCGTCGAGCACCGAGCTGAAACCTTCGGCCGCATCGGCGATTCCGGCCAGCCGAACGGCGATTGCCGGATCGCAGGAGCGGCCGTCGGCGGTGCCGAGATTGAAGTCGGGCAGCCTGCCGTCGAACAGGCGCGGCACGACCGAGCGGATCGAGTGCGCATCCCACAGCAGCGCAACGCCGTGGCGTGCGCGCAGGTCTTCGAGCGTGCGCTGAAGCCGCTCGTGATACGGCTTCCAGTACTGTTCGCGACGCATGTCGATCTCGCCTGCGTCGGGTCGCTCGCCGTCGAGCCAGATCGGCTCGCCGGCGAAGGTCTCGACGGGAACGAGGCCCGTGGTCACGCGGCCGGGGTAGAGGCTCTCGTCGTCCGGGGGGCGATTCAGGTCGATGACGTAGCGCGAATGCGTCGCCTCGAGCACCGACGCGCCGATCTCGTCGAGAAAATCATAGAGCCGATCCAGATGCCAGTCGGTGTCGGCCAGCGTGCGCGCGACCGGCGTCATCCGCGCGGCGATCGGCTCCGGGACGAAGTTGCCCAGATGCGGGATCGAGACGAGCAGCGGCGACGGGCCCGGGCGGAATCGATACGGCTGCATGACGCTTCCCCCCGTTCGTCAACGGATCATCGGCAGGTCGAGGCCATTGCGACGTGCACAGGCGATCGCATCCTCGTACCCGGCATCGGCATGCCGCATCACGCCGCTGGCGGGATCGTTCCACAGCACGCGCTCGATGCGGCGTGCCGCCGCGTCGGTTCCGTCGCAGACGACGACCATCCCCGCGTGCTGCGAATAGCCCATGCCGACGCCACCTCCGTGATGGAACGACACCCAGGTCGCGCCGCTCGCGGTGTTCAGCAGCAGGTTCAGCAGCGGCCAGTCGGACACGGCGTCCGAACCGTCGCGCATGCCTTCGGTCTCGCGGTTGGGGCTCGCCACCGATCCGCTGTCGAGATGGTCTCGTCCGATCACGATCGGCGCCTTCAGCTCGCCGTGGCGCACCATCTCGTTGAATGCGAGCCCCGCGCGATGGCGTTCGCCGAGCCCGATCCAGCAGATGCGTGCGGGAAGTCCCTGGAAGCGGATGCGATCGCGCGCCATGTCGAGCCACTGGTTCAGCGACCGGTCCTCGGGGAACAGCTCGCGCATCTTGGCGTCGGTACGCGCGATGTCCTGCGGATCTCCGGACAGAGCCGCCCAGCGGAACGGCCCCTTGCCGACGCAGAAGAGCGGGCGCACGTAGGCCGGTACGAAACCCGGGTAGTCGAAGGCGTCCTCCACACCGGCGTTCTTCGCCTCCTGGCGCAGGTTGTTGCCGTAGTCGACGCAGGGAATGCCCATCGCGCGAAAACCGAGGATCGCGCGAACGTGCTTCGCGATCGACTCGCGCGCGGCCGCGGCAACCGCTTTCGGATCGTTGCGCCGCGCATCGAACCAGCGCTCGAGCGGCCAACCCTCCGGCAGGTAGCCGTTGGCCGGATCGTGCGCCGAGGTCTGGTCGGTGACGAGCGCGGGCCGCATCGCGCCGTCCCGCGCGCGCTCGAGAATCTGCGCCACCAGCGTGGCCGCGTTGCCGAGCACGCCCACCGAAACGGCGCGACCCTGCGTCGCGGCCCGCTGCAGGATCGCGAACGCTTCGTCGATCGTGGCGGCACGCTCGTCGAGATAGCCGGTTCGCAGCCGCATGTCGATGCGCGTCGGATCGCATTCGATTGCGAGCATCGACGCTCCCGCCATCGTCGCCGCCAGCGGTTGTGCGCCGCCCATTCCGCCGAGCCCGGCAGTCAGGATCCACTTGCCGCTCCAGTCGCCCCCGTAGTGCTGGCGACCGGCTTCGGCGAAGGTCTCGTAGGTGCCCTGCACGATGCCCTGGCTGCCGATATAGATCCACGAACCGGCGGTCATCTGGCCGAACATCATCAGGCCCCTGCGGTCCAGTTCGTTGAAGTGCTCCCAATCGGCCCAGCGCGGCACGAGGTTCGAATTGGCGATCAGCACGCGGGGCGCGTCCGCATGCGTGCGGAACACGCCGACCGGCTTGCCCGACTGGATCAGCAGGCTCTGGTCGGCCTCCAGCCGCGCGAGCGTCTCGACGATGGCTTCGAAGCACGCCCAGTTGCGCGCCGCCTTGCCGATCCCGCCGTAGACGACGAGATCGTCGGGGCGCTCGGCGACTTCGGGGTCGAGATTGTTCATCAGCATGCGCAGCGGCGCTTCGGTGAGCCAGCTGCGTGCGGTGAGCCGATCCCCGCGCGGCGCGCGCACGATACGCGGGCCGGCGGGAGTTGCGAGATCCGTCATGCAAACCTCCTGAGAATGTGGTGCGCGCCGCGGTGCTCGCCACCCGGATTCACGCATCGTCCGCCTCGGCCATGCCGAGGAACGAGTCGACGAGCGACGGATCGCGTCGGGCCTGCTCGCCCGACGCTTCGTAGACGATGCGCCCCGATGCGAGCACGTAGACGCGGTCGGCGGCAGCGAGCGCGCGATGCGTGTTCTGCTCGACGAGCAACACCGCCATCCCCTGCCGCTTCAGCTCGACGATGGCGGCGAAGCACAGCTC
>DASWVL010000311.1:0-3310 GCA_036406255.1 Zeimonas sp.
ACACGACCTCGCATCCGAAGGAATTCGGCCAGCGGCTCATCGACGCCCACGCGCGGCTGCCGAAGCTCGCGGCGCACGTGCACCTGCCGGTGCAGTCGGGCTCCGACCGCATCCTGGCGGCGATGAAGCGCGGCTACACCGTGCTCGAATACAAGTCGATCGTCCGCCGGCTGCGCGCCGCGCGTCCCGACCTCTGCCTCAGTTCCGACTTCATCGTCGGCTTTCCCGGCGAGACGCGCGCCGACTTCGAGAAGACGCTGCATCTGGTCGAGGAGATCGGCTTCGACGCGTCGTTCTCCTTCGTCTACAGCCCCCGCCCGGGAACGCCCGCGGCCGACCTGCCCGACGAAACGCCGCACGCCGAGAAGCTCGAGCGACTGCAGCGGCTGCAGGCGGTCAACGACGCGCACGCACGCGCGATCGGCGAATCGATGATCGGCAGCGTGCAGCGCGTTCTCGTCGAAGGTCTCGCGCGACGCGACCGGTCGGAGCTCGCCGCACGAACGTCGAACAACCGCGTCGTCAATTTCGCGGGTCCGCACGCGCAGGTCGGCCGCTTCGTCGACGTGCGCATCACCGAGGCACGCACGCACTCGCTGCGCGGCGAGCTCGTCGAATCCGCATGAGGCGCGCGCGCACGCGCGCCGCGCCGGTCGCACTCGCCGCACTCGCCGCACTCGCCACACTCGCCACGATGTCGACGCCGGCCGCGGCGCAGGAACAGCGGGGGCTTGCCGACGGTGTCCAGACGCCGGCGCCCGCCCCGCCATCGGCGCCGGGCACACTCGCCGAACTGCTGCGCGTCGCGCAGCAGTGGATCGGCGCAGGCGAGGCCGAGCGCGCGTGGCAGGCGCTCGAGCCTCGCGTCGGCGACTACGGCGGGGATCCGGAGTTCGACTACCTGCTCGGGCTCGCGGCGCTCGATTCCGGTCGACCCGGCCGCGCCGTGCTCGCGCTGGAACGCGTACTGATCGTCCGACCCGACTTCCTGCAAGCGCGCGCCGAGCTCGCGCGCGCGTACTTCGCACTTCGCGAGCACGAGAACGCCCGCCGGGAATTCGAAGCGGTGTCGGCCCGCGCGATCCCCGAGGAAGTGCGCCGGGTGATCGGCCGATACCTCGATGCCATCCGCTCGCTCGAGCGCCGTGGCGAACCCCGCTTCGTCGCCTGGGCCGAGATCGAGAGCGGCTACGACTCGAATGCGAACTTCGGCAGCGCATCCGGACGCTGGGTGCTTGCCGACGGGACTGCCGTCGTCCCGCTCGCGGTCAGTCGGCCGCGGGAAAGCGCCGCGATCGGTGCCGCGCTGGCAGCCGACTGGACCGTGCCGATCGGCGGCGCTTGGCAGTGGACCGTCGGCGGGCGTGCGGCAACCAGACGCTATCCGTCCGCACATACACTCGATCAGGACCAGTTCGACCTGAATTCGGGTTTCGCCTTTCGACGCGGTTGTCACCGGATCGACATGCTCATCCAGGCCCAGCACCTCGAGCTCGGCGGCGCGGGTTTCCGCGATGCCGCAGGGGCGCTCGTCCAATGGCAATGCGATCTCGACCGGCGCACCCGCGTCGGCGTCTACGGCCAGCATTTCGAGTTCGACTTCCCGCACGAATCGTCACGGGACGCGCGGCGATCGGGCCTGGGGCTGACGCTCGCACGCGTGCTCGACGGTCCGACACGACCGATCGTCCTCGCCAGCGTGTCGGGCGGACGCGAGCGTTCGCGACGCGGGTTCGGCAACCTCTCGTACGACTACCGGGCGCTGCGCGCGGCGTACAGTCGCGCCCTTGGCGGGCAGTGGAGGGGCTTCGCGTCGCTTTCCTGGGAGACCCGCGAGTTCGATGCGATCGAGCCGTTCTTCGGCGTCGTTCGCCACGACCGGCAGGCCGATCTTCGCGTAGGCGCGGAACGCGCGCTTTCGGCCAAATGGACCGTTGCCCCGGAGATCACCTGGACGCGCAGCCGTTCGAACGTCGCTCCGAACGACTTCCGGCGCACGCAGGCCGGCGTCCTCCTGCGATATCGCTTCCGATGATCCGCGCGCTCGCCCTCCTCCTCGGGCTGTTCGCCGCGATCGGTTCGGCCGTTGCCGAAGACGGGCGTGCCCTCGTCGTCGCAGGACGCGTGATGCTCGAGCGCGCGACGCCCGGTGCTTTCTCGATCACCGCGGTCAGCGCGGGCACCGAGATCCGGCGCGGCGATTTGATCCGCACCGGCGACGACGGTCGCGTGCAGATCCGGTTCAGCGACGGCTCGATCGTCGCACTGCAACCCGCAACGGTTTTCCGCATCGACGAGTACCGCTTCGAGCGAGACGACCGGCGTGCGTTCTTCTTCCTGTTGCGCGGCGCCCTGCGCACGCTCACCGGCGTGATCGGCAAGGCGAACCACGACGAGTACCGGATGAAGACGCCGACGGCGACGGTCGGCGTTCGTGGCACCGAGTATGTCGCCGAGCAGACGGTATGCGACCCGCTTTGCGCCCCGGGCCCGCGCGCCGGGTTGCGTGTCGCCGTGACGCAGGGCCGCATCGTGCTGCTCACCAACGCCGGCGAGGTCGAGGTGGGGACCGGACAGGCAGCGTCGGCGGAGGGCCCCGATGCGCCGCCGCATCCAACCGAAAGGGGCCCGGTACTGCCGCCGATCAGCCTGTCCGCGCCGACAGAGCGCACGACGGGCCGGACGTCGAGGGCCGGCACCGCCGGGCAGAACCGGTCGACGCCCACCGTCAAGGCACAGTCCGCGACCATGGGCAGCGATGGCGCGCGCGGGAACCCGGGCGCGGGAACGGCCGACGCATTCGATCCGCCCGTCGAGGGCGAGCGTGCGCCGACCGCATCCGGTGGCACTTCGTCTCCGGCGGCCCCGGCGACCTCCGGATCCGTCGGTTCCTCCGCCGGGGACCGCGATCGACGCGCGCAGGAGGTGCTGCCGGCGATCGAAAGCTCCGCGAATCCGGATGCTTCGAGCGAAATGGGCGCCCTCGTCGGCACGTGGCCGCGCTTCTTTGCCAACGAAGCAGGCCTGCCCGCCCCGGTCTCTCCGAACGAGAAACGGAATCGGGACGGGGCTCTTCTGCCCGTCCTCGAGCAACTCGCTCCCGGGACGCCGCCGGGGGATCCGGCGGACGACAGCCACGCAACCGGTCCGGGCACCGGCGGCCCGGGCACCGTCCCCGGCGACCCCATCCCCGGCGACCCCATCCCCGGCGACCCCGTCCCCGGCGACCCCGTCCCCAGCGACCCCGTCCCCGGCGACCCCGCACCCGGCGACCCCGTCCCCGGCGACCCCGCCCCCGGCGACCCCGCAC
>DASWVL010000312.1:0-2668 GCA_036406255.1 Zeimonas sp.
CTGCCGGCGCTCGGCGCGACCTCGGTGCTGCTGCGCCAGCGCACCGACATCGGCGAGGCGGCGGTCGCGCTGCGCAATGCGTTGCGCCAGGCGTCAGCCGCCCGCCGCACCCGCGGACGGCCCCGCGGCCCCGATCGCTGAGCGGAGCCTGCATTCCGGCGCTCGCAGCATCCAGCGCGCGAGCGACCACTGCACGAGCCAGACGAGCCACGCCGACCACAGCACGTGCGAGACGAAATGCGCGCCCTGGAGCACGCGCACCACGCCGAGCAGCGTCCCGAGGACGGCCGACGCCGTGAACCAGGCGAGGAACGCCTTGCGTCGCCGGTGCGCCGGAGCGCTACCGACCCCGCCGGCCCCCTCTCCGGCTCCCGCCGCCGCAAGCGCGAACGCGAACAGCGCGAAACCCCCCGAAGCGTGCCCGGCGGGGAAGCAGGCGAGCGCCTTCGATCCTGCCGGCGCCGGCTCGAACAGCCCGTAGCGGCGCACGCCGCCCCCGAACTCGGCGAGGTCCCACGGACACGGCCGGTCGGTCAGCTGCTTGGCGAGCGACACCGCGGTCGGCGCCAGCAGCAGCGCGACGAGCACGAAACGCCAGCGTCGGGCGCGCGACGCCGCGAGCCGCCGTCGCGGCAGCGGCGTCGCGCGACGCGACGCCCACGACTCGATCATCCAGCCGAGCCCCGCGATCGCCGGAAAGAGATAGAGCGCTCGCCGCGCCTGGATGTGCAGCCAATACTCGAGACGAGGATCGCGATGCCAGCGAAAGTCGCCCGGCACCGGATCGAAGAGTGCACGCTGCACGTGCAGGTCGATCGGGACCCACTCGAAGAGCGCGAGCAATGCGATCGCCGCGAAGGCGAATCCGGCGAGGACGGCATGCGCCGCCCGGCGACCGCCGCCCGGCTGCGCGTGGCCGGCGTCCACGTCCATCCGCGTCATTGCACGCGACGAAGGTCGGTCACTGCAGCTTCGCGGTTTCGAGCCGCAGCACGGGATCGACGCGCGGACCCGGGCGATAACGGCCCGCCCGCACCAGCGTGTCGGCGAACTGGTATTGGGCGATCGTTTGCTCGGCCTTCGCGGGGTCGACCGCAACGGCACGCTGGCTGCCATCGCTCGCGATCCGGTATTGCTCGATGCGACGGCGCGGCGACAGGACGACGAGGTCGCGCTCGCCGCGCTCGCCGCGCTCGCCGGGCGTGAGCAGGCCGATCTCCTGGTAGTTCCCGAGGAAAGCCCGCTCCTGCGGACGGGGGACGAGACGGTCCTGCCCGAAGAAGCGGCCGCCCTCGTCGATCCCCAGCAAGGCGGTGATCGTCGGGGGCAGGTCGATCTGGCTCGACAGCGCGGAGATCTCGCGCGGTGCGAGATGGCCGGGCCAGTAGAGGATCGCCGGGATCCGGTAGCGCTGCGGCGGGATGCGCGTCCTGCCGGCGACCGAGCCGCAGTGGTCGGCGACGATGACGAAAAGCGTCTGCTCGAACCACGGATGCGCGCGCGCCGCCTGCAGGAAACGGCCGATCGCCCAGTCGGTGTACTTCACGGCACCGCTGCGTCCGGTCTTCGAAGGGATGTCGATGCGTCCCTCCGGATAGCTGTACGGCCGGTGATTCGACGTCGTCATCACGTGCAGCAGCTGCCGACGCCCCCGACTCGCCGCCCGATCCATCTGTTCGAGCGCGTCGTCGAACAGGTATTCGTCCGCGATGCCCCAGACATTGGCGAAGCCGATGCGATCGCCCGGAATGTCGCTGCGGTCGCGTACCCGGTATCCGTTCGCACCGAAGAACGCGTTCATGTTGTCGAAGTAGCCGTAGCCGCCGTACAGGAAGGTCGCGTCGAATCCGTGCTCGCGCAGCACCGCGCCGAGCGTCTGCAGCCCGACGCTGCCGGGACGGCGCACCATCGACTGGCCCGGCAGCGGCGGCAGCCCCGTCGACAGCGCTTCGAGGCCGCGAACCGTGCGGGTGCCGGTCGCATACAGCTCGGTGAACGAGACGCCCTCGTGCGCGATGCGATCGAGATTCGGCGTGAGACCCTTCGGGTTGCCGAAGACGCCCAGGTAGTCGGCGCTCAGGCTCTCGACCTGGATCACGACGACGTGCCGCGGCCGCGCCGGCAGCGCTCTCCCGGCGACGCGTTCGAGGGAAGGCGCCGCCGGCTGCCGCGGCCACGGTCCGGCGAGCCGAAGCGCGCGGGCGTCGTCGATCGTCGCGTAGAAGCGACGGAACGACAGTTCGTTGTCGCGGAACGCGGCGACGAAACTCGCCGGCCCGTTGCGGGCAAGCTCCTGCGCACGCACGTCGGTGCGCAGCGACGGCGCTGTCGGTGCGTCGTCGTTGACCCCGATCGCCGCGCGCCCGGCGAGCACGGCTACGGCGATCGCCGCCAACGAGACGGCCACGCGCGTGCGCAACGGCCATGCCGGTTGCAGCTGCAGCGGAAACGATCGCACGAGCAGCAGCGCGACGCCCGCACCGGCGGCGGCGACGACCGTCAGCAGCGTTGCCAACGGATACGATTCCCGGATATTGCCGACGACCTCGGTCGTGTAGACCAGGTAGTCGACGGCGATGAAGTTGAAGCGCACCGAGAACTCGTCCCAGAACAGCACTTCGGCGATCGCGACGAACATCGCCGCCGACGCGAGGATCGCGAGGCGGGC
>DASWVL010000313.1:0-1537 GCA_036406255.1 Zeimonas sp.
CAGCGCGCGACCGCCGGCGCGATGCCGTTGCGCGTGCGTTGCAGCAGCAGCAGCATCAGCACGCCGAAGACGACGATCTCGTAGTTGCCCGTGCGCTGGATCGCCGCCGGCAGCAGGTCCTTCAGCCACTCGCGCAGCAGCGTCAGCACCGACGCACCGATCAGCGCGCCCCAGACCTGGTTCGCGCCGCCGATCACCGCCATGAACAGGTAGTCGATGCCGGCGTTCACACCGAACGCGTGCGGGCTGACGAAGCGCAGGAAATGGGCGTGCAGCCAGCCCGAGACGCCGGCGAGCAGCGCCGCGTAGAGGAAGACGAGCACCTTCAGGCGCGCGGTGTCGATGCCGAAGCTCTCGGCCATCACGCTGCGGAAACGCAGCGCGCGCAACGCCCTTCCGGCGCGCGAATCGAGCAGGTTCGTCGCGGCGACGATCGCGAGGATCGTGATCGTCCAGATCAGGTAGTAGATGCGCGGCGCGGCGTCGAGCGGCCAGTCGAACAGCGAGATCGGCGGTAGCTCGTCGATGCCGCTGTACTGCCCGAGGCCGGGCAGGTTGCCGAACACGTAGTAGATCGCGATGCCCCACGCGATCGTCGCGATCGACAGGTAGTGGCCCGACAGCCGCAGCGTGATCGCGCCGAGCAGCAGGCCGAAGGCGCCGACGACGGCGAGCGAAGCGAACAGCGCCACCCACGGCGAGAAGCCCATCGCGGTGGTGAGCAGCGCGGTGGTGTACGCGGCGATGCCGACGAAGGCCTGCTGGCCGAAGGAGACGATCCCGGCGATGCCGGTGAGCAGCACGAGGCCGAGCACGACGAGCCCGGCGAGCCCGATGTAGTTCAGCAGCGTGACGTAGAAGGGCGGCACGACCCACGGCGCGGCCGCGACGGCGAGCACGAACGCGAGGAACGGCCAGCGCGCGCGCGTCATTCCTCCTCGTCCTCCACGTGGTGGCGCGAGGTGAGCGAGCGCCAGACGAGCACCGGGATGATGACGGTGAAGACGATGCTCTCCTTCAGCGCGCTCGCCCAGAACGACGAGAACGATTCGAGCAGGCCGACGCCGATCGCGCCGAGCGCCGCGAGCGGATAGCTCGCCATCCCGCCGAGGATGGCGCCGACGAAGCCCTTCAGCCCGATCATCAGCCCGGTGTCGTAGTAGATCGTGGTGATCGGTGCGATCAGGATCCCCGACAGCGCGCCGATGAACGCGGCGAGCACGAAGCTCAGGCTTCCCGACAGCTCGGTGCGAACGCCGACCAGCCGCGCACCGACGCGGTTGATCGCGGTGGCGCGCAGCGCCTTGCCGTACAGCGTGCGCTCGAAGAACAGCCACAGCGCCGCCATGACGACGAGGGTCGCGACGACGACGACGAGGCTCTGCGCGCTCACGTCCAGCACGCCGGCGCTGAAGCTCGCGTCGGAGAAGGCGTTGGCGCGCAGCCCCTCGCCGCCGAAGAAGACGAGGCCGAGCCCGGTGAGCACGTAGTGCGCCGCCATCGAGACGACGAACAGCACGAGCACCGACGCGCTGGC
>DASWVL010000314.1:0-4756 GCA_036406255.1 Zeimonas sp.
TCCGCTGAGCGGCAAGCGGATCATCGAGATCGGGCACATGCTGATGGGCCCGTACTGCGGGATGCTGCTCGCCGACCTCGGCGCCGACGTCATCAAGGTCGAGCCGCCGGGCGGCGACATCGCGCGCCGCATCAGTCCGCACCGCGTCGGCCCGCATAACGCGTATTTCGCGAGCCTGAACCGCGGCAAGCGCAGCGTCGTGCTCGACCTCGCTTCGGACGAAGGCCGCGGCCAGCTCGCCGAGCTGGTCCGCGATTCGCACGGGGTCGTCACGAACCTGCGACCAAAGGCGATCCGCAAGCTCGGCCTCACCTACGAGCATCTGAAGGAGTTCAACCCGCACATCGTCTGCGTCGCGCTCACCGGCTACGGGCTCGACAGCCCCTATGCCGAGCGTCCGGCCTACGACTACGTGATCCAGGCGCTCACCGGCGTGATGTCCCTCACCGGCGATCCTTCGGGCCCGCCGACGAAGACCGGCTATTCGGCGGTCGACAACTCGGCCGGGATCATGGGCGCCGTCGGCCTGCTCGCCAAGCTCGTGCAGGGGCAGGGGGGGCAGGTCGACATCGCGATGTACGACGTGATGCTCTCGCAGATGAACTACCTCGCCGGCGCCTGGCTGAACGCGGGCGAGCGCGCCGAGCGCTATCCCGCTTCGGCGCATCCGTACATCGTTCCCGCGCAGATCTTCCGCACCGCCGATGGATGGCTGACGCTCTTCATCACGCACGACGATTTCTGGCGCACGTTCTGCGCGGAGATCGGCAGGACGCAGTGGATCCACGACGAACGCTTCGCGACGATGACGGCCCGGCGCCGGAATCGGGCGCTCGTGCTGCGCTTGATCGGCGAGGTGCTGATGGGCGAGACCACGGGGCACTGGGTCGAGCGTCTCGCGCCGCTGGGCATCGTTGCTGCCGGCGTCGAGACGCTGGAGACCGCGCTGGCGAGCGAGCAGGCGGCGGCGCGGGGGATGGTGGCCGACATCCCGCTGGACGAAGGGACGCTGCGCGTGGTCGGCAATCCGATCAAGCTCTCCGACGCCGACGACGCGTTCCGCGCGCCGCCGCTGCTCGGCGAGCACGACTCGATCCTGCCGGGTCGTACGCGATGAACGACGCGGCACCGGCTTCCTTCGATCGACGCGCGTTGAGCCGGGCGCTCACGCGCGCGTCGCGAATGCCGGTCGACGAGCTGCTGCGAACGCGCGCCCCGGACGTCCCGCCTGCGCCGCGCATCGGCATCACCGGCGCTCCGGGCGTGGGCAAGAGCTCGCTGATCGCACGGTTGGCGCGCGTGCGCATCGAGAAGGCGTCGCCGCTGGCCATCGTCGCCGTCGATCCGAGCAGCCCCGACAGCTCGGGCTCGCTGCTCGGCGACCGCATCCGCATGGAGGAGCTGGCCGACGATCCGCGCGTCTTCGTGCGCTCGATCCCCAGCGGCGGCACGCGCGACGGACTGGGCGACAACCTGCCGGAAATCCTGTCCACGCTCGACGCCTTCGGCTTCGCCGAGGTGATCGTCGAGACGGTCGGCGTCGGGCAGGCGGAGTTCGGCGTGCGCCAGCTCGTCGACGTCGAGGTGCTGCTGCTGATGCCCGGGCTGGGCGATGCGATCCAGGCGATGAAGGCGGGCATCCTCGAGACCGCCGACCTGATCGTCGTGAACAAGGCCGATCTCGACGGCGCACGGCGCATGGCGCTCGAGTTGAAGTCGACGCTCTCGCAGCGTCGCTCGGTGGCGGCACCGCGCATCGTGCTCGTGCAGGCGGGCGACGACGCCGGGCTTCTCGAGCTCGACACGGCGCTCGACGACGCATTGCGCGAGGCGCTCGAGCGCAGGCCGGCGCTTGCGCGGCGCAGGCGTTTCGAGCGCTATCGGTTGCAGCGCCTGGCGGCGCGGCGGCTCGCGCTTGCCTTCGATGAACTGCCCGAGTCGCGCTTCGATGCGCCGCCGGCCGAGGTGTACGACCAGATTCTCGCAGGCATGACGCGAGGGCACCGACGTCCGGGCTGAACGCCCGGCGAACCACAGAGGAGGAATCATGAGACATCGAATCGCGAAATTCGGTACCGCGCTCGTCGCGGGAGCCGCGTTCACGTTCAGCGGCATCGCCGCCGCGCAGACGCTGAACCTGAAGATGGCGCACCAGTGGCCGCAGGACGAGAACGACTACGTGATCGCCACCGGCATCCAGTTCGCCAAGGAGGTCGAGAAGCGCACGAACGGGCAGATCAAGATCTCGATGTTCCCGGCCGAGTCGCTGGTGAAGGCGAGCGCCACGCATACGGCGCTGAAGAACGGGACGGTCGACCTGGCGATCTACCCGTACATCTATTCGGCGGGCGCGATCCCGCAGATGAACATGGTGCTGCTGCCCGGCCTGTGGCGCAACCACGACGAGGTGTTCGCCTTCCGCAACTCCGACGCTTGGAAGCAGCTCGAGAAGAAGGCCGAGGACTACGGCTTCAAGACGCTGTCGTGGATCCAGATCTCCGGCGGGGTCGCGACCACCGGCAAGGAGATCCACGAGCCGAAGGACGTCTCGGGATTGAAGATGCGCGCGGCCGGCAAGTTCATGGAGTTCGCGCTGCAGAAGGCGGGCGCGACGACCGTGTCGATGCCGTCCTCCGAGAACTACAGCGCGATGCAGCTCGGGCTGCTCGACGGCATGTGGACCTCGTCGGGCTCGTTCGGCGCGTACCGGATCTACGAGGTCGCGAAGTTCTACAACTCGCCCGAGGACTACAGCGTCTACTTCACGATCGAGCCGATCGCGATCAGCATGAAGACGTGGAACAAGCTCTCGCCCGAGCAGCAGAAGATCCTCGTCGAGGTGGGCCGGAGCCTGGAGCAGGCTGCGCTCGAAGGTGCGAAGCGCGAGGACAGGCGCGTCGCCGAGCTGTTCGCGAAGAACGGCGTGAAGGTCGAGAAGATGACCGAAGCGGCGTGGAAGAAGTGGCAGGACTGGTTCCGGCAGTACAGCTTCGAGAAGTTCAAGACCGACGTGCCCGGCGGTGAGGAACTGCTGAAGGCCGCCGGCGGCGACGCGGCGAAGTGAACGTGCCTCACGGCAGCGGTGCGGCTGCGGGCGGGACGACGTTGCACCGTCCGCGCGCCCCGTTCCGCTGGCTCGCGGCGGTCAATCGACTGTCGGGAATCCTCGTCGGCGTCGGCGCATTCGCGATCGCGCTGCTCGTCACCTACGAGGTGCTCGCGCGCACGCTTTTCGGCTCGACGACCGGCTGGGTGAACGACGTCGCGACCTACCTGATGGGCTTCATCGCTTTCGGCGGCGCCGCCTATGCGCTGGCCGAAGGCGCGCACGTCGGCGTCGACCTCGTCGTCACGCGGGTGCCGCCGGCGCTGCGCCATGCGATGGCGTGGATCGCCGACCTCGCCGTGCTCGCGATCGTCGCGCTGCTCGCCTGGCTCAGTGCGCAGTTCTGGTGGGAGGCCTACGAGAGCGGCGAGAAGTCGTGGGGGCTCTTCGAGATCGCGCTGTGGATCCCCTATTCGTTCTTCTCGTTCGGCATGACCTGGCTGCTCGTCGTGCACCTTGCGGAGATGGTGAACCATCGGCGCGGGAGCGCCGGATAGCTACGGCGCGCCCGGCGCCGCTCGAACCCCATGGAAATCTGGCTCGGTCTGGCGATGTTCGCCGCGCTGATCGCGTGCCTCGCGATCGGCATCCCCGTCGCGTTCAGCCTGTTCGGCGTCGCGATCGTCTCGCTGCTGCTGGTCGGCGGAGGCTTCGACGCGCTCGGGCTGATCGCCCCGACGCTATGGGGCTCGGTCACCAGCTTCACGCTGACGGCGGTTCCGCTGTTCATCCTGATGGGCGCGATCATTTCGGCGTCGGGCATGGGCTCGCGGCTGTACGCTTCGCTCGCGACGCTGCTGCACGGCGTCCCCGGCGGCCTGATGGTCGCGACGACGCTCGCCTGCGCGGTGATGGCGGCCGTCTCGGGGTCTAGCGTGGCGACGGCCGGCGCGATCGGTCGCTTCTCGGTCGACGAGATGCGCCGATTCGGCTACCGCGACAGCGACGCGTGCGGCGCGGTCGCGGCCGGCGGAACGCTGGGCATCCTGATCCCGCCGAGCATCCCGATGATCGTCTACGGAATCGTGGCCGAGCAGTCGATCGGCAAGCTGTTCATCGCGGGAATCGTGCCGGGTCTGATCATGATGGCCGCGTTCATGGTCTACCAGGTGCACGGTGCGCTGCGCGCCGGTTCGGCCTCCCTGCCGTCCGCCGCCGCCGACACGCGGGTGAGCGCGCGCGAGCGGCTCGTCGCGCTGAAGCACATCGCGCCGATCGCCGTGCTCATCTGGATCATCCTCGGCTCGATCTACCAGGGCGTGGCGACGCCGACCGAGGCGGCTGCGCTCGGTACGCTCGCCAGCCTCGTGCTGTCGGGCGCCATCTACCGCGAACTCACCTTGCGGAAGATCCGCGTCATCCTCGAGGATGCCGCCCGCGGCAGCGTGATGGTGCTGATGATCATCGCGGGCGCGATGGTGTTCGGTTACGTGATGACGACCACGCAGGTCGCTCCGGTGATCTCGCGCGCGGTCGCCGGGCTCGACGTCTCGCCGTGGCTGATCTTCGTCGCGATCAACCTGCTGCTGATCTTCCTCGGCTGCTTCATGGAGACGCTGTCGATCATCGTCATCACGGCGCCGATCCTGATCCCGATCATCTCGGCCTTCGGCTGGGACCTGATCTGGTTCGGCGTGATCCTGACGATCA
>DASWVL010000315.1:0-1635 GCA_036406255.1 Zeimonas sp.
CTGTCGCTCGACATCGACGAAGACGCGGGCATTCGTCCCGGCTACAAGCTGAAGCTGAACTCGTACGACCTCGGCGTCGACATCGAGCTGCACGACGCGCTGCAGAGAATCCGCTTCGAGCACCCGGAGGTGCGCACCGTCGTCGTCACCAGCCTGAAGGACCGCGTGTTCTGCTCGGGCGCGAACATCTTCATGCTCGGCACGTCGAGCCACGCATGGAAGGTGAACTTCTGCAAGTTCACCAACGAGACGCGCAACGGCATCGAGGACTCGAGCCGCCACTCCGGCCTGAAGTTCGTCGCCGCGCTGAACGGCTCGTGCGCCGGCGGCGGCTACGAGCTGGCGCTCGCCTGCGACGACATCGTGCTCATCGACGACCGCTCTTCCGCCGTCTCGCTGCCCGAGGTGCCGCTGCTCGGCGTGCTGCCCGGCACCGGCGGGCTCACGCGCGTCACCGACAAGCGCAAGGTACGCCACGACCTCGCCGACATCTTCTGCACGACCACCGAAGGCGTGCGCGGCCAGCGCGCGAAGGATTGGCGCCTGGTCGACGAGCTTGCCAGGCCGCAGCAGTTCGCGCAGGCGGTCGCCGAGCGCGCGAAGGCGCGCGCCGCCGAGAGCGATCGGCCGGCCGACGCGAAGGGCGTCGCGCTCGTTCCGATCGAGCGCAGCGTCGACGACGCCGGCTACCACTACCGCTTCGTCGACGTGAGAATCGACCGCACGCGCCGCACCGCGACCTTCACCGTGAAGGCGCCGCAGGACGTGCAGCCGCAGGACGTCGACTCGATCGTCGCCGCCGGCGCCGCCTGGTGGCCGCTGCAGATGGCGCGCGAGCTGGACGACGCGATCCTGTCGATGCGCACCAACGTGCTCGACATCGGGATCTGGCTGCTGCGCACCGAGGGCGACCCCGCCGCGGTGAAGCAGGCGGACGAGACGCTCGCGAAGCACGCGGGCCAGTGGTTCGTTCGCGAGACGATCGGCATGCTCCGGCGCACGCTCGCGCGCCTGGACGTAAGCTCGCGCACGATGTACGCGCTGATCGAGCCCGGCTCGTGCTTCGTCGGCACGCTGGCCGAGCTGGCGTTCGCTGCCGACCGCGCGTACATGCTGATGCTGCCCGACGAGCCGCAGAAGGCGCCGAAGATGATCCTCACCGAGGCGAACTTCGGCTGGTATCCGATGGTCAACGGCCAGTCGCGCCTGCAGCGCCGCTTCTACGAGGAGCGCGAGCCGCTCGAGGCCGCGCGCGCGGCGATCGGCGAGACGCTCGACGCCGGGCGCGCCGAGAAGCTCGGGCTCGTCACCGCGGCGCTCGACGACATCGACTGGGCGGACGAGATCCGCATCGCGGTCGAGGAGCGCGCGGCGATGTCGCCCGATGCGCTCACCGGGCTCGAAGCGAACCTGCGCTTCGCGAGCCGGGAATCGATGGAGACGCGCATCTTCGGGCGACTCACCGCCTGGCAGAACTGGATCTTCAACCGCCCGAATGCCGTCGGCGACAAGGGCGCACTGAAGCTGTACGGCAAGGGCGAGAAAGCGGCCTTCGACTGGAACCGCGTCTGAATCCGCAACGGACATAGGGAGCGAACGGAATGAGCACGATCGACTACGGCGACAAGATCCCCA